>DATEKA010000141.1:0-73407 GCA_035277685.1 Candidatus Acidiferrales bacterium
TTCAGCGGTGAGGACAGCCCGGCCAGCAACAAGGCCGGCGCATTCCTTCCTTAAGTTCCGTGCGCACCCGTTCAATATGTTGCCTTCTGGTTTCCGGTTTCTTGACAGAGATGACCCAGCAGATCCACTCATTGCGCGCGAGTGGCGTAATATCCTCCCATTTCGCCCGCGCGGCTGGGTCGGAGACGAGAACCCTGCGCAAATCCGCCGGCACGCTGTGTACTGCGCCCGGGGAGATCACTCTCTTGGTCACGGATTCGATTCTACATCGCGAACGCCAGGCCACCAATGGGTGGGGACCCGATAACGCCCTTGCTCGCCCGATGGTTATTTCAGCGAGTATCGGTCATCGAGTTTCCGCAGTTTGCGATGGCGAGAGACCAGTCCGACTGCGCGAGACGACAAGCCCGCTCAGAACGGGCCCGCGCCACCACTGTAGGCGCACCAATCGAGAGATCGGCGTTCCCCCAGGGGCTCTACGGGCGGTGCGTTCCTCGAGTCGCGCGAATCGCATCGGATTATGCCACAGCGTGCTTGGTTCCGCTGACGATCAGAACATTCGCTGGGAAACGCAGGCCGCCGTCCGTCGAGTAGGCGCGAAAAGCGTCGAGCGCCTCACGCCTGACCTCGGCTAACTGCCCGGTCGAAAGCAGGGCGGCCTTTTTACGAAGCGTCTCGGACATCTCGCATCGCAGGGTCCAAAGGTCTTCCACTGAGATCGGCGCTTCTATTACGAATTGCAGAATGCGCTCGGACGAAGATAGCGCGCCAGCCTGGTCAAGAACGTCCCGCAACTTGCGAGGGCCGGCAAAACGGAATGTGTCCGGAGCATCCGGCGGAGGGGCCGGGGAATCAACATACCGATCCATGATTCGCGAGAGCGCGTAGAAGAATGGATTTTCTTCAGCGGGGCGCCAAACCGCTAAAGCCAGCTTCTTCCCCGGCTTGAGAACTCTCAGCATCTCGCGAACGGCGTCAACGGGAGATGGGAAGAACATCACACCGAAGCGGCTGACTACGGAATCAAACGTTCCCGCCGGGAATGGCAGGCGGTCTGCCAGGGCGACGTCGAATTGCGCATTTCTGAGCCCAAGATGGTCTGCTGCTCGACGAGCGGCGTCCACCATCTGCGGCACCGGATCAATCCCGAAGACTTTGCCTGCGGGGCCCACCGAGGAAGCTATGGTCAATGCCGGCTCGCCGGGGCCGGTCGCAACATCCAGAACTGAGCAGCCGCTGCGGATCAATCCATCCTCGATAAGAGCTGCCGCAACCGGGCGGAACATCTGCCGGATAACTTCGCGGTGCTTCTCCCAGAACGGAGCCGCCTCAGTCCATCGGTTTAGAACCTCTTTCTCGGTTTGCACGGGACGAGTATACCTGTAGTCGCTCAACGTGCGTATGGCCCCGTAAATAGCGCAGCGGATTCAGATTGTGGAGGATGAGGAGGCGTCGGCGCCGGCGGAGGCTGCCATGGCGGCGGCAGTTACCGTGGCGGTAGCAGCCACTGCGATCGGGGCCGGCGCGGGTGCCGGAGCGGGAAAGGCCGCGGCGAAGCGGAAGCGCAGGCGCTCGAAGTAAGTTTGACCGAGGGACATGAAGCCGGTGTACAGGTAACCCCAGACGAAGAGCACGAGGAACGGCAGCGTCGCGTAGTTCTGGTTTTCGGCGGCGTAAATCACGGCAGCGGCAAAGTAGAGGCCGAGGCCAACTTCAACCCACGGCATCCAGCCTGCCCGTTTGCGATAGTTCTTCCTGGTCCAAACGCGATTTTGGACACCCGACTCGACGCGGTATTTGGGCGTGCGGGCGAATTCGGATTGGACGCCGAAGAGAGCTTCGATGACGGCAAAAGCGTTGCGGACGGAGAGCCCGATGCCGACGGCCATCACGAAAGGCAAATAGAGGAATGTGCGCTTCCACGTCTTTGGATAGAAGGCGCGCTCGGCAGCCAGGTAAAACGAAGAGATCGAGCATGTAGAGGCGAGGAACAACGGCAAATCGATCACCAGCACCTGAAACCAGCCCTGGTAGAAGCGAACGATCATAGCCGGCAATAAAATGATCGAGAGCACAACCATGAGCGGATAGCTGATGTTGGCGGTCAGGTGGAAGAACGCCTCGGCTTTCACTTCGGCCGGAACTTTGGAGCGCATCACGCGCGGCAAAACTTTTTTCGCGGTCTGCATCAAGCCCTTGGCCCAGCGCGCCTGCTGCGTTTTGAAGGCGTTCATTTCGACGGGCAGCTCGGAGGGGCAATCGATTTCAGGGACGTATAGAAACTTCCAGCCGCGAAGCTGAGCGCGATAGGAAAGATCGGTATCCTCGGTGAGCGTGTCGTGCTGCCAGCCGCCCGCGTCGTCAATGGCAGCGCGGCGCCAGATGCCGGCGGTACCGTTGAAATTGAAGAAGAGGCCGCTGCGGTAGCGCGAGGAATGCTCGATAGCGAAATGGCCATCGAGAAGGATGGCTTCGACTTCAGTGAGCGGAGAGTAATTGCGATTGATGTAGCTCCAGCGCGTCTGGACCATGGCGAGCGCGGGGTCCGTGAAGTACGGAACCGAGCGGCGCAGGAAGTCGGCGGGCGGGATGAAGTCGGCGTCGAAGATGGCGACGAGTTCGCCGGCGGCGGAACGCAGGCCATTGTGCAGCGCGCCAGCTTTGAATCCTTGGCGGTTGGCGCGGTGGATGTACGTGATGGGCAAACCGAGATCGCGGTGGCGCTGAACGCAGTTCGAGGCGATCTCCTGCGTTTCGTCGGTCGAGTCGTCGAGAACCTGAATTTCGAGGAGCTCGCGGGGGTAATCAAACTGCGCGACCGCTTCGATAAGGCGCTCGATGACGTAGCGCTCGTTGAAAATGGGGAGCTGAACGGTAACCTTCGGCCACTTGTGGATTTCGGGCGGCGGAGGGGCAGTATTCTTCCGGTTTTTGAAGAAACGGTAAACGAGCGCGTAGCGGTGCATACCATAGGCTGCCAGGACGATCATTACAACGAAGTACGGCAGCATAACGGCCAAATCGAAACCATTCAGCTGGTAGAGGCCGCGGAAAGGGTTCTTCAGCGGATCCATGTTCCGGCGCCAGTAATCTGCCACCGGATTCGCTGCGGGAGCGAGCCAGAGCGCGAGCGCATACACCCACGACGTCAAGGAAATGCTCCTCCGCTATTGCATGGAACCCGGGAGATTGACCGGCGCAAACAAGCGGACCGGGTCACTCGTCGCACACCGGAGCGCGCTCGCAGAAGCCGCGTTTTGCGGGCGCACTGGAAGCGAGCATGAGTCTGCCCGCGACAGCTCTGCTGGTGACGCGGCGCCAAGCCCAATTATCCGGGCGAAATGCTCGAGTGTCAATGAGAGCGCGTAGGCGCGCCTGGTAACTGAGTGAACGGAGGATGCCGGAAATCCAGGAGTGCTTTTGGATTTGTGGCCTCCCGTTGCGCTTCGAATGTCGAATTGCGAATTGGCAAGGAGCGGATGCTTTGCTAAAAGGCGCTTGTGCGTCAGCGGCACAAGAAGGGTTAGCAAGTGCCGCAGTGGGGCGAATTCGCAAGGGGCCGCATTTATTGTCTTTCGTCCGGGCACAAGCTTCTTGTAGGGGCGGAGCGCGGACCAAGATGCTGTTCCCGTCCAGCACTTCGCAGTTGTGGTGACGATGCCTGGCCAATTCGCAAAATTAAAATCGAAGAGCTAATGCAGGCCGCAAAAAAGAAAAAAACGGGAACCTGCAAGAGATCTATGTTTGCGTGGCGAAACAGGGCACGACGTACTGCTACCAAAGCAGCTATCGCGTCAGCCACGAGCGGGCGCGGACGGTGAAGACGGCATACGGAAAAATCCAGAACATGGTGAAGAAAGCGAAATAGCTGAAGACGATGGCGAGGAGGAATTCGGCCGAGCGTTCGCTGCGCAAGAAATAGAGCGAATAGAAAAGGCCGACGATTCCGACGGCGAGCAGAAAACGCGGGAACATGTAGGGATGTTCCCAGGTAAGAACGCCGAGCAGGACGATGGTCGCGTAGTTCACCGGGTAGCGCAGGTTCGTGACGAAGCGGTCCCAGAGCGCCAGCGACGCGGGCAGCAGCGGGCGCTTCCAGACAATCCCCATGAAACGGATTTCCTCGCGGACGTAACTGCGATCCCAGCGCAAAAACATTTTGCACATGGTTTTGTAGTTCGTGGGGACGACGGTATGCACCACGGCGGAGCGCTGGTACACAGTGGAATAGCCGAGTGAAAGGATCCAGTTCGTAAGTGCGCGGTCTTCTCCGTAAGTGCATTCGGCGCCGAGGAAGGTCTGTTTCAGCCACGGCGCAAGCACTTCGCGGACGATGCTCGCGCGATAGGCGGTAAGAGCGCCGGGGCAGCAATAGACGGTTCCGTACGACGATTCGACGGCGCGGAGTACGTCGAAAGAAAGAATGTAGCGGACGTGCAACATGCGCGGCAGCAAACCCGCGCGGCGATTGTAGGCCCCGACTTTGCCGGCGACGGCTCCCACCTTGGGATCGCGGAACGGGCCGGCGATGGCGAGCAGGGCGGCGGGCTCGAGGGCGCTGTCGGAATCGATGGTGACGATCACGTCGCCGCGAGCAGCTTTAAAGCCGGCGGCGAGCGCGGCGCGCTTGCCTTGATTTTTTGCGAAACGGACGGCGTGAACGAGTTCGGGCCAACGCGCGGCGGCCTGCGAAATATAGTTCCACGTGTCGTCGCGACTGCCGTCGTCAACAACGAATATTTCGAGGCGGTCGCGCGGGTAGATGGCCGCCACGACAGATTCGATCGACTTCAGCACCATCGGCCCTTCGTTGTAGGCGGGAATGACGACTGTCAGGACCGGAGCGGCATCGAGCGTGGCCGAAGGAAACGGGTGATAGGCCATCCAGACAGCTGTGCGAAAGACGAGCAGGAGTGTCCCCATGGTGATCCAGAGCATGCTGGGGAAAATCAGAAAGCGCGCCCAATGGTGCGTCTGTGCGGCGGTCACGAGCGGACGCAGAAAGACGCCGTGAATATGCGCATGGATCAGTGCGACGATGCCGGCCAGAATGGCGACATAAACGAGCCAATACCAGGGGTCTCGAAGCGCCCTGGATACGGATGGGCTCGATTCGCCCGCAAGGATAGGCGGCAGTTCGGTTCCGGTTGAGGCCACGGGTGGTCTGTCCGCTCAGGTCTCTCTGTTCAAAGTGAAATGGTGAAGCTCAATAGTAAGGTTTGGTGCGGCGGGAGGCAAATTGGTTTCCAGGAGGAAAAGGGAGGTTCGACGAATATGGCATGGAGTTGCTGAGTGGTTCGAGATTCGGGATCGGAAGCCAGATCGTAACGCAGGGGGACTTCGGAGCGGAGAGTTGTAGGTCGAAAAGTTGAAGAGCCAAAGCGAGGCGCTCCTGCGCAGGGCACGAATTCCATTTGTCATTCGTGGTGGAGCGCAGTTATTGGATCGACACGCATGGCGCGGCGCGCAGGGACATAGCAGGCCACGATGGCGCACAGCACGAGCAGAAGGATTACGGCGGTATATGTCAGAGGGTCCGTCGGCGTCACGGCGTAGAGCACGCCGGCCATTAGCCTCGTAAGAGCAACGCCTCCGGCCGTACCGATCACAACCCCCACGAACACAAGTTTCATACCCTGCGCGAGAATCAGGCGAAGAATGTCGCTCGGATGCGCTCCCAGTGCAAGGCGGAGGCCGATCTCGTGCGTGCGGCGGCTCACGCTGAACGCCAGAACACCGTAGATGCCCACCGCAGCGAGCGACAGGGCCAGCGCAGCGAAAAGCGCGAGCAGAACCAGATCGAACCGCTGCGGCGCGACGGACCGGCTCAAGAGCTGATCCATCGTGGCCACCTGATAGACAGGAACGCCGCGATCGAGCGCGGCAAACTGCTCGCGCAATACGGATTCCATTCGCGACGGGTCCTGGTTCGTTCGCAGAACAACAAATGCGTACCAGAAGCCGCGCAGCAGCGAATACATTTCGGGCTTGGGCGCGGCATCCAGGCCCAGGCCTTTCGTGTCGCCCACGATCCCGATGATCTCGAGCGGGTTCTGCTGGTCCCGATTGAGGAGCCGCTGCCCAATAGGATCGGCGTCCGGCCAGAATTTCTTCGCCATCGATTCGTTGACGATGATTGCGTTCTGCCTTTTGGCATCTGCGGGAGTGAACTCGCGTCCGCGAAGCAAGGGGATGCCGAGGGTCCGGAAATAATCCGTGCTTACACCGCGCCAATTCGCTGCAGACGCCTTCGTCCAATCCGGAGCCGAGCGGCCGGCAATCAGGAAGGTGCCCCAGTCCGACTCGCCGCTCAGCGGGAGAGTTGATGCCGCTGCAACAGAGCGAACTCCGGGCAGCGCTTGTAAGCGGCCGAGAAGCCGGTCGAGATACACGGAAGTTTGCTCGAGTTTCGGATAGGCGCCGCTCGGCAGCGCTATTTTCATGGTGAGCAAATGCTCTGTCTGAAAGCCGGGATTCACGCGAATCAACCGGACAAAACTGCGCAGCATCAGTCCCGCGCCGCAGAGCAGAAGCAAAGCCACGGCCACCTCCGAAACCACGAGGCTGTTTCGTAGCCGCCGTCCGCGAAGTCCGGCGCTGCCGCTGCGCCCGCCGTCGCGAAGCGCGTTCTGGGGATTCTGCCGCGACAGTTGTAGCGCGGGGACCAGCCCAACCAGAATGGTGGTCAGCGCGGCAATGCCGCATAGAAAGGCCAGCACTGAAACGTTGAGGCGAAACGGTTCCATTCGCGGCAAATTGATTGAAGTCAGCGAGACAACCACATCCAGGCCCCACTTGGCGAAACCGGCGGCGAGTACAAGGCTTATGAAAACGAGGATGAAAGCTTCCGTGAGATTCTGGCGCAACAGTCGCCGCGAGCCCGCGCCAAGCGCCGCGCGAATGGCGAATTCCCTTTCACGCGCCGAAGCGCGCGCGAGCATCAGATTAACGATGTTGGTACACGCGATCAGGAGAATGAAGCCGACAGCTCCCAGCAGGACAAACAGCGAAGCTTGCACGTTCCCGACAATTTCGTCCAAAAGCGGCTGCGCGCGCGCGTGCCAATCGGCGTCAGTCGCGGGAAAGGAATCGGCGAGTCGCCCCTGGATGGTCTCAATCTGTGCTTCGGCTTGAGCGAGGGTCGTTCCGGCGCGCAATCTTCCCAGCACGTGATACGGGTGAGAAATGCGGTCCTGAAATCCCCACGCGCCGAGAGTGCTGGTCGGAACCCAGATGCCGCAGCCCTTCGGAAAATCGAATCCGGCCGGCATCACGCCGGCCAGCGTGTACTGTTCTCCGTCCAGCAGATAGGACTTTCCGATAGCATGAGCGTCGGCGCCGAAAGCTGTGTGCCACAGCGCGTCGCTGACGAGAAAAACTTTCGCGCCGCCGGGGACCTCGTCTGCCGGCGAAAAGCCATGCCCGAGGGTGGGTCGCACGCCGAGGATGCTGAAGAAACTGTTCGTCACGGTCGAATAGCGGGCGCGCTCGGTGGAGAACGGCCCGCCGAGTACGATGTCGTTCGAGGCGTTGATCAGGAAATACGCGGCCGTTTCCTCGAATACGGTGTTCTGTTGCCGCCACACGAGGTAATCGGGGAAGGAGACGCCGCCCTGGTCAACGCCTCCGGGACGATATTCGGTGAGATCAACCAGGCGATCCGCGTTCTTGAAAGGAAGCGAGCGGAGAAGAACGTCGTGGACAATGCTGAAAATCGCAGCATTGGCGCCGATGCCAAGGGCCAGAGTGAGGACGGCGACAGCAGTGAAGCCGGGAGATTTGCGCAGGATTCGAAGACTGTAGCGAACGTCGGCAAAGAGCGATTCGAGCCAGAAGCCACGGCGTTCTTCCCGGCAGTTGGCTTTCACGCCTTCGAGAGCACCAAGCTGGGCCTGCGCCTGGCGACGGGCTTCCGCGGGCGTCATGCCGGCGGCTATGTTAGCGGCGAGTTGACTTTCAAGATGGAAGCGCAGTTCGTCCGCCATTTCCTTCTCGAATGCGCGCTTTCGACGGAGCCGGCGATTCATGTTCATGACCCGCCAGAAATCAGAGTTGATGGTTAAGAGTTGAGAGCTAAGCCCACTGCTTACTCATGCCGCAACGCAGCAATCGGATCAACACGCATGGCGCGGCGCGCGGGAATCCAGCAGGCGAGCAGCGCGACCGCGGCAAGCAGAATCGCGACGCCGGAAATTGTGACCGGGTCGGTGGCCCTCACGCCGTACAACATTGGCGGTTGCTCGTATTGAACTCCATACAAGACACCAGCCGCGACACGCGCCAGTCCCAAAGCGATCGCAATGCCGGTGGCGACTCCTGCGAGCGCCAACCTTGCTCCCTGTCCCAGAATGAGCTGCAGAACATCTTTCGCCGCCGCGCCCAACGCGACGCGAATACCGATTTCATGCGTCCGTTGTGCGACGGAGTAGGAAATCACACCATAGACGCCGATCATGGCTATGAAAAGCGCGAGCCCTGCGAACACCCCAAGGAGAACGGCGCGGAAGCGCCAGTCGGTCAAAGAAGCAGAAACGGCCTGCTCCAGTGGAGCGACCTCCGAGGGTGGATTCGCCGGGTCTAGTTTGAGCAGTGTACTGCGAATTATGCCGGCGGAAAGTGCCTTGGCATTTCCGCATCGAACGAGAAAGTATCCCCACGCGACACCGTTGCGCTCTTGATCGGATGGTATGTACATCGTTGGCCAGGGAGCCTGCGCGAGCGATACTTCGCGAGCGCTGCCCACGATGCCCACGACTTCGCGTGCCGCGGGCTCCGCGAACTTCGGTCCCAATCCGCGGCCAATCCAGATATGTGCGCCGAGCGCATCGCCTTTGGGCCAATAGGCGCGGGCCATCGCCTGGTCAATGATGACGACAGGCTGAGAATTCTCGTTATCGGATGCCGAAAAGGTTCTACCGCGCAAGAGAGGAACACGTACCGTATCGAAAAATCCCGGGCTGATCCAGCGAATCTCAGCGCCGAGGACTTCTTTGGGGTTGTCGCGACGGCCTTCGATGTTAATGAGCGTGTCGCTACCCTGACGCAGTGGAATCGTGTCGATCATGGATGCGCTCTCGACGCCCGGGAGCCCCGCAAGGCGATCGATTGCTTCGTGAATGAAGGCGGAGCGCTTCACCGGTGTGCCGTACTGCTTTCCCGATAACGAAAACTGGGCGGCTGTGACATTGCCGGCGTCGAAACCGGGGTGCACACGGATCAGAGACGCAAAGCTTTCCAGGGCGAGCGCTGCACCGATCAAGAGCACCACGGAAATCGCGATTTCGCTGATTGCGAGAGTCTTGCGGAGTTTGTCCTGCCGGCCAGAGCCGGCACGAGGTCCTGCCTCCTGAAGAGACGCATTCAAATCGACGCGAGACGCGCCGAGCGCCGGAGCAAAGCCGAAGACGACACCCGTTACAACGCTGAGAACGAGCGCAAATCCGAGCACAGTTGCATCGATCTGGTAGGCGCCGACATGCGGCATATCGATATAGGCGGGAACGAATCCGAGCATCAGGCGGAAGCTCGCGTAGCAGGCGAGGACGCCAAGGATTCCTCCCAGGAGCGACAAAAGAACGCTTTCGGTGAGAAGCTGGCGCGCAATCCGCCGCCGTCCTGCGCCGATGGCGACGCGAATGGCCATTTCGTGCTGCCGCGACGTCGAGCGCGAGAGAGTGAGATTCGCGACGTTTGCGCAGGCGATGAGCAGCACGAGTCCGACCGCGCCGAAAAGAAAGAGCGGCGCGGGGCCGGCCCAATCTCGCAGGAAGTCCCGAAGTGAGGTCAGCTGAACCCTTTCGCCCGCCCCGAACATCTTCGGAAACTGCGTCCGCAGCAGCGCGAGCGACGGAGTTAATTTCGCCGCAGCCTCCTCGGGGCTGGCCCCCTGTTTCAACAGTCCGATCGCTAGCCTTGCGCCATTGCTTGGGTCCTGGCTCGTCGCGGGAATCTGGGCCGGGAAGAAGATCTGGGCGCCGTGGGCGCCAGGGATCGGAATATCCAAACCGCGCGGCAGAACGCCAATAATGGTGTAGCCCTCGCCATCGAGGGTGATCTCGCGGCCAAGGGTGTCCGGATCGCTCGCAAAACGGTTGCGCCACAAATCATTGCTGATTAGCACGCCCCTGGGACCGCCGATGAAGCCCTCATCCGGACGAAAATCACGCCCCATGGCCGGCTGGACTCCAAGCGCGGAAAGAAACTCGGTCGAAATCACAGTGCTGGGAATCGGCTCGGGTTGGCCCGCCCCCGCGAGAATCGCATCAGAATGCCACTGAAGCAGCGCCAGATGCTCGAACATATCAGCCCGCGATCGCCATGCCAGGAAGATCGGCATCGAGATCGACTGACCGCCGAAATTGTTGCCGACACGATGGACCAGGAAGATCCGGTTAGCGTGCGGAAAGGGAAGTGGGCGCAGAAAAACAGCGTTCACGATAGAAAAAATAGCGGTGTTGGCGCCGATACCGAGAGCAAGCGTTAGCAACGCGACGCCTGTAAACCCAGGTGATTTGCGCAGCATGCGCAGGCCGTAGCGAACGTCCGTCCAAAAGGACTCGACCCAAAAGCCGCGACGCTCTTCACGGCAATTGGCCTTCACGCCTTCAACTGTGCCGAGTTGCAGCCGCGCTTGGCGTTGCGCTTCCCGCGGCGCCATGCCTGCAGCGATGTTCGCTGCGACTTGCCGCTCGAGATGGAAGCGCAGTTCCTCGCCCATCTCCTGCTCGAACTTGCCCTTTCGCCAAGGCTTTCGCCAGAAACTCACGACTACTCCCTCCAGCCGACCTTATAGAGCGCCTCTACAGACGGCTTCTAGTCGCAAATGGTTGCGAGTAGAAATCGCGCTAACCTCATGAAAACAAAAGCTCCACGAATTTCTAGCCGCCAAAAGATCCGTGAATTTACCTTCGCTTTTTCTTCGCAAATTCCTGCATTTAGTGAACTTGACACCCGGCTCAACTCGTTACGCGCGCTGCAAAATCAGAGCGACGGCTGACGACAGGCGCTCCCATTCGGCTTGCTCCTTTTCGAGTTGTTCACGCCCGGCTTTTGTCAGCGAATAGTATTTCGCGCGCCGGTTGTTCTCCGAAGCGCCCCACTCGGCCTGGATCAGTCCTTTTCTCTCAAGCCGGTATAAAGCCGGGTAAAGAGAGCCTTGCTGCACCTGAAGGACTTCTTTCGAGACCTGCTGAATGCGCTGGGCGATGCCCCAACCGTGCATCGGCTCAAGCGCGACGGTCTTCAAAATGAGCAGGTCCAGCGTTCCCTGCAAAATTTCAGCGGATGGCGGCATTTGTTCCCCTAGACACTCGACAAGTCGAAGGGGATAGTCGCGCCGTTCTTGTAGAATGTCAAGGGGAAAGTGAAGGATGCAAAACTAGCCCTGCAAACCGGTCGCATTGACCGCTCCTGCGAGGGACTCGGCAGTACGATTCTGCTCCAAGCGTCACTGCCGGCTTCGGTTAGCTAGTACTAATGCCAGGGTACCCACAGATTGAAACGTTCGAGCTATTTTCGCCTTCCAAGGCTCCCTTCAGGATGGCTGCACGGGTTGGAAGCGGCGATGCGGGGACGACGGCTCCGAGAGGAGTCGGGCACGCTACCCAACCCGTCCAAGCCTGCCGCCTTCCCCTTCCCCCAGCCCTGGTCAAGGCCGGCAGGCCGTTTGCCCGTCAAACTTTCCCCCGACGATTCCACCGAGTCGCGCACAACGGGTTCCAAGCTTCCCGTCTTCCGGCTAGCTGCGTTCAAAACGAGGTGAGAGCGAGAAACAAGTTGGCGAAGCCGTTGGTGTCGTTGGCGATGAGGTTGTTGGCGGAAGAAATGAACGCGACAACGTGGGCGGTGCCGCTGATTGCGGGCACGAGGCTATCGCCGTTGGCGGGTGGCGGAGAGGTTCCAGCCGGCTGGCTGGCCAGGGCCGTCGCGGGGGTGCAACTCGCGGTGGTACTCGAGAAACCGATGCACATTTTTCGAACGAAGATATTCTCGACTCCATTCGCGGTATTCGAACCCAGATTCGAGGCCCGCGAAGCAAATGCGACGAATTCGCCGGCAGTGGAGGACGACGTTGTCGAGCTACTGCCCAGGCTGATCGTCGGGTATTCACTTGCGGCATTGCCGGGAGTCGCCCCGTCTGGAGTGGAGATCAGGGCCGGCCCCGGAACACAGCCGCTCGCTGCATTGAGACACGTGTCGTACAAATAGGCCTGTTGCACGGGCCCCGCGCCGGTCAGCAGATTTGTGGCGGTGGACGCGAAGACGATAAAACGCCCGCCACTGGCAATCTTCGATTCGGAACTCGATCCGTTGGCGGGTGTGACGCCATCAGGCGTCGAGACCAGCTTTGTGATGGCAGCACAGGTGGAAGCGGTCGGCAGGCACGTGGTGCGAACGAAAATTTCCTGAGCGCCGCCGGGATTCGGGGCTGTAGCGCCCAGGTTTGAGGCAGAGGATGTGAAAGAGACGTACTGGCCGTTGCTGGAGACGTTGGGAGAGGAACTAGCGGCGTCGCCGGGAGTGGCGCCGTCGGGCGTTGAAACGAGATAGGTTGCCGGGGTGCAGCCGGAAGTCACACCGTTGCAGGTGTCACGCAGAAAAATTTGCGGCGTTTTCCCGTCAAGAGTGGCAAGTCCCGAGACCAGGTTCGTGGCAAGCGAAGTGAAGGCAACGTAGCGGCCATCCGGGCTGATAGACGGATTGTAGCTGTCGCCGTTGCCGGGAGTCACATTATCTGGAGAAAGGGAAACCAACTGACCAGCCGAGCAACTCGTCGCAACGGCGGATGCCGCGCAGATGGGCATCCAGTACACCTGGCGGCTTCCGGGGGCCAGCGAAATTCCGGCGACGAGGTTACTAGCGGTGGAGGTGAATGCGACACGCGATGCCGCACTGTCCACTGAAGGCTCCGAACTGGAACCATTCGAGACCACCTTGTCGGGGCCGACGCTGACAACGGTAGTCGTCGGGGAGCAGGAACCGCTGGCGACGCAGGTGGTTCGAGAGAAGATGTCGCTGCCCGTGTTTGCCTGATTCTTGATCAGATTGGTTGAAGTCGAGGCGTACACGACCACGGAACCATCGGAACTGATAGAAGGCCCGGCGGTAGCCAGTGTCGGCGGACCTGATGAGCAGTTCGACCCACAGATCCCCTGATTGGCCTCGGAGCCGTCAAACGCGTAATCCAGGAGCACAGGCAAGCCATGGGTAAGCGTCGGATCAACAGCGTAGGTGAGTACGTTCGATGCGCCACCGCCAGGACCCGGATTGACTACCTGGACCCGGCGAACTCCTCCGGAGGTGAAATCACCCGGGGACAACGTGGTGGCCAGCTGAGTGGAATTGCCAAAGAGCGTAGTAACGGGCGCGCCGTCGATTTGGATCTGCGACGTCGCCACGAAGCTCGAGCCGTTGACCTGGAGGTTTGTGTTGGCCGCGGTGCCCGCGGTAAAGGTGGCGGGCGCGAGAGAAGAGAGAGTAGGAACCGGGTTGGTCACGGCCAGGGACACCGGCGCGGACGTGCCCCCTGGGGAGTCCTGAGTCCCGACAGGGTTGACCACTTCGATTTGCAGGGTTCCGGCAGACACGACATCACTCGCGGGTATCTGCAGCTGAATGCTTGTCGGATTCAAGACGATGGCGGTGCGATCATCGCCGTTGACGGTGACCGTGGATGAGCCGACGAAATTCGTGCCGGTAATGAACAGCTCGAAATTTCCGCTTCCCGCAAGGACCGACGTGGGCGAAATAGCCGTGATCTGCGGAACCAGGGTTGGAGGCGGCGTAATGGTAAAGATGAGAGAGGCAGAGATGCCGCCGCCTGGCTGGGGAGTGAAGACCTGGATGGCGATGGAGCCGGGATTCGCGATCAGATTGGCGGGAACCTGGGCGCTGACTTCGTTGACGCTCGAGAAGTAAGTAATCAGAGGCGAGCCGTTCCAAGTCACCGTGGAGGCGGGGGTCAACTGGAACCCGGTGACGGTGAGACTGAACAGCGAGCTGCCGGCCTGAACGTGGTCAGGGGCAAGCGATTTGATACGCGGGACCGGATAGTTGATGATTTGGTTGCAAGAGGACAGCAGAAGCGGAGTCGAAATCACCAGAGCGACCACCAGCCAGAACTTTCCCCGCAAATCTCACCCCTAAGTGTTTAGGTCGGCGCCAACGGCCAAAGCGCAATCGTAGAGACTACTAGAGATGGCAGGCAGGGGCAATCGGATGCCTGGGCGCGCGACCGAGCGTTCTAAAAAAGGCAGCGCAGCAGGTTTTAACATGTCTTCGGCGGCGAGCATGATTTACTCTTACAGCGTGAAGAGCGAGGGTCCTAAACGTCTGGTTCGAAGTTATGCGCTGTACCCTGATCCAACTCGGTCTGCGACTCGCCTGCCTGCTAACCATGTTTTTAACAGGGGGTTGGACGGGGATCTATGCCCAGGCCATTCAATCCCCCGCTTATTCCTTGCAATCACCGGCCGCCCAGCAAACCCCCGCTGAACAAGCGAGCACGGCAACGGAGTCTCCCAATCCCGGCGATGCATTGACGATGTTTCCCCACTCGGAGACAAGCCGCTATTGGATTTCGGGACAGGCGAACGTGGTTCTGCAATGGCACGGGGCGTTTCCGGCGAAATACAGCGGACCAAACAGCCTGCGGAGTCATGCCGAAAACGCGACGTCGAAAGTCTATACGCTCTACTTAGGCTATGAACTCACACCGACAACGGAAGTTTATCTGGACATGGAAAGCGCCGGAGGATATGGCATCAGCAATGCTTTGGGGGCCGCAGGTTTTACGAATCTGGACGTAGTGCGCGATCCCACGCTTGGCGCAGCGCCCTACGTCGCCCGCGCCATGATCCGGCAAGTGATTCCGCTATCAAACGAACGAGCGTCCGAAGGACGCGGAGCAGAGACTTTCACGCTTGCCAACACGGTTCCGGTGCGGCGAATCGAAATTCGAGCCGGAAAATTCAGCATGGCGGACTTTTTCGACACCAACACGTATGGGTCCGACAGTCACTTGCAGTTTCTAAACTGGACTGTCGCCACCAACGGCGCATACGACTATGCGGCGAACACTCGGGGTTACACAGACGGCGTTATCGTGGAATTCGACGATCGCTGGTTCGCGGCAAGATTCGCCGAAACAATGATGCCGAAAGTAGCAAACGGAATCCATTTGGATGCAAACCTGGCGAGGTCGCGCGCGGAGAACCTCGAATTCGACTTTGGAGGAAATCGGATCGCGCATCGCGCCGGCACGCTGCGGATTCTCGGCTACCTGAACCACGCGGACATGGGCAATTACGAACAGGCCATACAAGAGTACCTCCGGGGAGCCACACCGACCCCGGAGATAACCGCGACGAGACGAGAGGGCCGCCACAAATACGGATTCGGTTTGAATTTCGAGCAGGATATCGCGACCGACATCGGGTTGTTCGGCAGGCTTGGCTGGAGCGACGGCAGGAACGAGTCGTTCGCCTACACAGAAGTGGATCGAACAATAGAACTGGGAGGATTCGCGAAGGGAACGTTATGGAAGAGGCGAAATGACCGAGCGGGCGCGGCGTTCGTAGCGAACGGGATCGTGGCGGCGCATCAGGAGTATCTCGCGCTCGGCGGGCTGGGATTCCTGCTTGGCGATGGCAAGCTGACATATAGGCCAGAAGCAATCGTTGAGGGGTTTTATACGGCGCACCTGTGGCGTGGGCTGTTCGGTTCTTTCGATCTGCAACACCTCGAAAATCCCGGGTATAACGCGGACCGAGGGCCGGTTCTCGTGCCGGGACTGCGGCTCCACGTGGAGTTCTGAACGCAATTACGAGCGGCCAAAGAGGAAGTGCTTCAGCTTTCCCCAGAAGCCTGGCCGGGCACCCTCCATATCCGGCTGCTCTCCGTGCGCAGACTTGGATTTGACGCGGGAGCTCGCGCGCTGATCCATCGGCGGCGGGGCGACGTGCCCTGTGAATTGGAAATCGGGATCGACCTCGGCAGTCCTGATGAGAAGAATCATGTTCTCAGCCGGAAGGGGCGGCGGTGCGGGAGAGGCGGCGGAGAATGTAAGCGGCGGCACGTCAATTTGGTAGGAGGGCGATGATTCGGGGGGAAGCGGAGGAGCGGCTTTCGTTTCCGGCTCGGTGGGGTGGGAGTCATTGGGGCGAGCGAGAATGCTGTACTCGAGGTCGGGCGGGGGCGGCTGGTCATCGCTCTTTGACTTTTCCGGCTCCGACGGTTGGGAGGAGGCGTCGGTTTGCGGCGGCGAGGTGAGAGCGAACTCAGGCCAAGGAGGCGTTGAAGGAGCTACGCGAGCCTCCTTGAGGACACACTCGCATTCCATATCGGCTCGAACCACCGGGACCAGCCTGCCCTGCGCGAAGAAGAATTGTCCGGCCTGGGGAACGACGATTTTGTCGTTCGAGAACTGGCTTTCGAGCAGAAGAGCGCCCGTGGAAGCACGAACGCAGAGAGAATCGTCGGGATCGAGACGGACGGTGATGTCGCGAGGAGCGCCATTGATGGCAAGAGGGGTTGCGAGAATTGTTGGTGTGAAGATGCGCAGATCGGTGGAGGCGGGTAGCTGGATGCGAACACGGCCGAAATCGAGAGCGAGAGTGGTGGAATCTCCGGACTGGAGAAGGGTGAGCTTGGCAGGCCCGCAGATGTCGATTTCGCCCCCTGAAACGAGCATCAGACGAGCCTGGCCGGATGGGACGTTAATTACACCGCCGTTGGGCACCGCAACAGTGGCACCGGGATTGGGGATGAGATTAACACCCGAAGAGCTGGAAGAAACCGTTACGGAGTCGCCCTCGATGTTGCCGACAGCGGCGGACGACTGCTGCGCATGAGCAGCCAAGCCGAGGAGCGAGGTCAGCACGGAGGCGAGCAGCCCTGCCCGGCAGGTGACGCGCATAACCGCGCCGAAACGACGCTCGAATTGAGCAGCGGCGCTCACGGGGAGCCTATACTATACCGCAGTGGACCAGCGCTCGATATTGACAGGACTGGCGATTCGGGGGCGCGAAAACTTTTCTTCGCGGGACGGAACCGCCACTCCCAGACTCTCGCTGTGGCGCCGGATGCAGATTCCGGTGATCGCCAGGGTGGTGTACTCGGCGGTTCGGCTGATCGGGCCCACGCTGCGTTTCGAGATCGTGGGCGTTCACAATGCGGTGCAAATCCGCGACCAGGGCGAGAAAGGAATCGGAGCGTTCTGGCACGGCTGCATCTTCCCCGCGGCGTGGTTCTGGCGGAATCGCGACATCGTGGTGATGAACACGGTGCATTTCGACGGTCAGTGGACCCGGCGCGTGATCGAGCGGCTCGGCTTCGGGACGGTGCAAGGAAGCTCGACGCGGGGCGGCGTGGAAGGGCTTGCGGGAATGTCGAAAAAACTGGAGGACGGGCATCACGTGGCTTTCACGATTGACGGACCACGCGGGCCGCGCTACGTGGCCAAACCCGGAGCGGTGATTCTGGCGCGCCGCACGGGCGCTCCCATTTCGGCATTCCACATTGCAGTGAAGAGGGGAATCACGTTCCACAGGGCGTGGGACTTGTTCCGGCTGCCATTCCCGTTTTCCCGCGCAGTAGTGTTCGTGGCTCCGCCCGTTCGCGTTCCAAGCGGCGCGGACGGCGAAATGATGAAGCGGAAACAAGAGGAATTGCAGAGGGCGTTGGACCGGGTGAGGGAGGCGGCGGAGTCGTGGTTCCAGTTATCGAAAGACGAGCGCGACGACTTATGGCACGAGTGGCGCGAGCAGGATGAGGATTTGAGAGACGCTGCGGCCGAGCCGGACTAGCCGTCGCCGAGCGTGACCGGCACATTGATTTTGCGGGTGTTACGAACGACGGTGAGAACGACTTTTTCGCCGGGTCGCGCGCGATTGAGGAGGAGGTTCAAATCGGAGCGGCTGTTCACGTCTTCGCCATTTAAGGCGACGATGACGTCGCCGCCGATTTTGAGCTCGCGCAGGCCCGCGAGCACGACGCGATTGCCGCCACGAAGACCGGCGCTTGCCCCGGGACCGCCAGGGCTGACGCTTTCTATCAGTACGCCACGCTGCACGGGCAATCCGAGAGCTGAGGCGAGATCGGGCCATAGTGTGCGGCCTTCCGCTCCGAGGGTCGCTCGACGGACGCGGCCATGCTCGATGAGGTCCTGGGCAACGCGCTTGGCGGTGTTAATAGGAATGGCGAAGCCGATGCCGACGCTGCTTGCGCCCGTGGGCGAAAGAAGCGCGCTATTGATGCCGATGACCTGGCCGTGGGAATTCAGGAGCGGGCCGCCGGAATTGCCGCGATTGATGGCGGCGTCGGTTTGAATGGCTTCGTCAATGAAGGTGTTGTCGCCGGTCTGAACGGTGCGGCCGAGAGAGCTGACCACGCCTGTGGTTAGCGAATTCTGCAAGCCGAATGGATTGCCGATGGCGAGGACGCGCTGGCCAACCTGCAAGCTGCGTGAATCTCCCAGAGGAAGCGGCACGAGCTTGTGGCCTTTAGCGGTGATTTGTATAAGAGCTATGTCATTGACGGTGTCCGAGCCGATGAGGCGGGCCTTGTAGTTGCTGCGGTCGGAGAAGGTGACCTCGATGGTCTGCGCGCCCTGAACGACATGGAAATTTGTAAGAATATGGCCGTCGGAATCGATCAGGAAACCGGAGCCCGCGCCCTCGACGGGGACAGGATTGAAAAAGAAATCGTACTCGACGGTTTTTGTGAGGATGTTGGCGACGGAAGGGGACGCTTGTCTGTAGATTCGGACGTTTTCGGCTTCGGCCGGATCGAGGGCAGCGGTTACATTCGTGTCCACCGGCGGCACGGCACTTACGGAGGAGGGCGTGCGATCACCGTAATGCGTGCCGGCCCAGTAGGCGCCGAGACCGATAATCAAGCCGACGGCGAGCCAGCGAAGCGTTCGCGCAGTCCTGGAGTGGCTGCTCATCTGCAGTGACCATTCAAGAGCACGGGCCGGAGCGTGCCGGCCATATAGGCGCGGCCTCGAAAACAATTACGCACGGGCATCAGGAAATGTTTCCACGAACCTCGGCCAGCTGATTCAGCCGGGCGATCAGGTTATCGACTGCTTGCTGTGTTTGAGACAGAGACTTGGAGCAGTCAATGACATCGTCCGCCAGTTCGCGCTTATCGTCCATGGGCATTTGCGCGGAAATACGGGCTTGGGCCTGCTCCGGCGATAACCCCCGGCGCTCCAGGCGCTGAAGCTGCTGATCCGGGGGACACCAGCAGACAATGATGCGGTCGAGTTCCGTATGGTAGCCCGCCTCAAGAATAAGAGCGGCTTCCACGACGGCGAAGTGGGGACCGCCGGGACGGTCAAGGGCGTCGAACCATTTGCGGACGACATCCAGGATACGCGGATGGAGGATGGCATTGAGGCGCACTCGTTTGGCGGGGTCGGCGAAAATCACGGCAGCGAGCTTGGCGCGATCGATGGAGCCGCTGGAGGTGAGCGTTTCGCGACCGAACTCTCGCAGAACCTCGTTGTATGCCGGTTGACCGGGCTCAAGAAACCGATGGCCGATGGGATCCATTTCGAGCACGTCACATCCGCGGCTTCGCAGCATGGCGGCGACTGTGGATTTCCCCGAAGCGATGCCGCCGGTCAGGCCGACTCTCAGCATAGGGTTCAGCTGACAGACGCGCGGGCGACCGGAGTTCGAAGGCCACGGCGCAGCCGGGCAGCCTTTACGGTGTTGCTCATGAGCATGGCGATTGTGAGCGGCCCGACGCCGCCGGGAACGGGGGTAAAGGCGCCAGCGGTGTTGACGACGTCCGGATGGACGTCACCAACGAGGACTGAACGTTTAGCGCGGAATGTTTCGAGCTTTGTGGGGAAATTGGCGAAGATGCGCTCCGCCTCGATGGCGTCCGTGACCACGTTCTGGCCGACGTCGATGACGGTGGCGCCAGGACGGATGTAGCCGGAGGTGACCATTGCGGCGCGGCCCATGGCGGCGACGACGATATCAGCGCGGCGGACGGTGTCCTTCAGATCACGCGTCCTGGAGTGGCAAACGGTGACGGTGGCATTGGCGTGCATCAGCAGGATAGCCATGGGCTTTCCGACGATGTCGCTGCGGCCCATTACGACTGCGTTGGCGCCTTCGAGTGGAATGTCGCTGCGGCGAAGAATTTCCATTACGCCCGCGGGCGTGCAGGCGACGAGATTCGGGCGTCCAGCAACGAGCTTGCCGACATTCATCGGGTGAAAGCCATCGACATCCTTGGCGGGATCAACGGCGTCGAGAATCTTTTTTGCGTCGATCTGATACGGTAAGGGCATCTGCACGAGGATGCCATCCACGTCGTCGCGACGGTTGAGGGCATCAACCGCGGCGAGCAAATCCTGAGTAGAAATCGAAGCCGGCGGGGTGAGCAGGAAACTGGCGAGGCCGAGTTTGCCGCAGGCGGCGATCTTGCTGTTTACGTAAAGCTTGGAGGCGGGATTGTCGCCAACCAGAACGGCAGCCAAACCGGGGCGTATTCCGGCGGCGGCGAGAGCGGCGATGTCAGCGGCCAACTCCGAGTAGATTTGGTCGCGGATTGCATTGCCGTCCAGAATGCGCGCGCCCAAGAGGAACTCCTTTTGGAAGATTTCGAGTGCTTGAAGACACATGATAGCACGCGCTATGCGCAGTTCGCGGCGACGGCGTAACTCGAAAATATCACTTACCTGGAAAAGCTTGACAGGAGCCGCCGACATCTGCGTTATATAATATCGTTCGTTACCGAGATTGATCGCGAGGAAGGAGATCACGCACGTGCCCCGTTGTCCTGAATGCGACGCCGAAATCGACTTGGACGAAGATGAAGTGGAAGAAGGCGAAATCCTGAGCTGTCCCGAGTGCGATTCCGAGCTTGAAGTCACGCAGACCCATCCCGTGCACCTGATTCTCCTCTCCGACGAAGACGAGGAGGAAGACGAGGAAGAGGGAGACGGAGAGGAGTCGAAGGTGGAAGAAGAAGAGGAGGAGGAGGAAGAAGAGTGACCCGTTTTCCCCAGTTCGCGCACGCAGCGCTGAATTCCAGCCGGAAACGCGGTGGCGGCGCGAATCGTTCCTGGATGCTCATACTTGCCGCTGCGGTGACCCTTGCGTGCGTGACGCCGCCAAGCTACGCGCAGGACCAGCGGAACAGGCCTGAACTTCGAACGGTACACGGGACAGTGATCGACCAAAACGAAAATCCCGTTTCGACGAGCATCGTTTATTTGAAGAACATGAAAACGCAGGGAGTGAAGACCTATATCACGAGCGAAGATGGAATCTACCGGTTCAGCGGGCTCGATCCAAACGTGGATTATCAAGTCCACGCGGAACACAACGATCTGACTTCGTCTTCGCACACGATTTCCAGCTACGATTCCCGCCGTGACATCGACATGCCGTTGAAGCTCTCTCACAAGAAAGAGCGTTAGCCTCGGATCGGTTCCGGCGCGACGACGCGAATTGCCGCAGGCATGACGTCCACTTCAATCGGCGACTCGCCGAGGATTTCACCGTCGCCGTGAACTATCATGGGGCGGTCGGATTGAATGCAAACGCGCCTGCAGCGGAGCCGCTCGACCTCCTCAAAGCGAAGATCACCCGAGGTTAGAAGGACTGGAATCGCCTCCAAGAAGCGCGTCCATTTCACCGGCCGGACGATCACCAGATCGAGCCAGCCGTCGTCGAGCTTGGCGGAAGGAGCGATGCGGATTCCCGCGCCATATTCGGGAGCGTTCGCGACGACCGCCAGGAGGGCTCGACCACGCCAGGCGGCGCCGTCGATCTCCGCATAGAGATTGAATACGGCGCCTTTGAAGTAGGCCTGCGCCGCGCCCGCGAGGTAGCGAGCAAGACCCGGCCAGCGGCGGAACCGCGTGTTGGCAAGATGCGCTGCTTCAGCGTCGAGCCCGAGCCCGACGGTACACACGCAGTGGGAGATTCGGCCGCCGGAGGAACGCAGACGGATCAGATCAATCGAGCGGGGGCGTGAACGGAGGAACGTGTCGGCGGCACGCAGAGGATCTCGGGGAATACCGAGCGCCCGGGCGACGTCGTTGCCGTTTCCCGCGGGAAGAAATCCGGCGACGGCGTTGGTTCCGGCAAGGCCTTCGATGAGGTAGTGGAATGTTCCGTCGCCGCCGAGAGCAAGGATATACGGATACGCAGCGGCGGCACGCGCAGCCTGCTCGCGGAAATCGCCGACGCTCCGCGATTCAACGAAGTCGACCATCCGGCCGCGATCCCGAAGATAGCTAACCGCCTCTGGGAATAGCCGCGCTGCTCGGCCGCCCCCAGCGGCTGGGTTGACGATGATAAACAGGTCGCGCTTCATTCGCCGGCCTTCGATAGCGCAATTCGTTCCGCGAATTCCTCGCGCCGGCGAGTTCTTCCGCCGCCGTGCGAATCGGATGAATGACCGGTGCCGGGCACTTTGTCGAGTTCCCGCTTGGCGGATGCGGCGTCGGCACAGAAATCGCACGCCCGCCGGACTGTCGGCCCGCAATCGGGACAGCGGATTCTACAGCAAGGCATCCCGGCGCGGCAGTTTTGACGAAAATCAGCCCTTCCGTCCGTGCGGTCAGGTCCAAGGCTGCTGGTTCGGGAATGGCGTGACAAGCGACTGGTGTCGCGCTTTCAGTGAACGCGTTTTCTTGACCGTTACGGCGGCTTTTGCTAGGCTGCGCCCAGTTCCGTTCCTCCTAGCTTCAGGATGCGTCCGCTATGGGCGAGCGGGCATGTCCCCTTCTGATGGAGAGCCATGGAAACATCTTCTGCTCTCTTTGAACTAGCAACTGTGTCGCTGGCCTGCCGCGACAGGGATACCTTTCTAAAAAACTTCAGCACACGCATAGGAGGGGAGCTTGGGGCGAAGGCCGTCCTGGTGTGGACGGTGAATCCGGCGGCGGAAGAAATCGAGTTCGTCTGCGGGATTTCGTGGGCGCACCCGGGCGAACATTTCACGCCGAGCGAGGAACGGGTTCGCGACGGACTCCTCTCGGAGGCGTGCGCTTCAACGGGAGCGCGGCGAATTACCCCCGGAGACTTCGCCAACGACGATTTTTCGCACCTGGATGAGACGAGTCGCGGGCACGTGCGCAGCGGGCTGTATGCACAGATTCCGGGTGTCGGCGGTCCGGAAGGCGTCATCGAGGTACTGAACAAGCGGAGCGGCGAGTTCACAGCGGAGGACGGCCGTTTTCTCGAGGAAGCGGCGCGTATAGCCGGCCAGGTGCTTACGAACCTTGCCGGAATCGAAAGCGAGAGGCAATCGAACTTCGCGGCGCTCGAGCGGCTTACGTCTCTCTACGACCTGGGGCGAACGTTCACCTCGACGCTCGAACTGGAAGAACTGCTCCCAATCGTTGCCGGGAAAATAAGAGACATTTTGGGAGCGGGCGCGTGCAACCTCTGGCTCGCGGACGCAGGGGAACTTCGTTTCGCGCAACAGGCCGGCGAAGATCCCAGCGTCGAAGAGGGGGCAACGGCTCCGCTGGAGGAAGACCTTTTCGGGGAGCTGATGCGGCAGGGCGTTCCTAAACTGATCGAGGACGCCACTGAGGAGGCACAACTCGAGAAAAGACGGAGGGCAGCAGCGGATCTGGAGATTGCGACGTGGATGGCAGCCCCGCTGCGAAAGGATGACGAAATCCTTGGAGTGGTGGAGGTCATCAACAAGGCCGATGGAGGACGGTTCAACGACGAGGACCTGTTCTTTCTTACGAGCATCAGCGAGCAGGCAGCGACGGCGCTGCACAACGCGAAGCTACTCGAGTCCGAGCGGAAGCTGCATACGCTGGATGCGCTGCTGAAGATTTCGCAGGAAATTACGTCAACGCTGGATCTGGATCACGTGCTGACAACGGTGGTTCAACAAGCTGGATCGATTATCCCGTTCGATCGATGCGTCATCGGGTTCTTCGACCGCGGGCGATTCGTGCTGGGCGCCGTTTCGGGCGAAGAGGAAGTGCCCAAAACACGCGAGATGCAGGAGCTGCGGGAGCGGCTGGAGTGGGCGGCCGAAGAGCAAGAGAACGTCTGGGCGGACCGGTACGAAGACGGATGGCATGTGGGACAGGAGGCGACAAACGCGCAATTCGTTCCCTTCCTGGAAGCCCATGAGTACAACGGGCTCTATATTCTGCCGTTGCGAGACGAACAAGGCACGCTGGGAGCGATGTCGCTGCTGAGCGGGGACGCGGATTTCCTTACGGCGAGCAACAAAGAAACTCTCGCGATCCTGGCAAACCAGACGACAGTCGCGATACGGAACGCGCAACTATACCAGCAGGTTCCGCTGGCGAATCTGTTGCAACCCCTGGCCCAACGAAAGCAGCGATTGCTGGCGGCGGTGCCCCAGGGACGTTGGCGGACGTACGCAGAGCGAATCGCTGCCGTCGCTGCGATCTTGTTTGTGATTCCGTGGCCGTTGCGCGTCGGTACGGACGCGACTGTTGT
Source organism: Candidatus Acidiferrales bacterium (assembly GCA_035277685.1). GTDB lineage: Bacteria > Acidobacteriota > Terriglobia > Acidiferrales > UBA7541 > Palsa-295. The sequence continues at coordinate 24,468 of DATEKA010000141.1, forward strand.
GCCCGCGCAGAGGCGCGTTGTCAGCTCGATTCAGGGAGGAATCGTCAGGCAGGTGTTTGTACGCGAAGGCGAAAGTGTTCGCGAGGGGCAGGTACTGGCGCAACTGGACGCGAGCGATGATCGCGTGAAATTGGCGCGAGCGGAAGCCGCTCTGGCACAAACCGAGCGTGCGCTGTCGGACGCGGAGTTTCACAACGACCCGGCGGCAGCGAGCGATGCCAAGATCCAGAGCGACGTTCACCGAGCCGAGGTGGCGTTCGAGAACCAGCGCATCGAGGAAGCGCAGTTGCGCTCTCCAATAGCGGGCACTATCGTGACCCCGAAAGTGGAAGAGAAGGCCGGAACGATGCTCCAGCCGGGCGGAAGTTTCTGCGAAGTAGTGGCACAGGATGAGATGGCGGCGGAAATGAGCGTCCCGGAAACGGACCTGCCGCTGCTGAAGCCGGGAAATCACGTGTCCTTGAAGCTGAACGCGTATCCGGAAACGACATTCGAGGGTGTGGTCGAGCGAATTGGGGCTCAAACAAAATCGGATAGTGGAGAACAGTATTTTCTGGTTCGCGCCATTTTCAGAAATACCGGGGATCGCGCGCGCGATGGAATGGCTGGGAGAGCGCGCGTACGCGCAGGGGGCGGATGGTTTCGGAGTCAGTGGCACCCGATCGGCTATGTAATTCTACGCGCGCCGTTCCGGTGGATTTGGGAAAAAGCCTGGTCCTGGTTGCCTTAGGCGAAAACATGAAAACGAAAAGCTCAATGTGGCTAATGGCGAGTGGCGTCCTTGCGCTCGCGGCTTGGGGGTGCGGTGGTTCGCCGGGAACGGTAAATGCAAACACCGCATCTTCCGCTCCCGCGGTGGCCGCTTCCGGTGCTCCGCCTGCGACGGTGGCGTCCGCCGATGCGAGAGTTCCAGGCGCGGGCGATATTCTCAGCGTTCTATCGGTCGAGCATCAGGTGGATCTTGCCTCGGAACGCGACGGAGTGGTCCTCTCGATCGCGAAGGACGAAGGAAGCGCGGTGAAGGCGGGGGACGTTCTGGCGCAGCTCGACGACCGCGACCTGCAGATGCAACTCGTCAAGGCGCGAGATGACCTTCAGGTAGCGCAGAACAATGTGCGATACAAAGAAGCCGAATTAAAAGCGAAGAATGCCGCTTACAAGCGGCAACAGGAATTGCGGCACTATGGCCTTTCAAGCGAAGCTGACCTGGAGCAAGCGCAGTTCGAGGCCAAAGGCGCGGAATACGATGTGCACGGCTGGGAGGCCCTTGTTGAGAGTAGCCAGGCGGAGATCCGGAGAATTCAACTTGGAATCGACCAGATGCGTATACATGCGCCGTTCTCGGGGGTAGTGGTGAGTCGCTTCATCCGGGAAGGCGAAGCGCTGAAGAAAGGCGACCGATGCTTCCGCGTGAGTCAGCTAGGTCCGCTGCAGGTGCGCTTTCAGATTCCGGAGTCGTCTCCGGTGCGCCCGGAACGCGGAGCGGCTGTGAGGCTTTCGCTGGTGAGCGACGCGAACCACTCACTCAAAGCGAAAATTGTCAAAATCAGCCCGACCGTTGATCCCGCCAGCGACAGCTACGACGTGGTGGCGCAGCTCGAGCGGGCGCAGCATTCGAGCTTGCTCCCGGGGATGGCGGTTCGCGTCCATTGGCCGGGAACAGGGGTAACGAGCGAAAGGAACAGGCCGTAACGGGAATCGCATGCGGTTTGGGGCGACAAGGCTTCAGATTTCGAGCGTGCTGGCGAAGGGCCTGCGGCGGCCGAAATTGCGTTCCGATCTGCGAATCAGCGAGCAGACGGTGGCAGGTGAGAAAAGCTATGTCATCAAGGTTGCGGAGACCAATTCATATAACCGATATGGGGAAACGGAATACGAGCTGCTCACATTGTGCGACGGGACGCGCACAGCGGCAGAAGTTGGCGAAGAGCTGAACCGGCGACATCCGGACGAGCCGCTACCCGAATCCGAGGTGCTCGATTTTCTGGACGGCATCGAGCCCGCCATGTGGGAGCGAAGCGTCGGCGAGAAGAACCTCGCCGTGCTGGAGCGTATCCGCGATGAACGAAAGGGGCGCCTCGATCAATCAAGCGCTCTCTATATAAGTTTCAAGGCCTGGGACCCCGACAAGTTTCTGTCCCGAATCGACCCCTACCTGAGCTGGATTTTCACTCCAGGATTTGTGGCCGCTTCCTGCCTGTTGTTCATTGTGTGCGGGTACCTGCTCGCGGGTGATTGGACCAGGGTGGCGAACGACACCAGGGCCCTCTACTCGTTCCAAAACAAGACCGCGTATGACATTTGGGTCTTCTGGCTGATTCTGCTTGTGGTCGGGGGAATTCATGAGTGCGGGCACGGATTGACTTGCAAGCACTTTGGCGGCGACGTCCACCAGATGGGCTTCATGCTGATTTATTTCACGCCGGCATTTTTCACGGACACGACCGATATCGTCTTGTTCCAGGAGGGCAGCCGCCGGCAGTGGGTAATCTTCGCGGGAATCTGGATCGAACTGACGGTGTGCGCGATTTCGACGCTGATCTGGCATTTCACGCTTGCGGGATCGCCGATCAATGACCTGGCATACAAAGCGATGCTCCTCAGCGGAATACAGGGGGCGCTGCTCAACCTGAATCCTTTGATCAAGGCAGACGGCTATTATGCGCTGGCGCAATTTCTGGACATAGACAACCTGCGCGAGGACTCGTTCACATTTTTGCGCGCTCTCGCCCGGAAGTACGCGCTGCGTGAGGACATTGACTTGCCAAAGGCCAGCCGGCGGCTGCGCCGCATCTACGTAATTTTCGGGCTCGCCGCAATCACCTACAGCACAACGCTGATTCTGCTGGTGCTGGGATTTGTGAAGAACATATTCGTCGAGAAATTCGGGGACTGGGGATACGTCCTTACGCTGGCTGTCGCCTACTTCTTCGCGCGGAAGGGGTTGAAGAAGGCGTTCCCTGCCATTCGCGCCTGGTGGCGAGAGAAGAGGGAGGTGTACATGGCGTGGAAAATGACGCGCGCACAGCAGATTGGGGCTCTGGCGATCGGATTCCTATTGGTGGTACCGCCGTTTCCGTCGCGCGTGTCCTCGGACTTCATTCTTGAACCCGGAAGCGACGCGCACGTTCGAGCGGCAGTGCCCGGGCGCGTGGACCGGGTCTTCGTGCATGAAGGAGATCATGTGGCGGCGGGCCAACTGCTTGCGATCCTGGAGAATCCAGACATCACAAAGAGTGAGCGAGTGCTCAGCCAAGAACTTGCGCTGGCGAGCGGCCTGGTCCGAACCGGCCAGCAAAGCCCGGAAAAGAAGAGTCCCGCCGGGGCAATTCGGGAGCGTAAGCGCCTCCAAGAGGAGTTCGCGGTGGCCCAGCAAAGGGCAGGCGAATTGGAGATTCGCGCACCGCATGAGGGAGTTGTTACAACACCCAACGTTGACCGAAAGGCGGGTGAGTTCTTGAGTGCGGGGGGCGAGTTCTGCCGCATCGTTGACCGCAACACGATGAAGGCCCGCATCCTGGTGCGCGATTGGGAGTTGGACAGGATACATGCCGGGGCCGGGGTTCAAATGAAGGTCGCGGCGTTTCCTTTCCACACATACTCGGGCACGGTAGAGCAGATCCTACCGGCTGCGGCTAACGACGAACCCGTCTCTCACCCTCAGCGCCAGGAGCGGCTCGGGCAGGAACTGAGCAACTATTTTGGCGTCGTGGTGGATTTCATGAATCCGGACGGATCCCTTCGCGAGGGAATGACGGGAATCGCGAAAGTTTACTGCGGAAGGTCGCCGTTGGCGTGGAAAGCCGTCCGGGGCGCGTGGAGATGGATGCGATCTCAAGTTTGGTGAAGTAGCTCGACTGGGGATCAAAAAAAGAGGTCGCCGCGGTGGAACGGCGACCTCGGGGTGGGTGGTTCCTTTGTAAATATCCTCAGAAGACCGTAGAAGACCTTCCGAGGAAAATCAGGGTACGGTCTCCGCTCGGGCGCCGCTAAGCTGCTCAGGGCACGCGGCGAAGCATTTGAACCGTGAGCGGTTGCTTCTTTTCGAGCTTCTTTCCGGCTTTCAACTTCCTTGCCGGTTTGACGGGTTTTGATTTGGCTTTCATGCTCATCTCTCTGCAAACGGCCCCAAGGCCCACGGCGAAAACCCGTGGACCTCGCCTCATCATCGCACAGCTCTGAGGGCAACAAAACCTCAGAGCTTACAGTTTCCGCCGCTATTAGGCCAAGCGGCAGAGGGTACAAGCCGCGAAGGGGTCCCTAGGGACCCTCCGGCAGCTTCAGTTGAACGGAGTCACTTTCGGGGCCCACTTGCTCTGCAGGGTCTGCTTCTTTTCGAGCTTCTTGCCCGAGGCCAGCTTCTTTCCCGACTTCACTGCTTTGCTCTTCGTCATTTTCGTCTCCCTCGCTTGGATTGTCGCGCCCTGGGGCGCGGTCAGTCATGACGTCGGTTATAAGTCCGATTCGGGCGGAACGTCGGGCCCGGACCAGGCCCGCTGCGGAATGTAGGGCAGCGAGCGCTCAAAAAAACAAAGGCCTAATTGAAGGTCATCAACGGCGTCTTGCTCTGCAGGGTCTGCTTCTTTTCAAGCTTCTTGCCAGCCGCCTTCCCGGACTTGATTGCCTTCGCTTTGCTTGCCATTTCGTTGCCCCTCGCGTTTGATGTCGCGCTTGAGAAGCGCGCCAGAGTAGCCTTTGCGGCTCTGCGGGTGTAAGTGCAATCGGGGAGCCAAACGAACAGTGTGCGCAGGGAAGGCCCGCTCCGTTGAGGCGAAAGCACTTAGCGCACGTCCCCTGTGCCACGACGAAGAAGCGGCGCACGTCACACGTTGAGTTTTTTATCGAGAATATTTAATTTTTCAACGCCTGCTACAGGCCGTGCTTCCGGCAAAGATAGTTCAGGCGGTTGCGATCGATTCCGAGCAAGCGTGCGGCTTCGGTCTTCGTCTGTTTGGTCTGCAGGAGGGCTTCCTGGAGCCAGCGTTTCTCGAAATTCTCCAGTTCCTTATCCAGATCGATTCCGCCGGGAGGCAGCCGAAAGTGGCTTCGGGAATCGCGTGCATCGGCCTCGACGATTTCTCCCGGCAGATCTTTCAGGGCGATGTGCTCGCCATCGGTCATGATGACCATTCTTTGAACAGCGTTCTCAAGCTCACGAACGTTCCCTGGCCATGTGTAATTTTTCAACGCTTGCATGGCATCGTCGCCGATGCGCTTGAGCGCCAAGCCGTTCGCGGCGCAATAAACGCTTACGAAATACTCCACCAGCAGGGGGATGTCGTCCACCCGGTCACGTAAGGCGGGAACGAAGATGGGGACAACGTGAATGCGGTAGTAGAGGTCTTCGCGGAAGTGCCCGTCCCTCGTCATCTGCTCCAGATCCTCGTTTGTCGCGCTGATCAGGCGGAAATCAACTTTGATCTGCCTTTTACCGCCCAGCCGCGTGAGGGACCGCTCTTCGAGAACACGGAGCAGTTTGCTTTGCAAGGCGGGAGTGAGGGTGGCGATTTCGTCGAGGAAGAGTGTTCCAGTGTGGGCCAGTTCGATCCGCCCTTCCTTCATGGCAACGGCGCCGGTGAAGGCTCCCTTTTCATAGCCGAATAGCTCGGCTTCCATCAAACCTTCCGGCAGGGCGGCACAGTTCACACTGATAAAAGGACGGACCCGGCGAGGCCCCTGATCGTGCAGCGCGCGGGCGACGAGTTCTTTGCCAACGCCGCTTTCGCCGCGAATGATGACATTGGTCGTGGCGCGAGCCATGCGTTTGACCGAATCGAAAACATGGCGCATCGAATCCGTGGCGCCGATCAGATCACCGAGGGCATGTTTGCGGCTGATCTCGTCGCGCAGGATGCGATTTTCGCGCTGGATGCGCAGCTTTTCGATGGCGCGTTCGAGAAGGTGACGCAGAACGTCGGTATCGATGGGCTTGATAAAGTAATCGTACGAGCCGGCGTCGATGACTTTCAGGGCGCTGGATTTCCTGTCGTCAGAACTGAGGACGATGACCAGTGTGTCGATTTCGCTCCCTTGAAGGCGAGAAAGCAGCTCGGTGCACTCCTTGACGCCGCCAGAAGCGATGGGCAGGCCCAATAGAAGGACATCGAGCTCCGATTCCTGCAGGAGTTTATAGGCGGCGTTGTAGTCGTCGCCCTCGAGGATTTCGAAATCTGCTTTGAGGGCAGAACAGACCTTGGACCGCAGGTCCGCGTCGTCGTCCACAATAGCAATCCTGGGATTCGAAGAGCCGGCGCCGATGGGTGACCTCCGGCAAGGGACACGCTGGATTCGTTCAAGCGATGGAGTGCCCCAAAGCTGCGGGGATTCTAGGTGCGCGTCCGGGAAGTGTCAACGGCGCTCGCGCCTGAGCGCATCAAGGGACAAATCGGAGCTGGCACTTGATTGAGAAGAACAATTCGGCTAGCTTTTGAGCGGCGATTGATCGAATCTGTCCTGGTTTGCGCCGGAGCGCATGTGAACATCGGAATCCGTAAAGCGGGTCGCGCTACGATTCTCGATTTGAACGGCGCGTTGAAGCTCGGAGAGGCCGAAGAGGCGTTCCGGAGTCAAATCCAACAACTTGTCGATGCCGGAACGCCGCAGGTGGCGATCAACATGTCTGGAGTGACGGATCTGGACAGTTCTGGAATTGGCGCTCTTGTGCGTTCGTTTACGCTGCTGAAGAAATCCGGCGGCAAGTGCATCGTTTTCGCCCCGAACAAGCGCGTCCTGATGCTGCTCAAGATGGTGCGGCTGGACGCTGTGCTGTCCATCGTGGAAGATGAAGCGACTGCGCTGACTCGGATCTAGTTCCTTCCGACCACATTCTCGGGGCTGAGGCGCCGAGCCGAAGTCCCACCCGTTGGTTCTTCATTCGGCTGCGAGCGTGCGAGTATTCTCGAGCTTTTCGGCCGGTCTATAGGCCGTTCCTGGCAACGTGACGACAACCCTTGTTCCCTTCCCGTCGGCGGAAATGAGCTCCATCTGTCCATGAAGTTGCACCACGCGCTCACGAATACCTTGCAGGCCAACGCCCGGCGCCGGCCGCGCGGAATCCGAAGCGGGAGAATTGACAGGAATTCCAACGCCCTGATCGCATACCTCAAGCTGGAGGTCGCCGCTTGCGAGGCGGGATAAACGAACGCTGGCGGTGCTGCTCGCGGCGTGCCGATGAACATTCGTCAAGCATTCCTGGACAACGCGGAAGAGAGCGGTTTCGACATCCGTGGGAAGGCGGCCGATGGAGGGAGCTATGTCGACGTTGACGGCAATATTACTGCGTTTGGCGAAACCCTCCGCATACCAGACCACAGCCGACTCGAGACCGACTTCATCGAGCAGGGGAGGATGCAGGAGATGGGAAATCGTGCGAGTTTCGCTGATGGCAGTTTCGATCTGTTTGGTGGCATCCGCGAGGCGTTCCGTCACTTGAAAGTCGCCGGAGAGAGTCATGCTCAACAAGTCCAGACTCATTTTGGCGGCCACCAGATACTGGCCGAGACCGTCGTGAAGTTCCCGAGCGATCCTACGTCGCTCGTCATCCTGGCTCTGCATAAGGCGTCCAGACAGCCTGCGCAGCCGATCTTCTGCAACGCGTAGCTCGGAGGTTCGAGCGAAGACGCGAGTCTCAAGATCGTCGTGGGCGCGTTTGAGATCTTCCTCGGCGCGCTTCGTGCGTGTGATGTCGATGTTCAGACCGAAGATGCGGGCCAGCTTGCCAGTCGAATCGCGGTGGACACGGCCTCGGCTGTTGATCCAGCGAATTTCTCCGCTATCGATTCTCCGGATGCGAAATTCGATATCAAACGCGGGCCCTTCGGGCGGCAGACCGATAACTTCCGCCCCTTTGCGGTCCTCGGGCAGGACAAGATCGATCCAAGCCTGATAGGTTTTCGGGAATGTTCCGGGAACGAACCCGTATATCTGTTCAAGCTCCTCCGACCAAAAGTTGACTCCCGTCACGGCATTAAAATCGAATGCGCCGCAACGAGCGACTTTCTGAGCGAGGACCAGGCGCTCCTTCGTTTCCTCGAGGGCGCGGCGTATTTCGCGCTGCTCGTGGATATTGGTGCGCGCGCCGAACCAATGCTTGATGGCTCCGTTCGCATCGTGGATCGGCGTCACCTGGGTGAGAAACCAGCGGTAGACGCCATCAGCACCGCGCAGGCGGAATTCCATTTCGAAGGGACGTCCGGCCGCGATCGAAGCATCCCAAGCTTCGAAGACAACGCTTCTGTTTTCTGGAGCGACGTGGGACTTCCAGGTGGAACCGTTCGTCTCTTCCTTGGTGAGGCCAGTGTATTCATACCAGCGGTCGCTGTACCAGAGTATGGAGCCGGCGGGATCGGCCATCCACGTGAGTTGCGGGATCGAGTTGGCGAGGGTGCGGAACTGGGTCTCGCTCTGCTGCAATTCGAGCGTACGTTCGCGGACACGCGATTCCAGTTCGAGATTCAGGCGCTCGAGCTGGCGGCTGGCGCGGTGCAAGTCGATGAAGACGCTAACGCGAGCGCGGAGGAGCTCGGGATTCACGGGCACGGAGATGTAGTCAACGGCGCCGCGTTCGTAACCCTTGACGCGATCGAGATCGGTCAAATGAATGGCGGAGATGAAAATAATGGCGGTACGCTGAAAGCGGGGATGGTCGCGGATCAGGCGGGCGGTCTCGAAGCCATCCATTTCGGGCATGCTGACGTCGAGCAGAATCACCGCGACATCGCTTAATTTCAGAAGTTTTTCGAGAGCCTCTCGACCCGACGTAGCCTGGATCAGATTCTCGTCCAGCTCTTCGAGCATGGCTTCGTAAGTGATGAGTTTCGAGGGCTGATCGTCAACGAGCAAGATGTTCATCTTTTGCTTTTGCGATGAATCCGTTCCCACTAGAACATCTTTGAAAACATTCCCGGTTTCAATCATCGGCATGTCACCTGTGCAGCCACATGCGCAAGACGGCGAGCAATTGTTCCGTGTTCACCGGCTTGGCCAGATATTCCGACGCACCCGCTTCGAGGCACTTCTCGCGGTCGCCTTTCATCGCCTTGGCGGTCAGAGCGATGATAGGCAATCGGCGAAAGAGGCGATTCTGCCGAATGACCTGCATCGTCTCGTAGCCATCCATCTGGGGCATCATGATGTCCATCAGAACGATTGCGATCTCCGGAGTTTGCTCGAGAGTTTCAACGGCTTCGCGCCCCGTCCCCGCGGTGAGGATCTCCATCCCGCGACGCTCAAGAACGCTGCTCAAAGCGAAAATATTCCGCACGTCGTCATCCACGATCAGGACTTTTCGTCCGACCAGGGCTTCGTCGGAACCATGCAGGCGATCCAGCATCTTGCGCTTCTCCGGAGGCAGGTCCGCCATCACCCGGTGAAGGAACAGGGCCGTTTCGTCGAGCAAGCGCTCGGGCGACTCAACGCCCTTTACGACGACGCTTCGCGCAAGCGAGCGAATCCGGGCGTCCTCCTCGGGAGATAATTCTCTTCCCGTGAAAACAACAACGGGTAAATCGTTGAGGGCGGGGGTCTCGCGAAGCCGTTCAAGAACATCAAAACCGGACATATCCGGCAAGCTCAGATCGAGCACCACGCAATCGAAGCGATCTTTGCGCAGAGTATTCAGCGCTTCTTCTCCGGTTGATACGGCGGAGATGACGATGTCGTCGTGAGCCAGCAATTCCCGCACGCTGAATTGCTCGGCTGGATTGTCTTCGACGATGAGAAGGTGCTTCTGCCGTGAAGCGGAATAGTCTTTGAGGCACTTTAGCGCGGCATCCAGTCCCTCTTTCGTGGCTGGCTTAGTCATGAAAGAGAAGGCGCCGCACGCCAGGCCATGTTGGCGATCTTCGTCGAGAGTCAGCACTTGTACGGGAATGTGTCGAGTGGCAGGGTCCTGTTTCAAATGATTCAAGATGGTCCAGCCGAGCATATCGGGCAGAAAAACGTCGAGAGAAACAGCGCTTGGGCGGAACTTGGCGGCAAATGCAAGGGCGTCCGCGCCACGCTGGGCGACTACGGCCCTGAACCCTTTATCGCGAGCGAGATCGCGGAGAACGCGGGCATAGTGAGGGTCATCCTCGACGATCAGCAAGACCGAATCGGCAGGCTGCAAGTTGTCGCGGTCATCGTCTATCGACTCCCCGGCGCTGTTCTGCCCGGCGCTAGCGAGTTCCACCGGATGAACGGAAACAGAAACGGAACTGCTCTTTTCGGGAATCGTAATCGCGGGGCCAACGTATCGCTGAGGCAGATAGAGCGTGAAGGTGCTGCCCTTGCCGGGAGCGCTGAACAACTGAATCTCGCCTCCGAGCAGATTCGCGAGCTCCCGGCTGATGGCCAAGCCGAGACCCGTCCCGCCGTACTTGCGGCTCGTACCGGCGTCAGCTTGCTGGAAAGCCTCGAAGATGCTGCGTTGCTTATCGAAGGGGATGCCGATGCCGGTATCCGCAACAGCGAAGGCAATGACCGACGGCGAACCGTTCAGGATGGAATGATCGTTGCTCCAACCGCTCTCCGCGGCCGAGACCGACAGGCGCACGCCTCCTTTTTCCGTGAATTTAAAAGCGTTGGACAGCAAGTTCTTCAGCACCTGCTGCAGCCGCTTCGAATCTGTGATCAGGCTGCGCGAAAGGCGCGGTTGGGCTGATACCTCGAAAGAGAGTTTTTTGCTCTCTGCTTCGTGCCGGAAAGGACGCGCGACAGCCTCGAGCAAGCTTGCGAGGGAAACATTTTCGGCTTCGACCGAAACCGTGCCGGACTCGATTTTGGACAGATCGAGAATATCGCTGATCAGGTTCAGAAGGTCGGTGCCTGCAGCGTGAATGGTCCTGGCGAATTCGACCTGCTTGGGAGAGAGGCGGCCGTCGGGATTCTCGCTGAGTTGTTGCCCGAGTACAAGAATGCTGTTCAGCGGCGTCCGTAGTTCGTGGGACATGTTGGCCAGGAATTCGGACTTGTACTTGGAGGTCAGCGCGAGTTCCTTGGCTTTTTCCTCCAAAGCGCGACGAGCCTGCTCAATTTCCTGGTTCTTGCGCTCGACTTCCACGTTCTGCTCGGCAAGCTGGTGTGCCTTCAGCGCCAACTCATCGTTCGTCTGTTGCAACTCCTTCTGCTGGGCTTGAAGTTCGGCGGCCAACTGCTGCGATTGCTTCAGCAGACCTTCCGTTTGCATCGTGGCCTCGATACTGTTGAGCACGATTCCAATGCTGTCGGTCAACTGCTCGAGGAAGGCCAGGTGGGGCGCGGTGAAGTTGCTCAGAGACGCGAGCTCGATCACCGCCTTCAGGCGGCCTTCGAAAACGACGGGGAGTACGATGACGCTGCGCGGCACAGCCTGAAACAGGCCGGAGCGGATCGGAGCAGTGTTTGAGGGAAGATCTGTAATCAGCATTCGCCGTTTTTCTACCCCGCATTGTCCGATCAGGCCCTCGCCGAGATACAGATGAGGCGGGTGCCCGTCTTCAGCGGTCTCTGCGAAACTGGAGAGCAGAGACAAGCCCCCGAGGTCGCCGGAATCCATCCGGTACATGACGGCCTGCTGCGCGTTGACCAGCGACGCAAGCTCGGAAAGGAGCATCCGGGCAACTTCCGCCAGATCGCGGCGGCCCTGTAGCATGCCGGTGAAACGAGCGAGATTCGTTTTCAGCCAGTCCTGTTCGGTGTTGCGTTCGGTGGTAAGGCGAAGGTTTCCGATCATCGTGTTGATGTTGTCTTTCAATTCAGCGACTTCCCCGCGCGCTTCCACCTGAATCGAGCGCGTCAGATCGCCTTTGGTAACAGCGGTAGCGACCTCCGCAATAGCGCGGACCTGATTGGTCAAGTTATCGGCAAGAAGGTTGACGTTCCCTGTGAGATCTTTCCACGTACCAGCGGCTCCGGGAACATTCGCCTGGCCTCCGAGACGGCCCTCGACGCCGACTTCGCGAGCGACAGTCGTTACCTGGTCGGCGAAAATGTCCAGAGTGCCGGTCATGTTGTTGATAGTTTCGGCGAGGGCGGCAACTTCGCCCTTGGCCTGCACTGTGAGCTTTTGAGTTAGATCGCCATTGGCCACGGCGGTGACTACTTTCACGATGCCGCGAACCTGCTCGGTCAGATTGGCCGCCATGACGTTCACGTTATCGGTGAGGTCCTTCCACGTTCCGGCCACACCCGGGACTTGCGCCTGCCCGCCCAATTTGCCTTCCGTGCCGACTTCGCGAGCGACGCGCGTGACTTCCGAGGCAAAGGCGTTTAGCTGATCGACCATCGTGTTGATCGTGTTCTTCAGCTCGAGAATCTCGCCTTTCACATCCACCGTGATCTTGCGGGAAAGGTCGCCGCGAGCCACAGCCGTCGTCACCTCGGCGATGTTGCGAACCTGGGCCGTGAGGTTGCTGGCCATCGAATTCACGTTATCCGTGAGATCTTTCCATGTCCCGGCCACTCCGGGGACTGTCGCCTGGCCACCCAGACGTCCTTCTGTGCCGACCTCACGGGCCACTCGAGTGACTTCCGACCCGAACGAGCGCAACTGATCCACCATTGTGTTGATGGTCTCTTTGAGCGCAAGAATCTCGCCGCTTACGTTGACGGTGATTTTTTTCGAGAGGTCGCCGGTGGCAATAGCAGTTGAGACTTCCGCAATATTTCGGACCTGCCCCGTAAGATTGCTTGCCATCGAGTTTACAGAATCCGTAAGGTCTTTCCACGTGCCGCCGACGCCGGGGACCACCGCTTGCCCGCCCAGCTTGCCGTCTGTTCCCACTTCGCGGGCCACGCGTGTGACTTCCGAAGCGAACGACCGCAACTGGTCCACCATAGTATTCAGGGTGTCTTTGAGGTCGAGAATCTCGCCCCGGACATTCACGGTAATCTTTCGGGACAGGTCGCCACGCGCGACTGCGGTTGCCACTTCGGCAATGTTGCGCACTTGAGCCGTTAAGTTGCTGGCCATCGAATTGACGTTGTCGGTTAAATCCTTCCACGTGCCGGCGACGCCGGAGACCTGCGCTTGGCCGCCAAGCTGCCCCTCGGTTCCGACCTCGCGAGCCACGCGGGAAACCTCGCCGGCGAAAGCGTTCAACTGATCGACCATCGTGTTGATCGTATTCTTGAGCTCGAGAATCTCGCCCTGCACGTCGACAGCGATCTTGTGAGACAGGTCGCCGCGGGCCACGGCCGTCGTGACTTCCGCGATGTTGCGCACCTGGGCCGTCAGATTGCCGGCCATCGAATTCACGTTGTCGGTAAGGTCTTTCCAGACGCCGGCGACCCCCGGTACCTTGGCTTGGCCGCCCAAACGCCCTTCGGTGCCGACTTCGCGGGCGACGCGCGTCACTTCACCCGCGAAGCGGTTGAGCTTATCCACCATCGTGTTCAATGTTTCTTTGAGCTGCAGTATTTCGCCGCGAACGTCTACGGTGATCTTTTTCGAGAGGTCGCCGTTGGCAATCGCCGTCGCTACTTCGGCAATGTTGCGCACTTGAGCCGTCAAGTTGCTGGCCATCGAATTGACGTTGTCGGTTAAATCCTTCCACGTGCCAGCGACACCGGAAACCTGCGCTTGGCCGCCGAGGCGGCCTTCGGTACCGACTTCACCGGCGACGCGCGTCACTTCACCAGCGAACGCGTTGAGTTGGTCAACCATCGTGTTGATGGTGTCCTTCAGCTCCAGGATCTCGCCCTTGACGTCCACGGTGATCTTGCGTGAAAGGTCGCCACGGGCCACGGCCGTCGTGACTTCGGCGATGTTGCGAACCTGTGCCGTAAGGTTGCTGGCCATAGCATTCACGGAATCGGTGAGGTCTTTCCAGGTGCCGGCGACCCCTGGGGCGACGGCTTGGCCGCCGAGCTTTCCGTCGGTGCCCACTTCGCGGGCTACGCGAGTAACTTCCGATGCGAAGGAACGCAGTTGGTCAACCATCGTGTTGATGGCTTCCTTGAGCTGAAGGATCTCGCCGCGCACATCAACCGTAATTTTTCGCGAAAGATCGCCGCTCGCAACCGCAGTAGCCACTTCGGCGATGTTGCGCACCTGAGACGTCAGATTACTGGCCATGAGGTTCACGGAATCTGTCAAATCCTTCCAGGTACCGGCAACGCCGGGGACAACGGCTTGGCCGCCGAGTTTTCCGTCGGTGCCCACTTCGCGGGCCACGCGAATCACTTCCGACGCGAACACGCCGAGTTGCAGGATCATCGCGTTGACGATATTCGCGGAGCGCAGGAATTCGCCTTCGAGCGGGCGGCCGTCAACATCCATGCGCACCTGCTGCGCGAGGTCGCCTTGCGCCACCGCCGCGATCGCGCGTGTAACCTCCGTGGTAGGACGAAGCAGGTCTTCGATCAGCGTGTTCAGCGAATTTTGGGTTTCTCCCCAAGCTCCTCTTGACTGGCTGAATTTGGCGCGCTCGCGAGTGCGGCCTTCCTTCCCTACCACTTGAACGGTGCGCTTCAGTTCTTGCGCCAATTGTTGGTTTGCCGATGCGATTTCGTTGAATGTGTCGGCAATTTTTCCCGGAACGCCCGTCCAGAAACCCGGGAGCCGCACGGAGAAGTCGCCGTCGCGCATGGTCTGGAGAGCGAGCAGAATGCCGGTCAAATCCGCCGCATCATGGTGCTCGACCGCAAACGCCGTTCCGTTCCCTCCACCGGCTGTTTGCGCCCTTGCAGTCCGTGGACTACGAGCGCTTTTCATCGCATTCTCTCTCCTCGACAACATGAAGATTCGACTCGGTCCGCAAAGAAGCGCCTTTGCGGCAGGCGGAGATCAGCGGCTCGCAGACGACCGAAAATACGTGAAGGTAGGGGCGCTTGGCCCGCCTGACTCCCGTACGTCCGCTGGCCGATAATTCACAGGGAAATACTTTCCTAGCGGGCGACAGCACAATCGGCTTGAATAGCACAATCAGCTGGCGAAGACTCTACAGGGTTACCTGTATTTGCTCCGATGGAGTTACCTGATCGAATTCTTACGATACAGCCCGAAATGGAATCCAACGGGTCGGCAATCGCTGGACAAATAGCAATCCTGAGCTAAGGTCAGGTTATAGCGTTATAGCGCGGAGCGTTTCGTCGATGGCGTCAAACGCGAAATCGATTTCTTCATCCTTATTGTAGAAGTGCGGCGAAATTCTGACGCCGGCGCCTGGCCGCCAGTCTACGAGAATGTCGCGCTTAAGCAGCGCCGCGCTGACCTCCTTCGAATGCGGCATATCCACCGCTACGGTGCCGCCGCGGCGTTCGGGATCCCGCGGCGCGCTCACGTGCCAGCCGCGCTGGTCGGCGAGCCAGATAATCCGGGCGCTCAGCCGTTTGGATTTTTCGCGCACTGCACGCATATCGAGTTCGCGCAGAATCTTCAAACCAGGCCCGGCTGCGTACAAGGCCGGAATATTCGGCGTGCCATTCAGGAAGCGGTACGGCCCTTGCGCATAGCGCGTTGGCCCGATTTCGAAAGCAAACGGTTCCTCATGCGCGACCCAACCCGTAAATTTCGGTTCCAGCTCCCGAGCGAGATCGGGACGCACGTACAGGTAGGCTGTTCCCGGTCCTCCGCAGAGCCACTTCAGAACGCCTCCGCAGGCAAAATCCGCGTTCCAGGCTTGCACGTCAACCGCAACTCCCGAGCCGAGCGATTGAAAGGTGTCGAGAATCACGTGCGCGCCGACGCGATGGGCCTTTTCGCAAATCGCCTGCGCGTCATTGATGTAAGAGCTGCGGAAAATCACGTGCGAGACGGGGACGAGTAACGTTTCATCGTCAATGGCATCGAGCAGACGTTCCGTAGGTACTTCGATTCCGTTCTCGCTGTGCACCATCTGGACGCGCGCTCCGCGCGACCGCTGCGCCTCCCAGAAGTACATGACGGAGGGGAAATTCAGATCGCTATATACGATCTTGTTGCGCTTCCCGCCAAAATCGAAGCAGGACGCGACCACCTGCTGGCACTGCGTAACATTGCCGTGAATCGCCACTGAATTCGCCGGCGCGTTCATCAGGCCGCCAATCTGATTCCCGACGTCCAACGCCAGCATCCACCATTTCTCCTCCCAGGCGCGAACGCCGCGCGCGGCCCACATCCCTGCGTAATTTTTGAGAGAGTCGCTGACTCCGCGCGGCATTGCGCCCAGAGAGTTGCTGATGAGATAGGTCGTCTGTTCAAGGATTGTAAACTCCGGGCGATACCGGAGGAACGAGTCCGTCACACGAGCACCTTTCTGCGAGCGCGGTATCTCTCGACCATCAGATAGAAGAAGGTGAGCAGAAACAGATACGGCGCGGCGGTCAGAATAGTAATCCGAAGCTGCGGCGCCCACCATGTCAACCCGATGGCGATGACGATTCCAACCAGCGCAACGAGGGACATTACGGCGCCACCGGGCGCGCGCATCGGAAGAGATGCGATTTCTTCGCGCGACAACTTTTTGCGCATCGCAATGTGCGAAGCCAGCGCGATGCACCACGCCAGCATTCCGCCGACAAGAGAAGCGCCGATGATGTACAGGAAGGCGTTCTCGGGAGTCAGATACTGAACGATAAGGGCGATCACGATTCCCGAAGCGGAGACCAGGAGGGCATTCCTCGGCGAACCCGTCTTCGACAATTCGGCGAGTTTGGCGGGCGCATAGCCGGATTCGGCCAGCGAGTACAGCATGCGCGACGTCACGTAGAGGCTGGCGTTCGCTCCCGAAAGAGCCGCAGTCAACACGACAAAGTCCATAATGCTCGATATCGCCGGGATGTGTGCCACCTGAAAGACGGTCACAAATGGACTCTGCGCGACGCCTACTTTATTCCACGGCACAACGCCCACCAGGACGGCCGACGCGCACACGTACACGAATGTTAGAACCCCGAACGTTATGTACGTGGCGCGCACGATCTCCCGCGTTGAACGAGCCTCGCCTGAGGAGATGGCTACCATTTCGGTTCCGAGATAACTGAACAGAGCAAACGAAAGCGCGAGAAACGGACCTGCGGCGCCCCGCGCGAAAAAGCCGCCGTCGTTGGTGTAGTGCGAGGGGACCTTGCCCCCAAGCAAAAGTCCTGCCCCAATAAGAACGAAGGCAGCAATGATGACGACCTTGATCATCGCGAACCAATATTCGAAACTGCCGAAATCGTGGACGTCACGCAGATTTATGAACAAAAGTACCGCAGCGAAACCAGCGATCCATGCGGGAGCGGGAATCCGCGGAAACCAGTAGCGCATATAAATGGCGGACGCCACGAACTCCGCGCTGATTGCAATCACCAGCGAAAACCAGTATCCGTATCGAGAAACGAACCCAGCCCAGCGATTAAGATACTTGTCGGCGTAGACGCCAAACGAGCCGGCGGCCGGGTGCAGGCTCGACATTTCGCCAAGCGCCATCGTCACCGCAAAGGCGATCACGGCGCCCAAAATGTAGGTCAGGACGACGGCCGGTCCGGCTACGTCAACGGCAGCTCCGGACCCGAGAAGAAGACCCGTTCCGATCGATCCGCCGATGGCGACCATCGCCATTTGGCCAGCGGTCAGCTCGTGACGTAACTGTTCGCTTTTCTGCGCCATGGACGAAGGAGAGTAGCGCAGTCCGCCCCGCGTCTGCCAGCAGGATTAGGTCAATCTCCCGCATTCGCTCCGCTTCGGGCAAGACGCAGTGCGTCATTCTGGGCAGCAAGGTCGCCGGCGAGCGCGGCCATGTGAGACTCCCGCTGCGGAAGCCTCACGGTTCTTCCCGCAGCGTGGTTTCGCCTAAACCCGCGCCGAAGACTTGAAAAATGCCACGTTTCTGTGAGCCATTATCTCGGGGCTGGACCGGTAAGGGGTGGTGCCGGCGGCTGGACTCGAACCAGCGACCTAGGGATTATGAGACCCTCGCTCTACCTCTGAGCTACACCGGCACGAAGGGATCAGTCTCTTGGATTGAAGAAAGCTCGCAAATTTGATGCTACGGATGGCGTCGCAACGTGTCAAGCGAGGCCGGGAAACGTACCCCAGGGCAACGGACCTTCAATTTCGAATTCGATGCAGACCGCGACCCGCACGGTGCCCCTGGGGATTGCGCAGAAACAAAGCCGTTTATTTCGCGCGCCCGAGCAGGGCGACCAGAACCTCCATCGCGCGCGCATCGATCTCCCGCAATGTCCGATAGGCCGCCGCGAGCGTACGCGCAGCCTTGGCGACTTTTTCTCCGAAAATTCGGAAGCCTGTTCGCATGGACGCCGAATCTTCTCAAGCCCCCCACTCGAGGATCAAGCATTTTCCGTCCTCGCGCTGCTTACGAGTCAGCGTTTGGCTAGAGGAATCACCAAACGCAGGGCTGTATGCGTTTCCGAAAAGCGGCAAACCTTGTTGTCCACGAGTCCAGCCGCCTTCCCCGCCGCGATGACGTCCGCTTCCCGGATATGAGCTTGCCCCTTTGGATAAACCGCCCAGATCGTGCCGTTCCTGCGAATCATCTCCGCGAGTGATTTCAGGCGAGGCAAGTCGTCAACTCCGCTCATGCCAACCAAAATCATGTCCAGACCGTTCACCACCGAATCGCGCAAAACGTTTGGGACGCGAAAGGAAAGCTCGCCGAGAAACGACGTGTCCTCGATACACAGAACCGCGATGGACTGTCCCATCTTGATTCCGAGCTTGTCGAGCAACGACCGATGCGAATAGTCGCGCTCGGCGGGACGCGCACTCTTGCCCTTAGTTCTCGAGAGCGGCACGAGCAATCCTCCGCAGCGCAGCGCCGCGAATTATACGCGTGTTTACGCGCCGGCCATGCGCCATAATCCGGGCTCCAGGAATCCGAGGAGGTCCCGTGCATATCCTGCCCGGCCTGAAAGCTGCCCTGAACGCTCACCCGATCTTCGTGCACTTCCCGATCGTACTGTGGCTCACCGCGCTGCTTTTCGAGCTGCTCGCGGTCTGGCGCGGAAGCGACGAAATGCAGCGCACTGCATCGCGCATGCTTTACCTCGGAACGCTCGCCGCGGCAGTGGCGATCGCAACCGGACTCGCCGCAGAAAATTCTCTTCCACCAGGGGGCGCGCAGCGGGTGGTCGGTATTCACGAGACGCTGATGCTGGTTGCCTCGAGCCTGGCCCTGATTCTTTGCATATTCGCGTTCGTCCGGCGCGGGAGTTTCACGACGGAATTGCGCAAGTGGATGCTGCTCGGGCTGTTTATTCTTGCCGTTCTGTTGACGTTGGGCGCGGATCGCGGAGCGGAACTCGTGTACGGCTACGGTGCGAACGTGACTTGGTCCATGGCGCAGCCCCAAAAGAAGTGATTCGCGACAGGAGTTATCAGCATGAAAAACCCGAAACAGCGGGGCCGGATGAGCGAGGAAACGATCAGGGAGAAGACCCGCAAAAAGAGCGCCGAGTGGTTCCAGATCCTCGACAAAGCAGGCGCGAGCGCGTGGGAGCACCGCCAGATTGCAGCATTTCTCGGTAAAGAAGAAAAAGTGTCGCCGTGGTGGGCGCAGATGCTGTCGGTCGCTTACGAGCGCGAGCGCGGCATCCGGCAAAGGTTTCAAAAGTGCGATGGCCGGTTTTCAGCGTCGGCGAGCCGGACAATGAACGTACCCCTATCGAAGCTGTTCGCGGCCTGGGCCGAGGAGAAGTTGCGGCGCAAGTGGTTGGCCGGCGCTGATCTGGAAGTCACCACCATTACAAAGGACAAATATTTCCGGGCGAAATGGGACGGCGGAAAAAGCCGGCTGAGCGTCGGCTTCTACGCGAAAGGAACTGCGAAGAGCCAGGTTGCGGTGGATCACGAAGCGCTGGTGGATTCAGCTCAATGCTTGCGGATGAAGAGGTATTGGTCCGACGCCCTGGACCGCCTGCAGGTTAAGCTCAAAGGCTAGCCGTCCCGATTCGGCGCGGCTGTGCCGCTGCGGAAGAGTGGAACTAATATTCGCCCGCAGTGCCTTCCAGGAAAGCGCGGAGCTTGCGCGACCGCGACGGATGCCGCAGCTTGCGCAGTGCTTTGGCCTCGATCTGCCGGATGCGCTCGCGAGTGACGGCGAAGGACTGGCCGACTTCCTCGAGCGTATGCTCGCTGCCGTCGTCCAGACCGAAACGCATCTTGATCACCTTTTCTTCCCGCGGCGTAAGCGTCTTGAGCACCGATGAAGTCTGTTCCTTCAAGCTCAGGTTGATCACAGCATCGGACGGCGACACGACCGCTTTGTCCTCGATGAAGTCGCCAAGGTGCGAGTCTTCCTCTTCGCCGATCGGAGTTTCCAGAGAAATCGGCTCCTGCGCAATCTTCAAAATCTTGCGGACCTTCGCGACGGGAATATCCATCCGCTTGGCAATTTCCTCGGAAGTAGGCTCGCGCCCGAGCTCCTGGACCAGTTGCCGCTGCGTGCGGACGAGCTTGTTGATCGTCTCGATCATGTGTACGGGGATGCGGATCGTTCGAGCTTGATCGGCGATCGCCCGCGTGATCGCCTGGCGAATCCACCACGTGGCGTACGTCGAAAACTTGTACCCGCGGCGCCATTCGAATTTGTCCACTGCCTTCATCAGGCCGATGTTGCCTTCCTGGATCAGGTCCAGGAACTGCAAGCCGCGATTCGTGTATTTCTTCGCGATCGACACGACGAGACGAAGATTGGCCTCGATCAATTCCTTTTTCGCCTGCTCCGCTTCCACTTCGCCGCGAACGATCACCTGAATCGCGCGCTTCAGCTCGGTCGGGCTGATTTCGATCGCGCGCTCGATTTCCTCAAGTTCCTGGCGCCGGGTTTTCAGTTCCTTGCGCGCTTCCGCCTGCACCTCCGCTTTCGACGCTTCGACGCGGCGCTCCAGCTTGAC
The DNA here is from genome assembly GCA_035277685.1 of Candidatus Acidiferrales bacterium. Taxonomy (GTDB): domain Bacteria; phylum Acidobacteriota; class Terriglobia; order Acidiferrales; family UBA7541; genus Palsa-295. The sequence continues at coordinate 45,249 of DATEKA010000141.1, forward strand.
GATTTCACGCTCTAGAAACTGAACGCGCTCCACCGTCTGCCGAATCTTGTCGATTAGCCGCTTCTTCTCGAACGGGTTGAAATCGATCTCGCGCACCAATTGCGACATCTGCACGCGCGTGCGAGCCAGCGCAGTCCTCACGTGGATGTACGGCCGTTTCTTGGATCGCGGGGTCCTGTCCAGCTTGATCGCAAGCTTCAGGCCCTGCTCGTAAAGCTTGGCGATGCGATCGATCTGCTTGAGCGTCTCCTTGGTTTTCTGCTCGATCTTGTCTTCCGTCAGTTCCTCGTCGTCGAACTGGACGATTTCCTTGATCGAGCGGGCGCGGTTGCGCAGATCGTCGCCAATCTGCAGAATTTCTTTCAAAATCAGCGGGGCGCGCGAGATCGTTTTCAGAACCAGCAACTGCCCGCGCTCGATGCGCTTGGCGATAGCCACTTCGCCTTCGCGCGTAAGCAGCGGAACGGTGCCCATTTCGCGCAAGTACATGCGCACCGGATCGTTTGTCTTTTCCAGAGCGCCGGGGGTCAGGTCAAGATCTACCTCGGTCTCGGTGCTCGACTCTTCCTTGATGATCTCGCCGCCGTCGCCCTCCGCGCTGGCCAGCGCGGCTTTCGCGCTCGACAGGTCTTCGTAAACATCAATCCCGTAGCGCTCGAACGTCGAGAGCAGGTCGTCAATCTCCTCCGAGGAGTGCACCTCGGCAGGCAGGATATCGTTCACCTCATCGTAGAGCAGATATCCCCGCTCCTTGCCCATGGCGATGAGCTGCCGAACCTGATCGTATTTTTCCTCAAGAGCCAACGTCACTCTTTGTCTCCCTCAAAAAAGTGGATTGCGCGAAGGACTTCCCTGCTCGCCTCGACCGGACTCGTACACTCGGCCGGCTTCCTGTTTCATATTTTGACGGATAAGACTTAAGAAGGTCCCTCAAAACCGCTCTGCTCAAGAAGCCAAGCACAGTCCCCCGCGCCGACGCACGTTCTATAAGATGCTGAATCCGCGCGCTTCGTTTCGCCCGAAACCCTCTAAGAATACAACAGCAAATCTCAAAGCGTCAACGCGAATGCCGTAAGTGCCACCCTCTTCAATGGGTTACGTTGCCCCGGCTTTTGGCCAGTTCCAGTTGCAGAATCCTCTTCTGCCGGAGAAGCTCGCCAAGTTCGTTCCTCGGCGGTTGAAGCTGAATCCGGCGCTCTAAATCTTGAAGTTCGGAAGCGATTTTGCGGCTGCGTAACACCTCCAGGCAGCTTTCCGCGGTCTCCCAAGTCTGTTCCGGTGTGGATTCGAAAAGGACCTCGAATAGAATTTGACGATCCCGTTCTCCCAGGGCCGCCGCCAGCGATACCGGGTCCGCATCCTCCGACGCTTTGGCAACCAAGGATTCGAAAATCCGTTCCGTTTCGAGCCCCTGGTAAAGCGCGCCTGCTATCAACTCGTTCGCCAGTTGCTGGCGAAAGCCGTTTCGTTCTGCCAGCATTCGAATCAACTGGCGTTCAGCCGGCTTCACGGCTGGGGCCAGTAGTTCCGCTTTCGGCTTCACTTCTCCGCGCCGATCGGCGGCCGCGCGTCGTAGCGCTTCCCGCAACACTGGCTCGTCCACCTTGAGTTCGGACGCGATCCGCGTCGCCCATTCGGATCGCACCAAACGGTTCGGCAATTTTTGGACGTAGGGCATCAGAAAGTTCAGCGCGGCAAGCCTTCCCTCCGCCGTGCTGCGATCCATCCGCCGTGCCCGCCCGATCAGATAATCAACATACGGAGGCGCTTGCGCCAGCGCTTTGCGATACGCTTCGGCGCCATCTTTCCGCAGGAACAGATCCGGGTCGGCGCCTCCTGGAAGTCGCAACACGCGAACGTCGAATTCCCTTTCCAGTAATAATCCAATCGAGCGCTCCGTCGCCGTTTGCCCGGCCGCGTCTGGGTCATAGTTCACGACCACCCGTCGCGTGAAGCGCGACAGCAGCTTGATCTGCGCCTCAGCCAGGCTCGTTCCGCAACTCGCAACCACGTTGGGAAAGCCTGCGCGCGCGACGGCGATCGCGTCCATGTAACCTTCGACCAGAATCCCGAAATCGCTTTGCCGCAGCGCCTCCTTCGCCTGATCAAGGTGATAAAGCACGTTGCTCTTCGAATAGATCGGGGTCTCGGGCGAGTTCAGATATTTCGGCATATCGTCGCCCATCGCGCGTCCGCCGAAGGCGATCACTTTTCCGGATTCGTTGGAGATCGGAAAAATGATGCGGCGGCGGAAGCGGTCGTACAGTCGCCCGCTCTGGTCGCGCACGAATAGGCCAGAAGCCTCCAGCAACTTGTCGGCGGCCTTCGGCCTGAGTCGGCGGAGCAGCGCATCCCCGGACGAAGGCGCGAAACCGAGGCCGAAGCGAATCAACGCCTCCCGATCAAGGCCTCGGTCCTCAAGGTAGGCCAGCCCCACCTTGCCCTCGGCGCTCTCGTGAAGGTGCTTTCCGAAGAACGCAGCGGCATCGCGATGCAGATCGATAAGCGCACTCCGCTGCTGATTCTCACGGCGCTCTTCTGGAGATCGTTCGCGAGGACGTGGAATCGGTATCCCGCATTTTTCCGCGACCGTGCGGACAGCTTCGGGAAAGCTGCACTTCTCGAGCTCCATGACAAACTGGAAGACGTCTCCGCCAACCCCGCAGCCGAAGCAGTGGTATATTTGCTTCACCGGATGTACCGCGAATGAAGGCGTCTTTTCCGGATGGAATGGGCACAATCCGGTGAAGTTGGCGCCGGTCTTCTTGAGGCGGACGTATTCGCCGACAACGCGGACAATGTCCGCCTGCTGTTTGACGCGTTCCGCGAATGATCCGGCTTCAGCCATATCGGTGCGATGCCGTTGAATTTAAAGGCGATTCGCGAGATTCAAAGGAGCCAGCTGCCCGAGTCAAGAGCGAATCAAAAGCGAATAAAAGAAGCAGCAAAGACATCAAGAATCTTGATATCAGCCCCCAAGGATACCCAACCCGTCCGCGCTGATCGCCACCCCGTCCGCCGTAGGCGCGTTCGGTGCGGCCCCGTTTGCGCCAGCAGGGTAACCAGCCGCCTGCGCCCGCGCCTTGTTCGACGCATCCGAGAGTGGAGCACGTTTAACACCTTGCGGTCAGCTTTTCAACTCCGCGACGGTAATGGCAGTGCCGCCGCGATCCTCGGCCTCGGCGTGAATGCGCTCGACGAGGGGATGCGCTGAAAGAAACTCAGCCAACCCGCGACGGAGCGCGCCGGTACCATGACCATGAATGATGCGCACGCTGGGTTTAGCGGAAAGAGCGGCTTGGTCGAGGAACTTGTCAACGCGCTCGGTGGCTTGTTCGACCGTGCAGCCGATTACATTTATTTCATCGGGAATGGTTGAACCCTCGCTGCCGGTATGGACGGTCACGGCGGGAGCTCTGGCTGCAGCAACCGCGGCCTGCACTCGCGAGCCTGCCGGGGGGACGGCGAAGCCGACGATATCCGGGAGCGGAACCTTCAGCCGCATGGGGCCCGCTTCGACTTCCGCATCGCGACCGTCATGACGACGGAAAATCAGGGGCTGCTTCCATCCCTTCACCATGACGTGCGCTCCAGGCGAGAGCGACTCCGCAGGTACGGGTCTGAGCGGCGCGTCCGCCTGGACACCGAGGTCTGGTTGTGATTCCGACAAGGTTTGGACGACCGCCGCATCGGCTTCGGCGCGAGCCTCGGATGCCAGCTTGGTCATGCGGCGGGAGCTTTGCTTTTCGATCTGGGCGCGGAGCGCACGATCTTTGACGCCGGAAGATAAACGAGCCACCTCGGCTTCGAGGCGTTTCAGAGTTTCCTGGAATTCCCTCTCCAATTCAGCGATCCGTTTTTTCTGACGATCGATCCATTCCGTCTGCAGAGCGCGGCGTTCGGATTCGAGTTGAGCGAGCTCTTCGCGGGCCTGACGCTTGAGCGAGTCCATTTCGTCGCGGCCCCGATGAAGATAGGCGATGAGGTCGCGAGCCTCGCGCGATTCGGGAGAAAGGCTCGCGCGCGCATGGTCCACAACGCGAGAGGGCAAGCCGAGCCGGCGGGCAATTTCAATCCCGCTCGATGTTCCGGGGACGCCGACAAGGAGGCGATACGTGGGACGCAGATTCGTTTCGTCGAATTCCATAGCGCCGTTGATGATTCCCGGCGTGGTCGAGGCGTAGGCTTTCAGACGATCGTGATGCGTCGTAGCGAAAGTGAGTGCGCGGCGGCCTCGAAACTCTTCAAGGAGCGCGACGGCCAAGGCGGCACCCTCCTCCGGCGCCGTTCCCGTGCCCATTTCATCCACGAGGATTAACGAGCGGTCCGTCGCGAGTTCGAGCATCGCTTTGAGATTCAGCATGTGCGCGGAGAATGTGGATAGATCTGCCGCAATCGATTGCTCGTCTCCAATATCGGCGAGCACGAAGTCGAACAAAGGCAGTTCAGCGGTTTCGGCGGCGACGGGGATGGCGGATTGGGCGGAAAGCGCGGCCAGACCAACGGTTTTTAGGGAAACCGTCTTGCCGCCGGTGTTGGGTCCGCTGACCACCATCACGGTTTCGTCGCCGCCGAGCGCGAGGGAAAGAGGCACGGCCTTGCGGCCCTGGGGGCGAAGCGTGGCCTCAAGCACCGGGTTGCGGGCAGACTCAAGCCTCAGGGAATTGCCTGACGAAAACCGAGGCGAGGCGCAGTCGAATTCCCGGGCGAAGCGGGCCCGAGCGAATATCGAATCAAGGTGCGCAATAGCCGCCGAGGACGTCTCGAGGGGGACGCGTTCGGCGCGGAGGCGTTCGGTCAATTCTTCAAGAATGCGAGCGATTTCCGCGAGCTCGTCTTCGCCCAGTTGGACGAGACGGTTATTCAGGTCAATGGTTTCGAGGGGTTCGACGAACACGGTCTGGCCGGTACCACTGGCGCCGTGAACCACGCCGGGGACGGAGCGGCGCTCCGACGCGCGGACTGGAATCACGAAGCGGTCATTGCGCAGCGTGACGTAGTCTTCGCCGGCAGGCTCGCCGCGGGCGCGAAGGATGGCTTCCAGAGAATGCCGGATTCTTTCGCGCGCCTGCGCGATTCCCGCACGAATGCGTTTGAGCTGAGGCGAGGCGTCGTCGCTGATTTCGCCGTTTGGCAGCACGGCGCGGCGAATCGCGATGGAAAGGTCTCGAAGGCCGGGAAGCGCGGATGTGCGTTCCGCGAGCAACGGGAATTTCGCGGCGATGCCTTTGAAGGCCTGGCGCAGTCCGGTGGCGGTCTCGATCAGAGAAACTGCATCGAGAAGTTCCGCGCTCGAGAGGACGGCGGAGGGGATGGCAAGCCGCGAGAGCCAGCCCTGCGGGTCGGCAAGCGCGCCAAATCCAAGCTCGGAACCGGAGCGCAGGTACTCGACGGCTTCACGGATCAGGGAAAACTCGGCGGCAAGAGCCTCGGGGTCCAGTTGCGGTTCGAGGGCTTGAATCACCCGGCGTCCTGGCGCACAAGTGGCGAAGCCGCCGACGATTTCTCTCAGCTTATCGAATTCGAGGACTTCCTGAGCAGGGCGAGACATGGAGTTCTCAACGGATTGTACTTTGATGCTTCGGAATCCGGAAATTAGCCGATCTAGGCGTTCTTCTTCAGTTCTGCGAGGACAAGCTTGGCGACTTCCTTGAGAGTATCGAAGACTCCCTGCCCTTGCACGGCGACGGCCTCGAGGGCGGGCTCGCCTTTTACCGAAAGATGCTTTTTGAGGTCCTCGATTGGCAGAACGTTGGGCAGGTCACGCTTGTTGAGCTGCAGGACGTATGGGATCGTGTTGAAGTCGAGATTATGATCCCTCAGGTGCTCGCGCAGGTTGTCGAGCGTCTCGAGATTGGCGTCCATCCGTTCTTCCTGGGAATCGGCGACGAAAACCACCCCGTCGGCGCCCTTGAGGATGAGGCGGCGGCTGGCTTCGTAGAAGACCTGGCCGGGAACGGTATAAAGGTGAAAACGCGTCTTGAAACCGCGCACGGTGCCGAGGTCCAGCGGAAGAAAATCGAAGAACAGGGTGCGATCGGTTTCGGTGGCCAGCGAGACCATTTTCCCTTTTTGATTCGTGCCGGTGTGTTCGTAAATCCACTGCAAGTTCGCGGTTTTCCCGCCGAGTCCGGGACCATAGTAGACAAGTTTGCAGTTGATTTCCCGAGCGGGAAAATTGATAAAGGGCACAAATTCCTCAGCGAGTTGGCTAGCGGCTAGTTATAACACACGCATCTTGCACAGGCCAACGCAGCGCGGCACCCGTCGTGCTTAAGTAACAATCGCGACTAGCGCCTCGGCCCGAGGTTCGACGAACAGCGTCCAGCGGCCCGAGATGACTCAGACGGCTATTTCGGCAAAACAGGGATGGCTTTTTTTCGGGCAAAATTTCTCTCTTGACAGGCCGGAGGCGCTAATGCTACATATTGTAGCGTTACAATGCATAGCGACAAACCAACGCGACCAAAAGGCCTGGGACAAGTCGAACAAATGGTTATGGACTTTGTCTGGGCGCATGGACCTTGTTCGGCGGAATCCTGCCGTGAGGCCCTGAAGCCGGCCCGGCCGCTTAAAGAATCGACGGTGCGAACCATTCTGCGGCGGCTGGAACAAAAGGGTTTCGTCACGCACGACATCGAGGGGCGGACGTACATCTATCGAGCCGCAGAGGCGCGGCGCAACGTGGCCGTGCGCGCGGTGCGGAATATAATCGAGCGTTTCTGCGGGGGTTCGGCGGAAGAGCTCGTGATCGGGATGGTGGACAACGCAATGATCGGACGCGACCAGCTCGAACGGCTGGCGCGAAAGATCGCCCAGCAGAAGATCCAAGAGAAATCGGAAGCCGGAGTTCGGCCTTCGTCTCATACGAAAGAAGAATAGTTATGTGGACCGCCGCTCTTTCCGCGAGTAGCACGGTTCTGAGGTACGTGGCAGAACCTGCGGTTCGCTCGATCGTGCTGGCTTGCTTCGCGGCGGCCGCTATCATAGCGGTGCGAGTGCGAATCGTTTCTCTGAGGGTGACGGTCTGGCGAGGGGTGCTGGCGGCAGCTTTGGCGATGCCATTCCTCAGTTTAGTCTCGCCGCCGATTCGCGTTCCGGTGCCGCTTCCTAAAATCGGTTCGCACGCGGAGGCAGTAGCCGGGCCACCCGCGCCGCATGAATTCGCCCCGCAAGCCCGAACCGCCCCTGCTCTTCCACCGGCGAGCGAGCCGAATGGGGACCTTCGTTCCGAGCCAGCCGTTTCATCGTCTGCGGCGACCCGCCACTCCGGGCCAATTCCGTGGGCTTTGATTCTGGCGGCAACTTACCTGGCAGGCGCTTTCCTGCTGCTTGGGCGCATCTTGGCAGGGACCGTGATGGGGGCGCACATCGTGCGCGCGGCGAACGCGATCGGCGATGCTCGGGCAGTGGAGGAACTTGCAGCTTCGACGCGCCACTCGGGATTGAAGAAGCAGCCCTTTCTCGGTGAATCCGCGGCGCTGGCAGTGCCAGTGACCATCGGCATAAAAAATCCCGCGATTCTGCTCCCGGCAACGTGGCGCAATTGGGACGAGGACAAACTCGGCGCCGTGCTCGCACACGAAGTTTGTCATGTGACCCGCCGCGATGCGCTGGTGCAACGACTAGCTTTGATTCATCGGGCTGCCTTCTGGTTCAGCCCGCTGGGCTGGTGGCTCGAGCGACACCTGGCGGATTTGGCGGAGCAGGCGTGCGATGAAGCGGCTCTAGCGAGCGGGGCGGAGCGATCGCGTTACGCGGAGACGCTTCTCGGTTTCTTTTCAGCTTTGGAGGACTCGCGCTCGCGCGTGTGGTGGGAGGGAGTTTCTATGGCGAACTTCGGGCAGGCGGAAAAAAGAGTCGATCGAATTCTCGCGTGGAGGAGTGCAATGCCAAACCGGCTGAAGAAGTCCGTTCTCGTGGGTGTTGTGGCGCTTGCGGCTCCCGTGGTTGCGTTCACTGCATCCGTACATCCGCAGTTCTTCCAGTTTCCGGAATTGGCACAGGAGCCTGCGGTGCCGCAGGTTCCTTCCGCCCCGAGCGCACGTCCAGCGGTAGCTCGAGGCACTATGCCGCAATCGCCCGCAGCGACGCCGGAGCCCGCGGTAGCTCCGCTCACGCCCGTTGCGCCCGCTTCAGGTACGCCGGCGGCCGCTCCGGCTGCGCCCGTGGGCCCGTCAGAGCAGGCCGCGCCCGGAGCGCCCGCACTGCCTGGCCAGCCGAGCATGGGCGAGGCGCGAGAAGCGTTGTTGCGCGCCCGGAAATCGGTTGAAACGGCTTCGCGGCGGCTGGCCGCGGCGAAGGCGGGTTCGGCGAGTCGAGCGACCGAAGAGCAAGCAAGAGCCATCAGCAAAGCGATCGAGGCATACAAAGGCGCGATGGAGAAGTACAACAGCGCGATCGAGCGCTATCGAGCTTTTGCGGACGCGCAGGCAGCCGGCGGAATAGACGACGGTGTTCCGGGAGGCGTTAGCGGCGGAGTTCTTGGCGGAGTCACAGAGCGTTACGGCGACTCGGGACCGCGGTTCGTGATCGTCACGAAGGACTCCGATTCGGTCATAATGTCGGGATCTTCAGAGGACGAGGATCACGCAAAAACGCTGCGAAGCAAGATTTCGGGAAATTTTATCTGGTTCGAGAAGGACGAAAAGCCATACGTGATCCGGGATCAGGCGACCGTGGACCGCGCCAGGAAGCTCTGGGAGCCGGAACAGGAGCTTGGCAAGAAACAGGAGGCGCTCGGGAGGCAGCAGGAGGCGCTCGGAAAACAGCAAGAGGAGCTCGGGGAAAGAATGGAACAGGTGCGGGTGAAGATTCCCGACCTCTCCGCGCAAATGGAAAAGCTTGAGGCTGAGATGAAGCAGCTCAGCGCGAAGGGCGGGACGGTGGAACAGATCGGCGATTTGCAGAGCCAGATCGGCGAACTACAAAGCCGAATCGGAGAAATTCAATCGGATGCTGGACGACAACAGGGTGAAGTCGGCAGGCAGCAGGGGGAACTTGGCCGCAAACAAGGCGAGCTCGGGCGGCAACAGGGCGAACTCGGGCGACAGCAAGGAGAACTGGCGCGGCAGGCTTCGCGTGAAATGAAGAAGTTGCTCGATGATGCGGTCGCCAGCGGCATCGCAAAGCCTGAATGACGGGCCGTCCACCTGAAGACAACAACCGAGGGATCGAGCCAGCCTTTCCCGGCGTGCAAGTCCGAAGACTCGCTTGACGGGGGCAGACAGCAGTTGCTTGCGCATTCCGGGCGCGGCAATCGAGCGCGTTACTGGCGCCAGGCGGTTCGACTATCCTCGCCGATCCAACGGGATGTAGCTGCGCAGGTCGTGGCCCAGATACACCTGGCGGGGCCGCGAAATCTTCTGCTCCGGGTCGAGCAGCAATTCCTCCCACTGCGCCACCCAGCCGGACGTTCGCGGAATCGCGAACAGCACCGGAAACATGGTCATGGGAAAACCCATCGACTGGTAGATAAGGCCCGTATAGAAGTCCACATTGGGATAAAGTTTCCGGCTGACGAAGTAATCATCTTCGAGGGCGATGCGTTCGCATTCGAGCGCGATGTCAATCAAGGGATTGCGCCCCATCACATCGAATACTTCATAGGCGATGCGCTTGACGATCTTGGCCCGAGGATCGTAATTCTTGTACACGCGATGACCGAAGCCCATTAACTTCTTTTCACCGGCTTTCACATTCTTGATGTAGGCCGCAACGTTATTCACGGAACCGATTTCGAGAAGCATGCGCAGCACCGCTTCGTTGGCTCCTCCGTGAAGAGGCCCGTAGAGCGCGGCCGTGGCGGCAGCCGTGGCGGAGTAAGGATCGACATGCGAGCTGCCGACTCCGCGCATGGCGGAAGACGAGCAGTTCTGCTCGTGGTCGGCGTGCAGAATAAAGAGAATGTCGAGGGCGTGTTCGAGCGTGGGATTCGGCCGATATTTGAGTTCGGTCGTGCGGAACAGCATGTTGAGGAAGTTTCCGCAGTAGCTCAGATCATTGTCCGGATAAGCGAACGGCATTCCAAGGCTATGCCGGTAGGCAAACGCCGCCAGCGTAGGCATCTTCCCGATCAGCCGGTATGTTTGCTTGCGCCGGGAGTCGGCGTTGAAGATGTCTTTGGCGTCCGGATAAAAGGTCGAAAGAGCAGCGACTGTTGAGATCAGCATGCCCATCGGATGGGCGTCGTAATGGAATCCGTCGAGAAACTTCTTGATGCTTTCGTGGATAAACGTGTGATGGCTGACGTTGTAGGTCCATTCGGATAATTGCGAGGCGGAGGGCAGCTCGCCCTGCAAAATCAGGTAGGCTGTTTCGAGATAGCTGCTCTTCTCGGACAGTTCCTCGATGGAGTAGCCGCGATACCGGAGGATTCCCTTGTCGCCGTCAATGAAGGTGATCCGGCTGGTGCAGGCAGCGGTGTTGGTGAGAGCCGGATCATAACTCATCATCCCGAAATCGGCATCGTCCACTTTGATCTGACGCAAATCGAGCGCCCGGATGGTGTCGTGCGTTATGGGCAGTTCGTACTGTCGTCCCGTGCGATTGTCGATGACGGTGAGAGAATCGCGCCGTGTTCCCGAAATTGGCTCGTTATTCACCAGCGAACTGGATTTCGTCGGGTTCATCGACACTCCTCTCCCGAAAAGCCCGCAAGCGCAGTGCTTTGATTACACTTAAGACTCTACACCAGTTGAAGGCGCGAACGGAAACGCGTTTCCGCAAGCGCGATTTGGCGACGCGGCGGAGTTCGTCGAAGATGACAGCGCAGTAGACGCGCGAACGCGAAGACGGCCAATCGGCGGGGTCGATCTGTCAGGGATGAGACGAGAAGATGGTGGGAATGCTCGTCGTCTGCTCAGCCAGTTCGCAACGATTTCTTCCATTGCTCTTAGCGCGGTAGAGGGCGTCATCGGCGGAGTGAAGGAGAGTCTGGGGAAGAGGAGACTCCGCGCGGGCGCTGGCGGCAATCCCAAAGCTCGCCGTCACCTGAATGCGGCGATCGCGGCAGGGGATGACCAGGGACTCGATCGCTTTCCTGATTCGTTCGGCGATCCCAACAGCGGTTGAGGTGTCCGCCTCCGGCACAATGACGAGGAACTCTTCGCCGCCGTAACGTCCTACGGTATCGTATGAGCGGACCGATTCCCTCATGGCGCCGGCAACCTGCCGCAGCACGTCGTCTCCGCAGAGGTGACCGTAGTTGTCGTTGACCTCTTTGAAATGGTCGATGTCGGCGAGAATTATGGCGAATTTTCCCTTTTCGCGCTTCTGGCGCGCGTACTCGCGATTCAAGTTTTCCAGAATGACCGAGCGGTTCGCAAGACCGGTGAGCGCATCGTGCGTGGCTCCAAAGCGCAGGGCTTCACGAGCGGCGATCAGTTTGTCCTGCAATTCGATAATGCGCTGGCCCGTACGGAGGCGGGCGTCAAGTTCTGGCGGATCGAAGGGCTTGCGAACGTAATCGTCCGCTCCGGACTGAAGGCCCTGAAGCAGGTCTTCCCTTTCTGTGCGAGCGGTCAGCAACAGCAAGTAAGCGTATGGCCGCTCGGCCGACTGCTCGCGAACCCGGCGGCAGACTTCGGTTCCCTCCATGCCAGGCATCACCCAATCCAGGATTGCCAGACGAGGACCTCCGTCTTCGGAGAGGCACTGAAGCGCCTCTTCGCCATTACCCGCTGTAATCACTTCGTATCCTCGCTTCAAGACGAAGGCCTCGAGCAAACGGCGGGAAACGACATCGTCCTCTGCGATAAGAATCTTCGGTTTTGGGCTGTCGGTCATGAGTCGGACCAAGTCTCCGGTCGTCAGGATGGAACCTGCGGGAAAAGGGACCCCATCTCCTCCACCAGGTGCTCCACTTCTTTCTTGACGCTGTCCCATTGCTGCTGAGCGTCCTCGTGGCTGCCGGCTCGTCCCAGTTTCTCGAGCTGGAACGCGCAGTCGGAAACTTTGCGGGCTCCAAAATGAGCCGAGGCGCCTTTGAGCCCGTGGGCAAGGCGTTCGCATGCCCTTAAGTCGCGCGTTTGAAGGGACAACTCAAGAGATGCTTTCGTTTTTGGCCATTCCGCCACGAACAGCCGGGCTACCTCCTCGAGCAGCTCTCTATCGCCGTCCATTCTTTCCAGGGCCGCGGCCAGATCGAACGTTCCCATCGCGGGCCCGTCCGCGGTCTCTTTCGAGATAGGAGGACCCCCGAAGTTGGTTTCTCGCTTGGTAACACGATCCAGTGCCTGCAAAAGATCGGCGGAGTCGAGCGGCTTGGTTACATAGTCATCCGCGCCGGCAGCGAGACAGTTCTCGCGGTCGCCTTTCATCGCGTGGGCGGTTAAAGCGATGATTGGCACATGGCGTCTGCTATCCTGCTCGCGGGCGCGGATGGTTTGAATGGCGGTGAGACCGTCCATCTCAGGCATCTGGATGTCCATCAGGACGACGTCAATCGCGCTCTTCTCGCGCTCCACAGCTGCGATCGCATCTAACCCGTTTCCGGCCGTGAGTACCGTGTGTCCGTGTCTTTCGAGGAGTTTTTGGGCCAGCAGAGAGTTGACGGCATTATCTTCGGCCAGAAGCACTGTCAGTCCCGGCCGGATCGTGCGCCCGTTCCCTGCCGCGAGCGGTTCAGCCGATAAGCACGCATCGGGCGGTCCCGAAAATGCCGTCAGGATTGCGTCACGAAGCTCCCACGCTTGCACAGGCTTCAACAGGTGGGCGGCAACGCGCAGTTCCCGCAGGCGCTGGAGGCTCGGGCCTCCCATCGAACTCAAGATCAGGACCGGAAGAGCGCGGTATTCCGGAATGGCGCGAACGGCCGCGATCAAGGCGATCCCATCCTGGCCCGGCATCTGCATGTCCGTGATCATCAGAGAAATCCGTTCGTGGTCCGTTCGCGCATTTCGCAAAACGATGAGCGCATCGTCGAATCCGACAGCCGTCTCGGCCCGCAATCCCAAATGGCCGAGCATCTCGATGAGAATCTTTCGATTGGTTTCGTTGTCGTCCACAACAAGAACGCGTTGTCCTCGCAGGAGGAGCTCCGCCGCCGGATCCCCGTTCTCGCCAGGCGCCGCCAAGCCAAACTCGACCGTAAAGTGAAATGTGCTCCCTCGCCCCAATTCACTCTCGACCCAGATCTTTCCTCCCATCATTTGGACCAGGCGCTCGCTGATGCCCAGACCAAGGCCGGTACCGCCATACTGCCGAGTAGTTGAGCTGTCCCCCTGTGTGAACGGTTCAAAGATCAATCTCCGCTTACCGGGTGGTATGCCGATTCCGGTGTCCCGAACGGCGAAGTGCAGAATCGCCGAGCCCGGTGGCCCGTCTTCCTGCTCCACCTCGACGCCAACTTCTCCTTTTTCCGTGAACTTCAGCGCATTGCCCACCAAATTGACCAAAACCTGTCTCAAACGGCCAACATCGCCCGCCAAACTGTCGGGGACGTCCTTGCCCACGCGCCAAGTCAGTTCCAATCCCTTCTGATGGGCGCGGTAGCTCAACGTTTTGAGCGTATCGCCCACGCTTTGCCTGAGCCCAAAGCTCACGGGTTGCAGGTCGAGCTTTCCCGCTTCGATTTTGGAGAAGTCGAGAATATCGTTCAGGACCACGAGCAGAGAATGCGCCGACGATTCCACCATGGTTAGATATTCCCGTTGTTCAGGGCTGAGAGCGGTATCGAGGGCCAGTTCCGTCATTCCGATGATCCCGTTCATAGGAGTGCGGATTTCGTGGCTCATGTTTGCGAGGAACTCGCTTTTTGCACGGCTCGCCGCCTCGGCCGCTTCCTTGGCGTGTACCAGGGTTTCTTGTGCGCGGATTCGCTCCGTAATGTCCTGATACATTCCCAATGCGCCGGCGACCTTTCCCTCGCTTATGAGGGGGACGGCGTACAATTCGACATCCACAGGGGAGTCATCGCTGCGTTTGCGCCGGGTAATGAGATGCAGCTGCTTCCCATGCATGATCTGTTCAATGATCTGTGTGGCTTCCTGGACAGAAGAGCCGACGACCTCCTCAATGGGATGGCCCAGGGCATCATCTCGACGACACCCGAAAAGGACTTCGAAAGCGGGGTTGCACAATTGAACCTGGCGGTTGGGCCCGGCAACGATGATTGCGAGCGGGCTGTTCTGAATCAGGGAGTTCAGGAAGTCTGTGCGCTCCGCGAGATCTTGCTGTGCTTGCTCCCGGTCTGCGACTTCCTTTTGCAGTTCCTTAGTCCGTTCGTCGACTCGCAGTTCCAGGTCATTGCGGGCCTGCTGGAGCGCTTGTTCGTGCCGCTGTATCTGGCCCATCATTTCATTGAAGCGATCGAACAAAAATCCGATCTCGTCGCTATTCCGCTTGGCAGCGCGGATCGAGTAATCCTTGTGCACAGAAACGGTGAACGCGGCTCGGGCGAGATCCAGGATGGGCTCGGAAATGTTGCGCTGGAGGCTCGACGAGAGCAGATAGGCGGTGCCAAGAGAGAGAAAAACCACGACGACGAAGATCTCGGCGAAGCCGGCCCCGCGCGCGCGGAGAGCTCCCAGATCGGACTTCAAGTAGATCGTCCCGAGGGACTCGCCGCCGAGCTTGATCTGCCGGAACAGAATGAGGTGGCCCTTGCGGATCTTCTCGCGATCCGGCTCCGCTTTCGGAAAGGCGCTGTTTCTCTGATCCTGGCGAATGTAGCGGGCGAGAATGGACCCATCTTTTCTGTAAACACACGCTTCTACGATGTGCTCTTGCGCACTCAGTGAGGCAAGAGTTTCTTGCGCCGCCTCCGCATCTCCGAACGTCAACGCGGCTGTTGTGTTCGAACCCGTTATTTCGGCCACGGTGACCAGCTCGCTTTTAAGCCGCGCTTCCGACGAAAGAATGTCATCAACCGCGAAGACGAGACACGCCAGCAATATGGCCGCGCCGCAGGTGACGAACATGATGAGCGTCAGTTTGTGACGGATCGAAAGAGCGCTCGTTCCGAACATCAGCTCTTCCCGCCGTTCTGTCCGTCGCGGACGATCGTCGCCAGGGCCAAAAGCTTCGAACTTATCTCCAGCCCGGCTCGCCGAATCGCCTCGGGATTGATGGCGAAACGCACATGGTTCGCTTCGAGAGTGAACTGGATCGCTCCGCCGCCGGCGGCGAAGCCGTCGGTTTCGCCTACGAGCAAGGTATGAGCGCCGCGCATGGCGCCGAAAATTGCCGATAGGCGTGATTTCTCTGACGAGCTCACGAAGAGGATCTGACAATGCCAGCCGGCATCGGCGTCCTTGATTCGCCAAACGGCGACAGGCCGATTCGTAATGAACTTTCCGCGAAGGGTATTCAGCGCATCTCCGAAGGGATCTTCGCCCAGGACGCAAATCGAGAACGGCGCTCCTTCGCCTATATAGCTGCTCTGGGGCCATTCGACAAACTTGGCGAAGTTGAATAAAAAAGCGGCCTTCACCTGATACTCGGTCGGAGAAGGCTGTTGACTCCAAACCGCAGGCGTACCCAGCCACGCGGCTGCGATGAGAGTCATTCCGGCGCGGGCGGCAAGCATCGGGCATCCGGCTCGCCAACTGCGGCGAATCGTCGAACAAGCTCCTATGCCGCGCGGAGGATTCAAGAGGCACTCAGGCACATCAGAATTTCCATCTCCACTGGATATACGCGCTGCGTTTGACCAGGGTCGTCCCCGCGCTTCCCGTTGTGTCGACAAATTCTTCGTGGCGGTCCTTCAACAGGTTCTGACCGATGAAGCTGACATCGAAATTCCCGTTCCAGCGCCAGGTCAGCGCCGTATCAAGCCGTGTATACGACGGGATCTCCGGGTCGTTGAGCCGGCCCGAAAAGTATGTGGATGTGTCCAACGAAAGACGGTATGGCAGAGAAATATGCGAGCGGAGCTGTGCTGAATTTACCGGACTGCTGCCCTCGGCATCCGAGACGGAGGTGGTGTCGTGGCTCGACAGTCTCAGATGCATGTGGATCTGCTCGAACGCGTACCCGGGACTCAACGTCCACCAGTTTGCGATTTTCCAGTTCGCGTAGATTTCAGTTCCGTGGGATTCTCCATAGCTCAGGTTCCGATAAACCAGTGGCAGCACCATGTGGGGAGGGGTGGGCGCCGATTCGAAGAACGGGGCGGCTGGTTCGGCCGTTTCTTGGTCTCCGTACTTGTTGTAGTAGGCCGTGAAATCCACTGAGAGCTGCTCTGCGAGAGAGAACCTGTAGCCCGCCTCGTAGGTATCAGTCGTCTCGTTCTTTAGGTTCGGACTGCCGGTCAGGCGAAGTGCAACCGGCCCGTTCGGTCCGGCGAATCCGCCCAGAGCCGCGCGAATATATTCGTCCGTATCCGAAGGAGTACGGTCCGCCTTCGATGCCGCCGCCCAAAACGCTTGGCGCGCGCCAGGCGTCCACACCAACCGGACGCTGGGCATCGCGTCAAAACCCGTGTAATCGTTGTGCTCGAGTTTCGTCCCAATCGTCAGAAAAAGCCGGTCCGGTGCCAGCACGATTTCGCCCTGGGCGAAGGCGCCGAACAGTTTCGTATCAGGGTTCGGCGGATCAAGGCTGATAAGCGCGCTGCCGACGCTGCGCGACTGTGAGAAGCGGACTTCCGCTCCCCAAATCAGGTTCTGCCGGCTACCCCAGGAGAAGTGGTGCTGAAAGGCTACATCAACCGTCCCCCTGGTCTCGCCCAGGTAGTCGTTGCGTTCATACTCATCGTAGGAGGCCTGAAGGCTCGTGCCGGCACGAGCGGAGGTCGTGTGTTCCCAGGTTGCCTGAATGAAGCCGCCCCCCAGATTAACTTGCTTCTCAACATCGGGAACAAGCGGAGCAACGATGCTGTCGAGCGCCTGCGCGGGATTCCCCTCGCGCCCCCGATATAGATCTCCCTCGAAGGTCAGCGTGTCCCTACTCGAGAGATCGGTGTCGGCGCGAAACCCGGCTCGCGAAACGCTCCAGCCGTCGCCTCCATCCATACCGTTAAGATTCGGAAAGTGGTCTTCATTGAGGTACTTCATGAAGGCGCGGAAGGCAGTTTTTCCGGCTTTTGCACCGTACTGCACGGTTCCAAATCCCTGGTTCGCAGTCCCACCGCCCGCGACCACTAACCCGCCCTGCGTGTCCGACGCTTTCTTCGTGATGATGTTGATCACGCCATTGACGGCGTTTGCGCCCCAAACCGATGCGCCCGGCCCGCGAATCACCTCGATTCGCTCGATGTCATCGAGTGGCACGTCCAAGACGTCCCAGAAAACTCCGCCTGTCGTCTGCGTATAAACGCTGCGGCCGTCCAACAGAACCAGCAACTCATTCGCGAAGCGACCGTTGAGACCGCGCGCACTGATCGCCCACGTGTTCGCGTTAATCTGTGCCACATCCATTCCCGGCACCATCCGCAAAAGGTCCGGGATATTCGTGGCTCCCGAACGCCGAATGTCTTCCTGCTTAATCACGAAGACCGCTGACGCTGTTTGCGAAAGCCTTTGTTCTCGTTTTGAAACCGAGGTGACCTCGACGTTCATCAGGCTTTCCAGGCTCTCGCTGGTGAGGTCGACCTGTTTCTCCTGCGCCCGAACAGGAATGGCCAGCGCGATCGTCAAACCAAGAACCATTAAGCCTCGGCGTCGTCGAATCGTTTGCGCTTGCCTAACGGCACGCGCGCCGCCAAGAACGCCTAGATTCGTAGGTCGTTCCGTGCGTTCGCCTTCAGAGAGGCCGGCGTGAACCGGCAATGCCGTGTGAATGCTGATGCCCCTGCCAACCTGCTTCGTCGCGATTCCACGCTGCACTCCGCTCTTGCCGGCGGTCACAAGTGCCGGGGGATCCCCAGGACGCATGACGCATGCGAAGCAAAGAGACGGCCAAGCCGTGCTGTTCGCGCAGCTTGCAATTATTTTGTTTCCATTGATTTACAGGAAGGGGTGAGCGCGCACCTCAGCCGATTATTCCCGAAATGCTCCCCGGACAGACTCCGCCGCCCCAATATGAAACCCAGGTAAATATTCCGTTACACCGTCTCCTGCGAGCCTAACCGCCTTGCTTCCGGTAGTCTTTTTCCGTATGGTGTGCTTGGCAAATTCCGAGCGAGGCGATGAAACGAGTTCTGCTGATCGAAGACGATAAAGACATCGTCGAGCTGGTGAGGTACAACCTGGACAAGGAAGGTTTCCAGTGCGCCAGCGCGAGCGATGGAGCCACGGGTCTGGCACAGGTCCGTAAGGCGCCCCCCGATCTGCTGATTCTCGATCTCATGCTCCCCAAAGTCGCGGGGCTCGAAATTTGCAAAGAAGTCCGTAAAGACGCGAGTCTCAATCGCCTGCCGATTCTGATCCTGACGGCCAAGGGCGAAGAAGCGGATCGCGTCGTGGGCCTCGAACTGGGGGCCGACGATTACGTGACAAAGCCGTTCAGCCCGCGAGAGCTTGTCGCGCGGATCAAGGCTTTGCTCAGGCGATCCGAACCCGGAACGCCTTCGGAAAAGCTCATTGAGATTGGCGCACTGCGTATCGATCCCGCGGCGTACCGGGTGACGCGCGGCGGGAAGCCGGTCCCGATGAGCACTTTGGAGTTCCGGTTGCTGTATTTCCTGGCATCGAGGCCCAACCGCGTCTTTTCGCGCGATCAATTGCTGGACGCCGTTTGGGGAACGGAACGGTTCGTCACGCCTCGCAGCGTAGACGTTTACGTTCGCCGTCTCCGCGAAAAAATCGAGATGGATCCGCAACGCCCGGCCTACATGAAGACGATGCGTGGAGCCGGGTACCTCTTCGAAACTCGTGCGAGCTAAGCTCTTTTGGAAGCTCGGTCTGAGCTACGTCGTCCTCCTTCTGGGCGTGCTGTTTGCCGTCGATCTGTACTGGGCGCGCGTCCTTCGCCGTGACTACATTCGCGAGGCAAACGACAGACTGGCTGCGTTGACGAAGCTGGCCATAGCTCAACGCCCGCAGCCCGATGCCAAATCCGGCCTACACACATGGGTGCAGCAGATGGCGAGCGGCGGAGCGCGAGTTACCGTATTCGCGGCGGATGGCGCGGTTCTTGCAGATTCGGCCCCGGTCAGCGAAGGCTCTGCCGGCTCGATGGATGCAGAGGTTCGGAAAGCGCTGCTCACCGGCGAGGGAGACGCGGTGCGGCCCGACCCTGGGCTTGGTACCGACGCCGTCTACCGGGCCGTGCGCTATCAGCGGCCGCCCGGCGTTCCCATAGTCATTCGCATGGCGATTCCGATCATCCAGGCCGATGTCCAGCGCGCACAAATGCGCCGGAGCTTGCTGGCCGGGTCGTTAGCAATTCTTGTCGCCGGTATTGGTGTGTCGTTCATCTTTTCACGCAGGTTCGCCAGCCGGATCGAGGAGCTAAAATATTTTTCACGGCGCGTCGCGGGCGGGGATTTTCGTCCGCTCCAATTTGCAGGACCTCGAGATGAAATCGCCGACCTCGCGGATGCTCTGAACGAAACCGCTGCGCGGCTTGACGCCACGATCGAATCGCTCAGCAGCGAGCGCAATCGTTCGAGCGCGATTCTGCGCAGCATGGCCGAGGGTGTCGGCGTGATTGACGCTCACGAGCGGCTCATCTTCTTCAACCGCGCCTTCGGCCAGATTCTGAACCTCGACGCCGGGACGGGCCAAGGGCGTCCCGTGATTGAAATCGTCCGCAATTCGCAACTGTTGGCGCTAATTCGCAAAGCACTCGCCGGCGAGGAAGGATTGCAGGAAGATATCGCGATGGGCTTCGTTCAGCAGCGCAGTTTTTCCGTGACTGCCGCTCCTGTGAATCCTTTCGACGCCGCGGGCGTCTCAGGAAAACCAACGGACGCAGGAAAGCCGTCCGGCGCTGTCGTGGTGCTGCACGATGTGTCGGAACTGCGTCGCCTGGAGCGCGTTCGACAGGACTTTGCCGCCAACGTGTCCCACGAGTTCAAAACGCCCCTCACCGCCATCCGGGGGTTTGCCGAGACCCTCCTGGGCGGGGCCATCGATGATCCCGCGAACAACCGGCGATTTCTGGAAATCATTCGCGATCATGCCACCCGTCTCGGTCGCCTTACAGACGACCTCATGAAACTGGCGCGCATCGAGGCGGGAAAACTCGAAGTGCAGTTTTCTCCGGTGAATTTGGCCGATGTAGCGGGCGCATGCGAAGAAACTGCTCTGCTGAAGGCCGGACGCAAGCAAATTGCTCTCGAACTGGACGTTCCCGCTTCGCTGCCGGCGGTGCGGGGAGACACACACCTCCTGCACGAAGTTCTGCAGAATCTTCTCGACAATGCGGTCCAGTACACGCATCCGGGCGGAAAGATTCAGATCACCGCAAGATCGCGTGAACGCGACGCGGTGGTCACGGTGGCGGACACGGGAATTGGAATTCCACTGGCGGAACAGGAGCGGATTTTCGAGCGCTTTTACCGCGTGGATGCCGCGCGGTCTCGCGAGGCCGGCGGAACGGGCCTTGGCCTCTCGATCGCGCGGCACATCGTCGAAGCGCACGGGGGTCGCATCTGGGTAGAAAGCGAAGTTGGCACTGGCTCGAAGTTTTCCTTTTCCGTTCCTCTTGCGTCCTGACTATTTCCGGCCGAGTTTCGCAAGATTCATCCGGCATTCATCTACTTGCAATCTCCAAGACTCAATGTGGAATGGGAGATAAGAGAGATAGAGCGAAGCTCCCGGGAGAACACTACATGGGAACGGCAAAAAGCGGCTCAGAAACAGTGTTGCAGAGCGTTCTGGTGAACTACCTGGTCTCGCAGGCTCGAACCGTGGAGGCGTCGCTGAACCGGGCACTATGGGCGCTTCTCGAGCGCAACGAGAAGGTCGCCAGTGAAGTATTCCTGACGGAGCCTCGTATCAACGAGATGGAGATCGTGATCGACGAGCACGCCATCCGCTTGCTCAAAGACAAGAATCTGCTGGAATCCGACCTTCGCCTGATTGTGGCAGCCCTGAAGGTCAACAATGACTTGGAGCGCATGGGCGACCTCGCTGTGAATCTGAGCCAGAGCGCAATTTCCCTGGCCGGCATGAACGATGTGACGCCGCCGACAGAGCTCGAGCCTATGACCGTCGCCGTGCGATCGATGGTTTCCAAATCTCTAGGCGCTCTGATTTATCAAAATGTTGATCTTGCCGCGCAAGTGCTTGGAAGCGATGATGTGGTCGACCGGTATCGGGATCGCTTGTTCGAAGGCCTGCTTGCCGAAATGACGTGCCAACCGGATCAAGCCGCGCCCAATTTACAGTTCATCCTTGCATCGCGCCATCTCGAGCGAATGGCAGACCACGCAACCAACATTGCCGAAGACGTTCTCTTTTGGGTCCGCGGGCTCGAAGTGCGCCATGGTCGTGCGCGCCAGAGCGAATCGGCGAGTTCCGGCCAGAATGCCGCCGGAGCCGCTTAGTCTTTGGATTTTCAACGGCTTGTCATCGGCGGTTCAAGAATGGGCCGTAGAGTGTGTACATCCGCTGGCGGCTCACTTCCGGTCGAGCCACGATGGATACGAAACACCGGCGAAGCCTCCGACCTGAGGCGCGGTCCACCCTCACCCCGAAACCGCGCCTCAACCTTCCCTCACGCAGTTCAGGCCTTGCGGACTGTCCACGTCATCCGCGATGAAACATGCTCTTGTCTTAAACCTTAGGGCTTGCGCAGCTTCCGGCTGCGCCAGCCAGCATGCTCGTCCAGAACCAGTCTGGAGATGACGCCGATAATCAGGACGAAAAGGGTTACGAAGAAAGCCGCCGCATACGCGAGTGCATGGGCGCTCTCAAAAGGCTCCGTGATGAAGGCATAGATCGCGTAGGTCAGGTATCCAACCGGCTCCTTTGTGAAGTGACCTGTCCAGAGGTAGTTCGACCACCCCGCCGTATAGAGCAACGGGGCTGTTTCGCCCACTGCAATCGCAAGAGCGAGAAGAATTCCGGTCAGTACGCCCGGCAGCGCGATGGGGACGCAGATGCTTAGAGCTACCCGGCTATCTGTGGAACCCAGCGCGTAGGCCGCCTCCCGCATCGAGCGTGGCACCTGACGAATGGCCATCTCGCTGGTTCGGCAGATGTACGGCAGCGCGATGATGGCAAGAGCGATGCACCCTGCCGCCAAAGAGAACTGCCATCCGAGGTCCGCCACCATCGTGACGTAGGCGAAGTAGCCGACGACGATCGACGGTACACCCACAAGCACGTCGACCAGGAAGCGAATCGGTCCGGCGAGCTTCGACGTCTCGTACTCGGCGAGAAAGATCCCAGTGGCCAGGCCGGGCGGAGCAGCCAGCAGAATGCCTCCAAAAGACAGAAGGAGCGTACCTTCGATCGCGTTCAGGAGGCCGCCGCCTGTTCCTTCGGTTATGTGGGTAACGACATCAAGATTGAGAGCCTTGGCGCCGTGCAGGAACACGATGGTCAGGATCCAGAACATTGCGGCGCTCAGCAGGAGAAAGGCGAGTCCGCAAAGAGCCCATCCGAGCCAAGCGAAAGCTCGCCGGCGGATGCTTAGGCCCGTAACTGCGGGAGGCAGCGAAATGGCGCCGAGGGCCATCAGGTCGCCCCCACGCTCTGCCGCCCCTCGTAGTAGAGCAAGAGTCGAGCCAAGCTGTTAACAACAATGGAGATAAGACAGAGCACCAGAGCGATTTCGGAAAGCGAGCGGATGGCCATGCCTGTAGGATCCTGAAGGGCGCTATCCAGTTGAGAGACGATGAACGCCGCCATCGTGGAGATTGGCGTATAGATATTGCTGGGCAAGTAGTTGAGGGCGTTGCCGCTGATCATGAGGACGGCCATTGTCTCGCCGAGGGCGCGTCCGGTGGCGAGGATGGAGGAACCGATCAAAACGCGCCTGGCCGCCGGGAGCATTACGGTCCAAAGGGCCTCGAAGCGGCTGGCTCCGAGAGCAACCGAGCCCTCGCGTAGCGTCGGCGACTGAGCCACGAGCGCATCCCGCAGCGTTGCGGTTATCAGCGGCACAATCATGAGGGACAACACACAGCCAGATGTGAGAAGGCCATAGCCGCTGCCCGTCGGACCGCTGAGGAAAGGGATAAAGCCGAACGATTTGGCCATCAGAGGAAAAACGTGGTGACCCAAAAACGGAATCACCACGACATAGCCCCATAGGCCGTAAACCACGCTCGGAATGGCAGCAAGCAATTCAACAAAGAAGGAAAGCCATGAGCGCATCGAAGGTGAAATGGCCTCGGCCAAGAAGAGGGCCGCACCTACCCCAACCGGAAGGGCAATCGCAAGAGCGATCACAGTGCTGAGGATGGTGCCGACGACGAGAAAAAGAATGCCGTACTCGGCGCCCGGCAGAATCTGTTGCCCGTTCCGGAGGATGGGATCGGCATACAAGCTACCGAGGTTCCAGTTATTTCTAGTGAGAAATCCCCAGCCATTCAGGCGGACGGCAGGCCAAGCGTAATCAATCAGAAAAATAACGATCGCGATCAAGGTTCCCGCAACGATGCATCCGAATGTTCCGGTAAGAGTGCGGAAGGAAAAAACGCGCATTCGAAGGCGTTCAAACGACGACGGCGAGATCTCGCTGGGCGAGAAAGTCCGAGGTGACACGCTCATTCGGAACTCCGCACAAGAAAATCCGTTAGATCGGCGGGCGGGTTACCGGCGAGCGGGCGTAGACGCGGTTCGAACGTGGACCGGACTGAGATTACTGAATCTCCGCGATTTGGGCCTCGCTCAGTTTCACAACCGAAGCCGGGAGCGGCACCATGTGGACCTGCTCCATAAAATGTGGCGCGTTGCCGCCCTTGGCGCTGATTGCCCAGGTGAGGAACTTTCGCAATTGCGCGGCCATTTCCGCGGAGGGCTGCTTCGTGTGCACGATCGCGTATTCGTAGTTGATGATCGGGTAGGATTCGGGACCGGGAGCGAAGATTAAGCTAACACGCTCGTCCTTAGGGGTCTTGGGGACCATCACGTTCGCCGCAGTGGCAGCCGTCTTCGCGTCTGCCAGGACAAACTTACCATCGCGATTCCTGAGCATGGCAATGCCTAAGTCCTGACTCACGATCTGGTTCTGGTAGCTGGTCCCAATGTACGCGATCGAGTAGGGATTATCCTTGATGGCGGTGATCATACCGGGGTTGCCGACTGCGCCGAGCCCGCCGGAGACAGCCGGCCAACTGATGGTTGTGCCGTAGCTGAGCGAGTTGGCCCAGTCAGGGGTGCTGAAGGAGAGATACTGGGTAAAAATGAAGGTATCGCCGCTCCCATCGGAGCGATGTACCGGGATGATCGTGCGGTCCGGAAGCTTAACGCCGGGGTTCAGTTGGGCGATGGCATTGTCGCTCCACCTGGTGATTTTTCCCTGGTAGATGCCGGCCAGCGCGGGGCCGCTCAGTTTGACGTGCTGCTTGTTCAAGCCGGGCAGGTTGTAATTAACCATCTGCGAGGAGATGCACAGGGGTATGTTGAGCATGCCCGGATGCTGCTTCATCAACGCGTTGGCCATGTAAGCATCAGACGCGCCGATTTGAGCGATACCTTCCACGGCCTGCGAAATGCCGGTACCGCTGCCGGTCGATTGGGTCGTGAGTCTCACGTTGGGATTCGCCTTGGTGTAGGCCGGAACCCAAAGATTGAAAAGCGGATAGACCAGGCTCGAGCCGGTTTCGAGAATGTTGACGTCCTGGGCCGCCTGACTGGTGCCCATCACAACGGTGGCGGCCAGAACGAGAGTCACGAGGGCGCAAATGAGGATCGATCGCCCGGTCAGAATCCGAGCGATTCTCTGGCGGAGCGTCAAGATAAACCTCCTCGATTCTAAATGTGAGACTTGGAGACGCGAATCTGCGTGACCATGCAGTTCTATCAGTGGATTGTGACAGTGGTGTTGCAGAGCAGTGTAATTTGGGTGACAGCAGAGAAACCTCTCCGCTGACTCTCGAAAAGCCCAAGAACGCCGATATTTTGCACGAATCAGCCATTCGCGGATTTCATCTCGAATTCTCGTTGATGTAACGTGGCTGTAATATTTGGAAAAAAGACTGGTAGCTTGATGAAAGGACCGCCGGTCTTAAAGGCCGCTTGACCGCGCCAACGCCGGGCATGTCTGCGGATCGAGGGGTTTTTTCCTGGCAGGAATCTCCCTGGGAATAGACTGCGGTTGTCAGAAAAATGGCCGGCGTCGGTTATATCGGCTTACAAAGCGGACGCGGTACAGGAGCAATGGGGAGTGTTTAGTATGCCTTCAGCTTCGGAGGGCAAGAGCGCCCTGGCCGCGAAACTCGCGCCGCGCCTAGCCGGGGAATTTGGCGCAAAGGCTCCTCTTAAAGAAACCGTGGTTCGCTTCCAAATCTCCAAGCTGGACTTCTTCTACGGACCCAAGCAATCGGTGTTCGGAGTCAGCTTAAGCATCCCCAAGGAGAGGATCACGGCGCTGATTGGGCCTTCAGGATGCGGCAAATCAACTTTTCTGCGCACGTTAAACCGGATGAACGACACGATCCGCAACACGCGCTGGCAGGGGGAAGTTCTCCTGGACGGCAACGATATTCGAAAGATGGATGTAGTGGCGCTGCGACGGCGGGTGGGCATGGTGTTCCAGCGACCCAACCCGTTTCCCAAGCCGGTTTTCGACAATGTCGCCTACGGTCTGCGCGTTAACGGATTCAAAGGGCGTCTAAACGAACAAGTGGAACAGAGCCTTCGTCGCGCGGCGCTTTGGGATGAGGTGAAGGACCATCTCTATAAGTCCGCGCTGACGCTGTCCGGAGGGCAGCAGCAACGGCTTTGCATCGCAAGAGCGCTGGCCGTGGATCCGGAAGTGCTGCTTCTTGACGAGCCGTGCTCCGCGCTCGATCCCGTATCCACGGCGAAAATCGAGGAATTGATGTTTCAGCTGAAAGACAGTTGTACGCTGGCGGTTGTGACGCACAATATGCAGCAGGCTGCCCGCGTGAGCGACTACACTGCTTTCATGCTGGAAGGAAAGTTGATCGAGCACAGCGAGACATCCAAGCTTTTCACGACTCCATCGGATCCGCGCACCGAAGCGTACATCACGGGCCGGTTCGGATGAGGCGCCCATTCCCAAAAGGATCGAATAACGAAAGGCGCATCAAGCCATGGAACGCCACTGGCAACACGATCTCGAAGAACTGAAGCAGCGATTGCTTTGGATGGGGAGCCTTGCCGAGCGGGCCGTACATCAGTCGGTTCAGGCCCTGCTCGAAGCGGACGAGAATCTCGGGGAGGCTGTCCTCAACGAGGAGGACGCCGTCAACGAGATGCAGATCGAGATCGACGATCGCGTGCAGAGCCTGCTCGCGTTGCAGGCGCCGATGGCGGTGGACCTGCGTTTCCTGCTCGCGGTTTCGCGTATCAATGGCGACCTGGAGCGCATCGGCGACCAGGCCGTGAACATCGCGCAATCCGCGATGCGCATTATGCGGCATCCTCAAGTGAAGCCTTACGTGGACCTGCCGCGCATGACGGAATTGGCCGAAGGAATGGTGCGAGACAGCCTGAACGCGCTGGTGCGGGGCGATCAGGAGCTTGCGCAGAGCGTACTGCAAAGGGACGATCAGGTCGACCGGCTGCGCGATCAGCTTTTCCGGGAATTGCTCACCTATATGATGGAAAACTCGGCCGTGGTGTTCGCTGCATTCGAGCTGGTGCTAGTCGCCAAGAATCTGGAGCGCATCGGCGACCACGCGACGAATATTGCGGAAGACGTGATTTATTTCGTCGCGGGCCGCGATGTGCGCCATCCGGCGCTGGATCGCCGGTAATCCCGACTACTTCTGACCGAAGCGGAAAACGATTGCAGCCGAGATGCGCGCGCAGTTCTCCGTCGAACCATTCGAGTGCAAGCCGACGTAGTCAAACTGCGGGCGAAAAGCGAGGTTGTCCGTCAGCCGGAAGTCGGCGCCGCCACCGAAGCTGAAAGCAAACGCGTTGCCGCTTCCGCTCGTTCCGAAGGCGCTGGCCGTCAGATGGGAACCGCCGAACAGCGCTTGAGCAAACGGCGTGACGGTGCTCTCAGTGCGATAAGAGAGCCGGGGACCGAACATGTAGGTGTAGGTGGTAAGGCTGACACCCGACGGGCTCGAGTGATAACCGCCAAAATCCCCTACGGCTCCCAGCCAGTTATTCACGTTGTACGCCAGCGATCCGCTAACGCCGTTCTGATTCGTACCTCCGGAACCTCCCAAGCGGAAATAGGAATAGCCGGCCGATACGTCCGCGGCAGGCGTTTCCTGAGCTTTTGCAACCATCGAGGTTGCGGCGATGAACAGCGCGATGCATATGAGTTTTCTCATTTCCCCTCTCCTCGTCTGTCTTTTTTCGATTGAAACACCGCTGCTATGAGCGATGGGTAAAGCCGCACTGTTGGGAAGATTGTACCGTGTATTTCGAACGGGGCGGGCGGGAAATTCGGTCCAGATTACGTAAGAGTAAGAACCGTATATCTTTTAGTACCATACAGATACAGCGATTACAGGCGTAGACGCTACTGCTCCGCAACACAATTCTCCAGCCGCTAAAATTGAGGCAGCAGGCGAGGGTGCCGTGATATCCTTCCGCCGCCTCAACCCACAGGGGAGAATCGAGTGGCCTACAGAAAGCTTGCGGCGCCTACAACGGTGATTTCCGCTCTCTGCTTCGCTCTTTTGGGATTGGCTCAGCACAACAAAGTGGCGAAGGCACAGGAAGGCGCGGACGCGGCAAACTATAGTGCCGCCTTCTCGAAGAGGGATGTAATGATCCCGATGCGGGACGGCGTCAAGCTGCACACGGAGATTTATGTCCCGAAACGTGCGGGGGAACCGCTGCCTTTTTTTTTGACGCGCACACCGTATGGCCTGAGCGACGATGCACAGGGTTATTCCCACCTTCTGAATCTGTATCGCGAGATGATTCCCGACGGCTACATCTTCGTGTTGCAGGACATTCGCGGGCGCTATGGCTCCCAGGGGACGTTCGTGATGCAACGCGACCCACGGGATCAGTCCGACCCACACTCGATTGACGAAGGCACAGATACGTACGACACGATCGACTGGCTGCTGAAAAATGTTCCGAACAACAACGGGCGCGCCGGCGAAGCGGGAATTTCATACGGTGGATGGCTGACGGCGATGGCGCTGATCGAGCCGCATCCAGCCTTGAAGGCTGTGTCGGAGCAGGCTTCGCCGGCGGACATGTTCTTAGGCGACGATTTC
>DATEKA010000142.1:0-4930 GCA_035277685.1 Candidatus Acidiferrales bacterium
CGCACCTCGGTCGCCCGAAAGGCAAGCCCGACCCGAAATACAGCCTGAAGCCGGTCGCGGCGCGTCTTCAGGAGCTGCTCGACAAGCCGGTTGCTTTCGCCGAAGATTGCGTTGGAGCGAACACCGAGTCGAAAAGCAAAGGCCTGAAAAACGGCGGCGTGCTGCTGCTCGAAAATGTCCGCTATCACGCCGAAGAAGAAAGGAACGATCCCGAATTCGCCAGGCGGCTCGCCGCGTTGTGCGACGGACTGTTCGTCTGCGACGCCTTCGGCTCCGCGCATCGCGCTCATGCGTCCGTCGTCGGCATCACGAAATTCGTCCAGCAAGCTGCGGCAGGCTTGCTCATGGAGAAGGAACTCGCCTATCTCGGCAAAGCCATTTCCAATCCCGATCGCCCGTTCGTCGCCGTGCTTGGCGGCGCAAAAGTCTCCGACAAGATCGAAGTCGTGCGGAACCTGATGAAGCTCTCCGACGCCATGCTCATCGGGGGCGCTATGGCGTACACATTCCTCAAGTCGCGAGGCAAGCCGGTAGGGAAGTCGTTGGTCGAAAATGAAAAACTCGACCTCGCCCGGGACCTCCTTCAGGAAGCCAAGTCGCGCAATTTCCGGCTGCTGCTGCCCTCCGATCACGTACTCGCCGAATCGCCCGATTCCTCAGCCACCAGAATCGCCGGCGTGGATGACACGCCAGAGGGCTGGATGGGCCTCGACATCGGCCCGAAGACCGTCTTGGAATTCGAGAAGGAGATTTCCGCCGCTCGGACGGTTGTGTGGAACGGTCCCCTCGGAATGTTCGAAAAGCCCGAGTTTGCCAAAGGCACGCTGGCGATCGCAAAGGCCATAGCCGCCGCTACCGGTAAAGGCGCTACGACAATCATCGGCGGCGGAGATTCCGTCGCGGCTGTCGAGCAGGCTGGTGTTGTCTCGCAAATCTCGCATATCTCAACCGGAGGCGGGGCCTCGCTGGAGTTCCTCGCGGGAGAGACGCTGCCGGGTGTTGCCGCGCTAACGGACAAGCCCTAGAAAACGGGGAAAACGGGAAAAAGGCGAAGGCATGGCGAAGGCGCAAAACCGGATCTTTTGGCGACTAGAAAAATTCATGTTATTGATTACAGGGGCCTTACGGGCTTTTCTATTCGAAGGCATTTGCGACTAGACGCTGACTGTAAGGGTGCCGGAAAAGGGAAGGCGCGAGGAGTCGGTGGGTAGGTGGAGTAAATGATTTGCAGTGGGTCGGTTTGGAACTGGCCCGGTACTCATGGGGAGGAGAATCGAGTGCGGCGACCCGTGATTGCAGGGAACTGGAAGATGTACAAGACTCGCGAGGAGACTCGTGCATTCTTTGACGCCTTTAAGCCTCTGATAGCCGCCACAAGTCATTGTGATATCGTCGTCGCCCCGCCATTTACCGCTCTCGAGGCCGCCGTCGAGGCCTCGCGCGGCAGCGCCGTCTCCATCGCCGCGCAGAATCTCCATTGGGAAAAAGAAGGCGCCTACACCGGCGAAATCTCCGCCCGCATGCTCACAGAAACCGGCTGCAAGGGCGTGATCATCGGCCATTCCGAACGCCGCCAGTACTTCGACGAAACGGACGAATCCGTGAACCGCAAATTGCACGCCGCGCTCGCAGCCGGGCTCACCCCTGTCGTCTGCGTCGGCGAAACGCTCGCCGAGCGCGAAGCCAATCACACGCAAACCGTGCTGAAGCGGCAATTCGAACGGGGCATGGCCGCGTTGACCGTCGAGGACTTCTCGCGTATCCTTATCGCTTACGAACCGGTCTGGGCCATTGGAACCGGGCGCACCGCGACCCCCGAAATCGCAGGCGAGTCTCACGCCTATATCCGTGGGTTGGCAAGTGCGCGGTTCGGACCTGAGCAGGGTTCCGCAGTGCGGATCCTCTACGGCGGCAGCGTCAAACCCGAAAACATCAAGGGCTTGATGGCGCAGGCTGACATTGATGGCGCACTGGTTGGCGGCGCGAGCCTGGATCCAAGATCGTTCGCGTCCATCGTGAATTTCTAGGGCTTCAAAGGGACTGGGGCCGTGGCCGGCGGAATCGTTGGGCTGGCCTCAGACCCGGCCATGTGGTACGGATCGAGGGATTTAGAAATGCAATCATGGGGAAAATGGGGAGTGGCGCTCGCAGCTGCGTGCGCCCTGGTTTATCTAGGCTGGCACGTCACGTATGTGCTGGTGACGCTGCATGTGTTGGTCTGCTTCATCTTGATCGTCGTGATCATGCTGCAGAGCGGAAACGCCGCAGATCTTGCAGGCGCCTTTGGCGGCGCAGGCAGCCAGACCGCGTTCGGCCCGCGCGGAGCGGCCACGTTTCTTTCCCGCGCCACGACCTGGTGCGCCATAGTCTTCATGATGAGTTCGCTCGCGCTTTCGCTGAAGCGAGCCCCGGCGGGAGCCCTCGCCACCGGATCGATCCTTGAGGAGACGCAGCAGTCGGCGCCCGCTCCCGCAAAGCCGAAGACATCGCTGCCCGTCCAGAAGCCCGCGGTTCCGCCGCCAGTACAGCCGCAGAATCCACCAAAGAAGTAGCCCGTGGCGATGAAAGCGGAGGGAAGGCGACTCTTCCCATTCGTTCCTTCGGGCCCGGCATTCGCCAAATCGGTTGAGTTTTTCAAAGCGCTGGGTTTTCAGGTGCTCTGGCAGCACGACGACCTTGCCGCTCTGCAGTTTGGCGCTGCTTTCTTCCTCTTACAGGAAATCGATGTCCCCGAATGGCAGAAGAACCAGATGATTGTGCTCGAGGTCGGCGATCTCGATTCTTATTGGACAGAGCTAGAATCGAAGAACCTTCCAGGCGCCTTTCCCGGCGTGAAGCTCCGGCCTCCAACGGATTTTCCCTGGGGACGCGAGGTCCATATCATCGATCCCGCCGGCGTCTGCTGGCACATTCGTAGCGCCACTTAAGGCTCTCGCGGCTTGGGCGGTGCTCTAACCTGGAGTTACGACTGCATCGCGGGGGCGGGGTTGTTTGACAACAAACTTCGCGCCGTTTACGATTGGCGATGCGCGGTCGTGGCGGAACTGGCAGACGCACCAGCTTGAGGGGCTGGCGGTAGCAATACCGTGGTGGTTCGAATCCACTCGACCGCACCAATTCTTCCAGAGAGTCCGGGCGAGGCTTGAATCGCGGGGTTGTGCGCCAGCCTTTCGCCATGCGTAAGAGGGGCGGCGGGTCCCGTCGTTTTCAGAACTTCACCAACCACTCCAATCCGTTTTGATCGATTTGGACCCGTTGCCCCTACCAGGGTTTGGGTATAGTCTGGCGCTCGCATTGAGCAGGCAGGGAGACGAATCTTATGTCCGGGTTCTTGCAGAAGATTTTGCCGCGTGAGCAGTCCTTTTTTCAGATGTTTGCTCAACAAGCCGAAAACGTCCAAGCCGGCGCCCAGGCCATGGTTGACATGCTGCAGAACTACGGTGATCCGGCTGCGGGCGCCAGTCGCGTCGAGGCCTATGAGCATGCCGGCGACACGATCGCGCACGACATCATGAAACGGCTGAACCAGACGTTCATTACGCCCTTCGACCGCGAAGATATTCACGAACTGGCGAGCCGCATTGATGACGTAATCGATCTGGTGGATGCGGCGGCGACGCGCCTGATCACGTATCGAGTGCAAACGATCCGTCCCGGTGTCCTGGAGCTTGCGATGACAGTCCGCGACGCCACGGCGCAGATCGTGCAAGCGGTGCGCGTCCTCGAAGAAGAGGACCACATCCTTGATCACTGCATCGAGATCAACCGCCTCGAAAACGTGGCGGACCGCCAGTGCCGGGAGCTAATTGCCCAGCTCTTTGACCAGGAAAAAGACCCCGTGCAGATCATCAAGTGGAAGGAAATCATTGAAACGCTGGAGTTCGCCGCGGATAAATGCGAAGACGTCGCGAACGTGATTGAGACGGTTACTCTGAAGAATGCCTGAGCGGATGCGGGCTACGTGAGTTCCTTCCATCTCCTGATCGTGATCGTTGTGATCAGCCTGGCATTCGACTTCACGAATGGCTGGCACGATGCCGCTAGTTCCATTGCCACGATTGTTTCGACCCGCGTGCTGCGTCCCTTCTCGGCTGTTGTTTGGGCGGCCTTGTGGAACCTCATCGCTCCTCTCACGTTCGGCACGGCGGTAGCCGCGACCGTTGGCCGGGGCCTCGTTCATCTCCAGATGGTGAACCAGTACGTGTTGCTGGCCGGACTCTTGGGAGCCATCATCTGGAATTACGCCACGATCCGGCTCGGGATTCCGTGCAGTTCATCGCACGCATTGATGGGCGGCTACGGCGGCGCGGCCATCGCCGCTGCCGGATTTCGCGCTATTATCCTGAGCGGCTGGACCCTGCCCGTTATCTTCATTTTTGTCGCGCCGGTGATCGGGCTGGTGGTGGGGATTCTGGCTACCACGGCCACTAGCTGGATTGTGCGCAAGCAGGCACCCTGGAAAGTCGATTCCTGGTTTCGCCGTCTCCAGCTCATCTCGGCCGGCGCCTTCAGTTTCAGTCATGGAACAAACGACGCGCAGAAAAGTATGGGCATCATCACCGCCGCGCTGGTCACTGGCGGATTGATTCCAAGCTACAAAGTGCCCGACTGGGTGATCATTTGCTGTGCGCTGGCCATGGCCGGCGGGACCATGGCGGGAGGCTGGCGCGTGGTGAAGACGATGGGCCAGCGAATCACCAAGCTCACGCCTTTCGGTGGGTTTGCTGCGGAGACCTCCGCGGCAGTGACTCTGATCGGCACAGCGGCCGCCGGAATACCTGTCAGCTCGACGCACGTGATTACGGGCGCCATCTCGGGAGTGGGAGCCTCGCGGCGACTCACGGCGGTCCGCTGGGGCGTCACCCGCCGGATTCTGTGGGCCTGGATCCTGACGATTCCGGGCGCGGGTGTAATGGGCGCTCTGTTCTAT
>DATEKA010000143.1:0-4520 GCA_035277685.1 Candidatus Acidiferrales bacterium
CGCAGGGCGGAAGCAAGCCTCCGATGGTCGTGATCGCCGCTTCCACTGGCGGACCCGCGGCCGTAATGCGCGTCGTCTCAGGCTTGCCCAAGGACTTAGTGGCCGCCGTTTTTCTTGTGCTCCACATGCCACCCGCGTTCACAAAACAGTTCGTATCGCAGCTTGCTGAAGTCTCCGCACTGCCTGTGAAAGAGGCGGAGCACAACGACGCCCCGCAGCCCGGAACCATCTATCTCTGCCCTGGTTCGCATCACCTGCGCATTTCGTCGACCGGAAATATTTCGCTCGATCCCGGCCCTCGCATCGACGGTTATCGTCCTTGCGCCGATGTTGCCTTTGAGACCCTCGCTTCCTATGCGCGGGCGCTCGCCGTGGGCGTGGTCCTCACGGGTATGGGTTCCGACGCTTCCAAGGGCGTCAAAGCGATGAAAGCGGCCGGTGGGTACGTCATCGCGCAGGATGAAGCCACTTCCATGATTTTCGGCATGCCATCAGAAGCCATCAAAACCGGCGCAGTCGATCAGGTACTCCCGCTTGACGAAATTCCCGCGGCCATCGAGAAGCGCGTCGCGAAGCTGAACCGCCTGGTTCTTGTGGGGGCGCGATGAGCGTTTCAACGCGCGATACTTCCAGATCCCCGAGGCTCCGGCGGCCCGAGCAGGTCATTCTGTTCCTGGTCTCGCGTCAGACCTTCGCCATTGCCGCGGATGCGGTTAAGGAAATTCGCAGCACCGACAGTCTTGCCGGCGCTGCCATCGAATTTGAAAATTCCGAAGTGCACAAAGTACGCCATGTGATCGAGCGCGGCCATCGCATCTGCTACATCGTCAACAGTTGCGAGCACTTCCAATTGCCCGCCAGTCGGCCGGCGCTTGCTCTGGTTCTGCGCCAATTCCGGGTCGCTTTCCTGGTCGACTCCGTAGAGCGTATCGCCGAAATCCCCGCTGTCTACGCTTTGCCGCTCGCCTTCTCCGGCGAAGAGCGGACTTGGTACCGCGGTTTGGCTTATATCGAAGATCGCGTAATTCCCGTCGTACAGCCGGCCGGTTTTCTTAGTCACGAACAGTTCGAATCGCTCGATCGCCTGGTTCCTCGCAATCTTGCCCAGGCTCACGCCGAAGGAGTCGCTCCCGCGTGATTCCCGCAACACACTCTACGGATTCGTTCGTCTTGCTTCAGCTCGGCAACAGACGCTTTGCGCTACCCGCAAGCAGGGTCGCGGAGCTCGCTCCTCCGCTTCCGATGCACACCTTCCCTCACACATCGCCCCTGGTATCCGGCGTGATCATCCGGCGTTCCAGGATTGTCCCTGTATACGATGCCGGCTCGATTCTTATTGGCAGACGGTCGCCCGTTCATCGCTTTTATCTGATTGCACGGCGCGAGTTTGGCAAATCCAGCGAATTGAGCGCTCTTCCCGTTGACGGCGAGTGCGCGCTGGTCACTGGCGAGGTTCAGACCCGGCATCCGGATCAGCCGATTTATGTCGCGGGCCGCGTTTCCGTCGGAGACGAACTCGTTGATGTTCTCGATTTCGAAGCCCTGGTCATGCACCCGCTGGACAGCCCTCCCTCGCAGGGCTCCGAGGTGCCGTCGTGAACGTTCCCGCCGGCGCGCCCCGCATCGTCCTCGTCGACAGTAACGTCTATTTCTCGAAACGCCTGGGCGAAGCTCTCAAGCAGCTTGGCTTCGACGTTCTGCCCGCCAGCCAGGCTGCCTATGCCCTCACCATGCTCGAATGGAACGCGCCCGTTGCCGTTCTCTGCGCGACGAATCTTCGCGAAATGGGGGCGCTCGAAATGGCCCCGATTCTCCGCAGCGATCCTAAAACAGCCAATATTCCGCTCATCGCGATTGGGACTGGCGGAGATCGAGCGCTGCTGGAAGCCTATCGCGCGGGTTGCGATGATTTAATCGATCGCCGCCGTCCTCCGAGTGAGACAGCCGAGCACATCCGCAGTTTCCTTTTGAGCCGCCAGGACGGCTTCCAGCCCACCCAGATGCTGCCTACCTCGGAGACCGCTCTCAGCGGCAATCTCTCCCATCTCGACTTGCCCGGTGTGATTCAAATGCTCGTCCAGTCTCGACAAACCGGCGCGCTCCATGTCAACGCGGCCGAAAGCGACGGCATCATCTTCTTCGAAGCGGGTGAAATCGTTCACGCGGAATGCGCCGCACTGTTTGGTGACGAAGCCGTCACTCACGTCGTGCGAGCTTGTCACTCATCCGGAAGTGGAGTGTACAAATTCATTTACGGCGCCACCGCCGGACAGCGCACTGTTCTACGTTCCGCCACCGATTTGTTGCTCGACGCTATGCGGGAGTTCGACGAAACCGAGCGCGACAGAGTCGAAAAGGAATGTCCATGACCGACGACCCCAATACCGGCCCGGCCGTCAACCGGACTCCGGCCGTTTATTTCATCGACGATAGCGCCACCATGCGTGAAGTCGTGAAGATCGCGTTCCGTAAGGAAAACATTCACGTCATCACGTGCCCCGATGCCGCCTCCGCACTCTCCCAGTTCGTCCAAACTGCTCCGGACGCCGTCATCACCGACGTTATCATGCCCGATAAAGATGGCTACCAGGTTTGCGAATTCATAAAACAGCAGGAACAGTTCGCTAAAACTCCGGTGATCCTCATGTCCGGCATCGTCAATCGCGCAGTCGCCGAGCGCGCTACCGCCGTTAAAGCCGATGAGTTGATCCGCAAACCCTTTCAACCGCAGGAACTGATCAGCCGCGTGAAAAAGCTGCTGCATCTGGAAGCGCCTGTGCTCGTCCGTTCGGACGCGGAACCCCGCCCGGCTGATCGCGACTCCGCCAACCCGCTGCTGGGCCTCTTCGCGCCTCGGCCAGCCCATTTGACGACTGCTGTTCCCGGAAAGCCGGGCCACGATGCGCCCGCAACCTTCCCTTCGCAACCGGCTGTTCACGCATCCGCGCGGTCCTCGCCTGCGCACTCTCCCACCGGCGGAGCTGATGTCCAAAAACTCCGGAGCGAAGTTCGACGTCTCGAGTTGCTCGTCAAAAAACTGCAAGCGGAACTAGAAGCCCAGCGTCAGTATTGCGCGGCTCTCGAGGATCACCTCACGACACTCCAGGAGACCCCATAACTTCGCTTTACTCTTTCGGTTGTCCCCGAATCGCTCTGCTTGACCCCTTCCCAAACACGCTCTAACCTCGGTATACCTCTCCGAGTCAGGCGGTTTGCCATTTAGGCGCAAGTCTGAGGTGCGTGTTGGGGCGCCGAAGCGAGCCGCGAATGACGGTCTCTTTTCCCGTGGTCGTCCGAGGTTTCGACCTCCAACGCCGCCGTTTCTCCGTCAACGCCCAAACGCGCGACGTCAGTGCTGTTGGCGCTTCTTTGGAAGGAATCAATCACCTCGTCCACCCGGGAAAGAAAATCGAGATCGAATCCGGGAGCCAGTCTGCATGGTACAGCGTCGAGTGGGTTGGCAAGAACGGTACCTCGAGAGCGGGCTGCGTCGGCGTTCGATGCCTCGAAAAAAAATACATCTGGACTCTCCCGGCAAAAAATTGGGAGCCCGACACGTATCAAGAAGCCGGTCCCCGGCAAGACACGAGCTCCGCCGCTCGCTTGGAACACGGCGAGCGTCGCGTCTACCCGCGACGCTCCTGCCGTCTTCAAGTAGAAGTCTCGACGCCGGGATCGGCTGCAAACGGGCGCGGAACGGTAACCGATATCTCCTTGGGCGGCTGCTACGTGGAGATGTTCGCTCCTCTTCCGGTTGATACCGTCGTCGATTTGGAAATCGATCTCGAAGGAGAGCCGCTACATCTCTCTGGTCGCGTGCGTTCCTCCTTAACCAGCTTTGGAATGGGTGTCGCCTTCACCGCTTTGAGCCCTGGAGATTTCGAGCGACTCCGAAAATTCGCCCCTCCTGACGCGAGCACGCTCCCCGTGCCTACTGCCCCAACCGAACTCCACGTCCCCGGGACCCAAGGTGCGGAGATCCCACGCGATAACAACGATCCATCGTTTGTGCCTGTCGCTTCCCCAGCTAAGCCGAACGGCGCACAAAGTCGTGAAGCCATCGGAACCGTGGTCGAAGCCGTTGTCCGAGCTCTTCTGCGGAAAGGCATTCTCTCGCGGGAGGATCTCGTCGAAGAGTTCGACAAGGTCAAAGCCGCAAGGCAGTGATCGCGCAAATAATCGGAACTCCCGTTTGGATTTCCATTCCATGCATGGCAGGATGGAAGGCTCGCTCGCAGCGTTGATTGCGAGGGCAGTGGAAAAAGAAGCCTTCCGTGATCCATCTCCCTTCGAGAAAAGTTCCCTGTCGCATCTGTCCCGGTGCTACTCATTCTCGTTTGAATTTCTTTGTTTATGCCTGCGCGGAACTCGACGGCAAGCCGTTCGCGGCTCTCAAGCAGGAGTTTTCGTTTCGGGACGATATAGCTGGAGACGCAATTACCGCTGGCATTCGCTGACCCTTATCTTGCGGCTTTCGCCGAGTGCAGGAACTCGCTCGCGACTTCGCTGATATCCCGGTG
>DATEKA010000144.1:0-12979 GCA_035277685.1 Candidatus Acidiferrales bacterium
CGTTCAACGCGAAACCGGGACGGCACTATCCGAGATCAACATGGTGCCATTTATCGACGTTGTGCTGGTGCTGTTGATCATTTTCATGATCACGGCGCCGATTCTGCAGTCGGGAATCGACGTCAACGTGCCGAAGACGAAGACGGTGAAGGAACTGACGGAAGTGCGGATGGTGGTGACGATCAACCGCGCGCAGCAGGTCTATTTGAACGACAAGGCGATCAATATTCACGATCTGGGGCCGGCAATCGTGAAGCAATCGCATGAGCCACAGCGCCGCGCGGTTTATATCCGCTGCGACGAAGAGGTGCCGTTTGGAAGCTGGGCGACGGTGGTTGACGCGCTGCGGCAGTCCGGCATCCAAAACATCAGCGTGGTCACGCAACCGCTATCCGAGAAGTCGAAATAGCGGGGCTGTAACAAGGTTCAGCTTTGATTTCCAATTTGGACGCGACGAATGCCGGTTGCCCGAGGAGAACGCACTTAGAGGAAAATGTCATCGATTGCCGCAGAACAACCCATACCCAGCCTCAAAAGGCCGCTGACATACTCGGTTCTTCTGCACGCGATCCTTGGAGGCTTGCTGGTCTATGCGGGTTTCACGCATCGCGGCGAGAATTGGGGCGGGCCGGGCGGCGCGACGCAAGTTGGGCTCGTGGGTAGCGTTCCGGCGATTCCGCTGCCGCGACCGGACCTGGTGACTCCCAGCCGCGTTGTGGACAATTCGAAGGGGCTTTACAAGACGGAGCCGCCGCCCGAGATCAAGCCTCCCGAGCCCGATGCAGTTCCCATCACGAAATTTCATCTAAAACCGCCGCCGCGCGCTAAGAAATCGGAAGCTCTGGAGCATCCCACCGCAGCGCCGGAGAGACCGACGCACAAGTCGAAGATTCTCGAGAATAATGTTCCGCCTCCGCCAAACGCGGTTCCCTATGGGGGTGGAGGCGCGCCAAATGTTCCGTACAGCTCGTTTGCGATGGGTGCGGGGCAAACAACGGCGGGGGGACTCAGCTTCGGCAGCCAGGGGGCGAGCGGCGATTTCGCCTCACGGTTTGCGTGGTACGTGCAGGCGGTACAGCGGCGCGTAAGCAGCAACTGGCTGCAATCCACGGTCGATCCAAGCGTGAGCGTGGCGCCGCGAGTGGTGGTGACTTTCGATATCCTGCGCAACGGCACGGCCACGAACATTCAGGTGACGCGATCGAGCGGCAATTACTCGGTTGACAGCTCGGCGGTCCGCGCGATTCGCAATTCGAGTCCCTTTGATTCACTGCCCGGGGGGTATTCCGGATCGAGCGTGAGCGTCGATTTCTGGTTTGACTTTCACCGATGACAGAACTTAACTTTGTACGCCCTGTCCTTCACTCATCCCCTAAAAAGGTCTCTCACATGATCAGGAAAACTGTCGTAGCTTCGGCTATTCTGCTGGTTTTGTGCCTGTGCAATGGACGACCTGCCGCGGCGCAAGCCTGGTTCACCACAGGCACGGGGCTCGGCGTCTCGAAAGCGAAGGTCGCGGTGCCGGATATGGCGGTGCGTTCGGCCGCCGCACAACCGCTGGAGAAGACCTTCCATGATGTCTTGTGGGCGGACCTGGAATACTCGGGGATTCTCGATCTGGTGAGCCCGAGCTTTTATCCGAAGGAGATGCCGAGCCAGCCGAGCGAGTTGAAAGCGCAGGACTGGTCTGCCGCGCCCGCGAGCGCCTATATGGTGGCTTACGGGAATCTCAACACGGATTCCTCGGGGCTCGCGGCTTCGGGGTATCTCTCGGATGTGAGCAATCCAACGGCGCCGATTGCGCTGCAGAAAATCTATCGCGGCGCCGTGACTGATGCCGACGCGCGCAAGCTGGCGCACCAGTTTGCCGACGACATCATTGCGCGCCTGGGCGGCGGCGCTCCGGGCATTGCGCAGACGCAGATCGCGTACGTCCGCGCGACGGGCCGCGACAAAGAAATCTGGGTGATGGATTACGACGGCGCAAACGCGCATCAATTGACGCACATGGGTTCGGTCGCGCTGACGCCCCGTTGGTCGCCGGACGCTTCGCGTATTGCGTTCACATGTTTTGTGCCGAATCGGGATGGGGTGCTGGCGCCGCAGATCTGCATTTATTCGATGGCGTCGAACCGGCTGATACATTTCCCGCGTTTTCGCGGCACGAACGGCGCGCCGGCGTGGTCGCCGGACGGGCAGCAACTGGCGTTCATGTCGAGCCAGAACGGGGACCCGGAAATTTACACGGTCAACACGGACGGGACGCACCTGCACCGGATTACGTTTGCGGCGGGCGTGAACACGTCTCCGGCCTGGAACCCAAAGACGGGCAAGCAGATCATTTTCGTGAGCGACCGCGGCGGCGACGGCGCGCCGGTGCTCTATCAGATGAATTCCGACGGCACGGACGTGACGCGCATCAATTTGCCGGACATGGGTTACGTCATAGACCCCGCATGGTCACCGAATGGACAACTGATCGCATTCAGTTGGCGACGGCCGGCGGGCAATTACGATATTTATGTGATGGACGTGGTCAGCCATCAGCTCGTGGAGCTGACGAGAGATTCGGGACGGAATGAACGTCCGAGCTGGGCGCCGGATGGGCGTCACCTGGTTTTCGAATCAACGCGGACAGGCAGCCGGGAGATCTGGACAATGCTGGCCGACGGAAGCCAGCCGCGCCAGCTCACATTCAAGGGCGAGAACGAGTCGCCGAACTGGTCGCCACGATAATTGCGGCGGCGCCGGATAAAGATTACCGGCTCGCGGAGACGGCGAATCGCAGCGGTGCAACCGCACGTGAATGCAAGAGTTTCTTGGGGCCCCGGAAATTCATTTTTCTGTTCTGCCTCCGTCGAGGGGACAGGACGGAATTTTATAACTTCGCCGCTCCGCCAGGCTTAGAGGCGAGGCAGCGACGATTCGGATGCACTTGTGTTCGTTATGGAAAACTATTCTTGGCCTGCCTGCTCAAGCCCTCGCGGGCGCGCCTAAAGGGAGGAAATTAATGCAGTCCAGTTCCGTTCGGAAGATGATGTTGGTCCTTGGCTTCGCCGCGCTGGTGTTTGCCGGGGGCTGCAAGAAGAAAGTAGCAGCAACGCCGCCGGCTCCCGCACCGGCACCACCCTCGGCGCAGCCAACGGTTACGCTGAACGCTTCGCCCACAACGGTCAATAGCGGGCAAACCGCGACGCTGTCATGGTCGTCCACGAACGCGACCGATCTCGATATACAGCCGGGAGTCGGAAAAGTTTCACCGGAAGGCTCAACGCCGGTGACACTGACGCAATCCACCACGTACACGATCACGGCATCAGGACCGGGCGGAAGCGCCACGGCGACGGCGCACGTGGACGTCGCGGCTGCACCACCGGCCGAGCAGCCTGCACCGAACGCGAGCGAGGCGGAACTCTTCAGCCAGAACGTGCGGGATGCGTTTTTCGATCTGGACAAATCGGAGCTGCGCCCGGACGCACGCGATGCGCTGACGAAAGACGCGGAGTTCCTGCGCTCCTATCCGGATATCCGGATCTCAATCGAAGGCCATTGCGACGAGCGCGGCTCGACCGAATACAACCTCGGGCTTGGCGAGCGCCGCGCGGACGCCGCGAAGAACTATCTCGTGTCGCTAGGCATCCAGGCCGGCCGGATCGACACAGTCAGTTGGGGCAAGGAGCGGCCGTTCTGCATGGAACACAACGAAGCGTGCTGGCAACAGAACCGCCGGGCGCACCTGGTGATGGCGAAGTAGGTAGCCGCTTCAGGCGTGCCGGTTCCCTATTGCAAAAGCACGTTGAGCGAATCCAACGCGCGGAGCGGTTGCCAGGAAGACCGGCGCCGCCCGCGCGCTGCTTTTTGAGCGAATCGCCTTGAATGTCCCAGACCCGCCAACCACGAGAACGGCGCAAGGGCTCGGCAACGTGTCATAATATTTCCATGACGGAATTTCTCTTCGTGCAACGCGGGACTTCGTGGTATCGGGTTTTCGCGTTCCGGCATCCGTATTTCGAGTAAGGAGGAACCCGTGCGTACAAAATGGGTCGTGCTGGGCTTTGCAGCGCTTTTGCTGGGAGCTATGGGCGGAGCTTTGCTTTCGCCTGAGCCGGCGAGCGCCGTAAGCAAGGAAATCATCCAGTTACAGGAGCAGGTCTCGCAGCTCTTGCAGGGGCAGCAGGACTTGCGCAGCGCGCTGGACTCGGATAGCGCGTCGATCAAGACGTTGGTCCAACAGCAGTCCGATGCTGTGAATCGCCTGAACGCCTCGATGCATTCGCTCGAACAGGCTGTGCAGCAGGTGCAAGCCAACGGCAATTCGCAAATCGGCACGGTTGCGCAGCAGACGCAGGGGCTTTCCGACAATCTGCAGGACGTGCAGGCGCGAGTCGGCAAACTGCAGCAGCAAATGCAGGACATGCAGAATATTCTGCAGAGCATCGACAGCAAGGTTTCCAATGCGGCGCCGCAGAATAGCCAGCCGGCTAATCCCGGAACAAACGGGAATCCCGGCACGAGTCCCGGACCCGGCTCGCAAAACGATGGCGCTCCGGCGCCGAACAACGGCGGCAACGCGCCCTCGCCTGCCGGTCTGGCCCCGATTTCCTCCGACACGCTTTACCAAAATGGTCTGCGCGACTACAACACCGGCAATTACGACCTGGCGCACCAGGAATTCGCCGATTACATCCGCAACTTCCCGAGCAACGACCTGGCGTCGAACGCGCAGTTCTATCTGGGAGAGATTCTTTACGCGCAGCGCAATTACAAAGACGCAATCAACGCCTATGACGCCGTTCTCACGAATTATCCAAACAGTTTCAAGCAGTCGGATTCGCTGCTCAAGAAAGCGATGGCTGAAGAAGAGCTGCACATGAAGGCCTCGGCCGCGCGCGACTACCGGGCTGTGGTCCGGCGGTTTCCGGGATCGAACGCAGCGCGGCGCGCGCAAGCGAGGCTTCGCGAGATGAAGTAGGGCGCCGGCGGGCGTCGATTGTATCCGGTCTTTCGCCGCTGTTTTGTCAGTCGGCCCTCGGAATAGGCTTCACTGCTACGCCCCCGGTTGCTCTTCCCGCGCTACTTGAGTTCGGCTATACTCCCCGTCTATGGTTAACAAAGTGATCCTTGTGGGCCGGCTCGGCCGCGACCCGGAAACGCGCTACACGTCGAGCGGCCAGGCGGTTTGCAACTTCACGCTGGCCACCGACAGCACGTATAAGAGCCGCAGTGGCGAGCGTCAGAAACTGACCGAATGGCACCGCGTGGTCATGTGGGGCAAACTCGCGGAAATCGGGCAGCAATACCTCAAGAAGGGAATGCTTGTCTTTATAGAAGGACGCCTGCAGACCCGCCAATGGGACGACAAGCGGGACGGTTCGAAGAAGACCAGCACGGAAGTAGTTGCCAACGAAATGAAAATGCTCACTTCGCGCGGCGAAGGCGCCGCCGCAGGAGTTGGGGCCGGCATATCCGGGAGCGCTGGCGGCGCAACGGGCCACCAGGACGACTTCGAGCCCGGGCCAGCGCCCGAAGAGCCCGCCGCCGGTAGCGCCGAAATTTCCGACGAAGACATCCCGTTTTAATCTGCAGCCGGGCAAAGCCGCACTCGCAACGAGGCGCGGATGTGTGCCGGCGCTCAGTGCGATTTCGGGGTACCGCGCCACGCGTTTCGCCGGGCAATCGCCGGCGAAGGCTAGAAAGGTTGGAGTTGAGTCACAAGCAACAAAGGTTTTCCCGCGCGGGCGTTCTCCCAGCTTAGCGTTCTCCCCGGAAAATCGAGGGTCACGCGTCTGGCCTTGAGCGCCGCGACACCGAGGACCCCATCGATTCCGGGAAGTATTTCGGCAGGAGGAGACTTCACGAGCAGCACGGACATTTCTAACGTCGCGTGCCCGATGGAGACCTCTGGAAGTACCACCTGGCGCGCCGACAAACGGCCAATGGTGACCTCGCTGGAACCACCCTTCGTCCGGAGCGCCGGGACGCTCTTCTCCAGCCGCTCCTGCCACAACACAGTAGTCTGAAGCCCCGTATCGAGGACAAGCCGAACAGGGCGGCCCTGCAGTTGAAGGACAACAACCGGGCTGCTGAGGAATGCCTCAGGCAGGGCCGCGCCGTCGTGGACCGACGAACGAAACGTAATTTTGCGCGTGGCGTAGTCGATAGTGAAATTAGCCGATTTCAGCAGATCCATTCCGAGAATGCCATCAACGTTCTCGGCATACCCCGAATAATCGGAGAGGTTCCCCACCATCAGGTCGACGTTGCTCTCCTGTATGGGCC
The DNA here is from genome assembly GCA_035277685.1 of Candidatus Acidiferrales bacterium. Lineage (GTDB taxonomy): Bacteria > Acidobacteriota > Terriglobia > Acidiferrales > UBA7541 > Palsa-295. Next base: position 6,280 of record DATEKA010000144.1, read on the forward strand.
CAATCAGGAGTTCAGGCACTGCGACCATCCGCAGCGGAATCGTTCGGTCATAGTTGAAACCCGTGGCTTGGCGCCGCTCGGCGAGATTCAGTTTCTTGGCCAATCGCGCATCGATGAGGCTCTTGGAGGTACCTGTGTCCAGGATGAACTTAAGATTGCCCCGCGTTCCAACTCGACCCTGAACGAGGATCAAGAAACCGTCGCGAAGCTGAAAAGGCAGTTTACCTGTGAGGCTTGCGTCCGTCTCGCGGGGATCGGGTTTGAAGTGCCTGGTAGCGGGCGCCTGACTAAAGACGGCTGTCAAACCGAGAGCGGCGACAATGGCCAGCCGGATCGACATGTCTTCCTCCTCATATCAATACGTGGAGCACCTGCCATTGGTTCCTCAGGATGTGAATGAGGCGATTCACAAATTCCAGAGGCCAATGGCAATGCAGGATGTGCCGGGCCGGGTGTCACGGTTGACGGCGCGCGCCAGTCAGCCGGGCAACTGCGTCTTTGCCCCGGCATTTCGTCTGTGCGCGGAGCCTGGCCTTTGTAATGGCGCGCTGGACGGCAACGGTCCAATCTGCGCAGTAGGGGGCTGCCTCGTTTTTCCTCCCATGCTGTCGAAAATCACGGTGCGCGTCTTGGGGTTAAGCAGGGTCTGCTTCCAATCGGGCGGCTGTCTTGATACTAACAGCACGTATAAGAGCCTCAGTGGCGCGCGTCAGAAACTGACCGGATGGCACCGCGTGGTCATGTGGGGCAAGCTCGCGGAAATCGGGCGTGGCGGTGCCGAAATCTCCGACGAAGACATCCCGTTTTAGTCGCGCTTAAACGATCCAGCTTGCCGCGGGACCGCTGGTGCAGCGGTCTGAGCCTGCCTGCCGCTCAGTGATAGAATTCCGCGGCATATTCGACAATTGGAGGCCCACTTGAGAATCAGACTGGTGCTTGCGCTGATGCTGTTTCCTGTCATTTGTTTCGCGCAGCAGAACCGACGGTATTTCAGTTCGGAAGCCGGAGCAAAGCTGAGCCTCCCGTTCAGCAGCGGAGTCCGGGTTGGGGACGTGCTGTACATCGCGGGAACAACCGGGGTCACGCCTGGAACCAGCAGTAAATCGGTCAACCCGGAGGAAGAGGCTCGGCTGGTGATGGAGCAAGTGAAACACGTGGTCGAGCAGGGGGGCATGGCGATGGACGACATCGTCTCGGTACAGGTGTTTTGCACGGATTTGAAGAATTACGATGCGTTCAACCGGGTGTACCGGATGTACTTCCACGGACATTATCCGGCCAGGGCTTTCATTGGTGCATCGCAGCTATTGTTTGGCGCACGCTACGAAGTTATGGGGATTGCCGTTCGACGGCAGAAGTAAAGGGGCGGGCGCCGAGCGATCTCGGCGACCAGTTCGTTGATACCGAGCCGCTAGTGCTGGGCTTGAGACTGGGCCTGCTCTTTCCTGCGTTGTTCGTCGATGCGGCGCATGAACGCATCGAATTTCGGTAGCTGGCCGGGGGTCAGGACAGCGCGGATACGGTCGCGGCACTGCTGACGGATCTGCTCGTGCCTGGCATCGAGAGGCTGGTAAAGTGACCTGACCTGTCCGCGGGTCTGGTCGATGATGTCGCCAATTTTCGTCTGCTGGTCGGGGGTGAGCTGAAGCTCGCGGTTAAAATCGTTCAGGATGCGGGCGCGCAACGGTTGTCGCGGGTGGTCAACAGGCTCCTGCCGCCCACCCCATACGCGTTGACCCCAAAGATGGGTGCCCACTCCGCCGACCAGGATGCCGAGAAGGAAGACGACGCAAACCAATACGGCGGCTTCGTGCCTGGTTCTGCTGGGGTTAGTGTTTTCCATGTTCGGTTTCCGCCACCATTACCAGTACCTCGTCCCGATTGACCGGGACGCGGTCGGCTTCGGTTGTGAACAAATCCCGCATGTCGGCCTGTTGGACAGAGGCAACGGTGGACTGCGGGAGATGGTTATGCTGCTTTACGACGTCGTAGCCCGCCATGACCGCCAATCCAATGGTAGCCGTCGCGGCAAACCGCCAAGCTAGGGCCACGAACGGCTGCCAGAAGCCCCTCGCTTCTTGGGCAGTGGCAAGCTCTGCGCGGATGCGCGCCATCGAATTACGCGCGAAAGTGGGCCCGGGATCAGGCGTCGAGTCCGCCACTCGAAGCAGGCGGACGCTGGCCCGGGCGTCTTGGAGAGCCGCAGCGCAGCCCGCGCAACTCTTAAGATGTTCTGCCACCTGCCGCGAATCTGTGCTGGAGAGCTGCCCGCTGAGGTAGTCCTCCAACTTGGCCTCATAAGCCGTACAAGCGTGGTTAGCCGCTTCCATACGAGCCCTTCCTTTCCCCCGCCCCCAGGGAATTCCGTGCGACTGCAGTTGAACCAATGCGTTTGCGGTAATAGTCCATGATCCGGCCGCGCGCCCGGAAAAGCCTGACCTTGACCGTGTTCACGTTGAGATCGAGAATGCCCGCAAGCTCCTCGACCGAGAATCCCTCAACTTCTTTCAGGAGAAGCAGTTGCCGGTCCTGCTCGGGCAATTTTTCCAGCATCCGCTCGAGAAGCTCCCTGGCTTCGGCGCGTTCGCTGGGAGCTTCGGGCGGCCGGTCGTGTGAAACGATGCCGTCCAGCCGGGAGACCTGCTCCTCGGACAGATCCGACTCATAGACCAGGGGCCGGACCTTCTTCTTGCGAAGGTAATCCCAGCATTCGTTCACGGAAATCTTGTACAGCCAGGTGGAGAAGGCGGAGCGTTGGTCGAACCGCTTAAGCGAGACGAAGGCCTTGAGGAAAATTTGCTGGGCGATGTCTTCGACGTCCTCGCGCCGGCGCAAAATCCCCCCAACGAGGGCGAAAACCCGTTGTTGGTGCCGGCGAATGAGCTCCTCGAAGGCGGGTTCGCTGCCGCCCTGGGCTCGCCGGACGAGATCCCGGTCTTCTTCAGCCCGGCTACGCCCGATCAGCGTTGCCGGGATTGTCGCGGCCTGTGCTGCCACGCCTTTTGGGACGTCACTCATGCCGTTTCGGTTTCAACTGGGTTCCAGGGGCGACCGGATAAAATAGTCTTGCAGGTATCGGTTGTTTTTGCAACAATACCCGCCATGATAATCGGTGACCGGATTCGCCTGCTACGCGAAACAAAAAAACTATCCCAGGGTGACATCGAGAAGCGCACTGGGCTTCTTCGCTGTTACATCTCACGCGTCGAGAACGGGCACACCGTTCCGGCGATCGAGACCCTCGAGAAGCTGGCAAGAGCGATGGAAGTGCCGCTCTACCAGCTCTTCTACGACGGTGAAGAGCCTCCCGAACTTCCCAATCTGCCCAAGCGGAAGAGCGCGGACGATATCGCCTGGGGGAATTCCGGAAAAGAAGCACGAATGCTGGGCCGTTTCCGGCGTTTGCTCGGCCGAATTGACGAGCCGAATCGCAAGCTGCTGATGTATATGGCCCAGAAGATGGCACATCGCGCGTAAAGATTCGCGCGGTTTCCACTTCTTTTCAGACCTTCCCACTATGGGTGTTTCTGGGGCAGGCTGATTTCTCTCCCTTGTGCGTCACTCCCACTCGATCGTGCTCGGCGGCTTCGAGCTGATGTCGTAGACGACCCGGTTTACGCCGGCCACTTCGTTCACGATGCGCGCGGAGATTCGCTCGAGAACGTCGAGCGGCAGGCGGGACCAGTCGGCCGTCATCGCATCTAGTGAATCGACCACCCTCACGGCAATCGTGTAGCCGTAAGTGCGGCCGTCGCCCATCACGCCGACACTTTGGACCGGCAATAAAACTGCGAAGGCCTGCCAAACCCGTTCGTAGAGTCGCGCGCGCTGGATTTCCTCAATTACGATTGCGTCGGCACCGCGGACCGTCTCCAGTCTTTCGCAAGTAACTTCACCCAAAATTCGAACGGCGAGCCCCGGCCCGGGAAACGGGTGTTTGACGAGGACTTCATCGGGTAAACCCAGTTCGCGTCCGATCGAGCGGACTTCGTCTTTGAACAGTTCACGCAGAGGCTCGATCAACGCGAACGGCATTTTTTCCGGGAGGCCGCCGACGTTGTGGTGGGACTTGATGACAGCCGAAGGTCCTCTCACGGAAACGGATTCGATTACGTCGGGATAGAGGGTGCCCTGCACGAGAAATTTGATCGGTGGGCCGGGTTCGCCGGCCAGCTTCGCGGCTTCGTCGGCGAAGACGGAAATGAATTCGTTGCCGATGCGCTTACGCTTTTCTTCAGGATCGACGATGCCTTTCAAGCGGCCCAGGAAGCGATGGGAGGCGTCTACGCCTATGACGCTGAGGCCGACGCGCTTGCGAAGCAATTCCAGGGTGTCGTGGAATTCGTTGCGGCGGAGGACGCCGTTATCAACGAAGATGTTTGTCAGACGGCCGCCGATCGCGCGATTGACGAGCGCGGCGGCTACCGCGGAATCAACTCCGCCGCTCAGAGCGCAAATCGCGCGCGCACCTTCCGCCTGCTCGCGAATAGCGTCAACGGTCGCCGCTATGAATCCCGCGCGGTTCCAATTCTGTTTCGCGCCGCACACCTCGAAAACGAAATTGCGCAGGATTTCCGTCCCGCGGTCGGTGTGCTTCACTTCGGGATGAAACTCCACGCCGTAGAATTTCTTCGCCCGGTTCTCCACGGCCGCGACGGCATTTTCAGTGCGTCCGGTAATCTCGAATCCCTCCGGCAAGCCGACGACATGGTCTCCGTGGCTTTCCCACACCTTCAAATGGCGCGGAAGACTCTTGAAGAGCGGCGATTCTTCCCGGATTCCGAGCTCGGCCGGACCGTATTCGCGCCGCGAGGCGCGCTCAACCTTTCCGCCGAGCGTGTGCGCCATCCACTGCATGCCGTAGCAAATGCCGAGGACAGGAATCTGCATTTGGAGCACCTGGGGATCGCAAACGGGCGCGCCTGCGTCGTAAACGGAGCTGGGGCCGCCCGAGAGGACGATTCCGGCCGGGTCGAGCGCCCGGATCTCATCGAGCTTGGCCGTGCAGGGGAGAATCGCCGAGAAGACTTCCTGTTCGCGGATTCGGCGGGCGATCAGCTGGGTATATTGGCCGCCGAAGTCGAGGACAACAATGCCGCCCTTGGGGACGTAAGCCTCGCCTGCGTTCTTCGTTTTCGCCGCTTCGGTTTGTGGCGTCATTTGTCTCTCCGCTGCGAAGTCAGGCGACTGTACTCCGCCTTCCAGCATTTTTCTTTGAGGCCGGAAGCTTCCACCACATTGTAGAGAATCTCGCAATCACAAAAGCCGCCCCGGCTTCTTAACACATGATAGATGTCTTCGAAATCGTCTGTAGCAAACCCCAAGTGAGTCAAAATTCGGTCGGAATTCTTGTAAGTGTGGCGGCAGGGCACGGCCGGTTTCGACTCATCGGTCGGACACAGCGCCTCGTCCAGCGCATCGAAAAACGCCCTTGCAGTTAGAACCCGCAGAACGCCGGCAGCAATCGACGCGATATAGTCCGGGGTGCGATCGTCACTCATCTCACTACAATATTCACGAGCTTCTTGGGGACGACGACTGTTTTCACGATGGGCCTGCCGTCGAGGAGCGCGGCAATCCGCGTGTCTTTCATCGCCAGTTCCAGCGTTTCGTCGTCGCTGCTGTCGCCGTTGACCAAAAGCTTGGCGCGCACGCGGCCGTTGATTTGAACAGGAATCTCGATCTGCTCTTCCCTGGTCAAGTCCTCTCGATATTCCGGCCAGCGCGCCTGCCAGATTCCGCCAATCTGGCCCAGCATCTCCCACATTTCTTCCGCGATATGCGGAGCGATAGGTGAAAGCATGAGGACAAAGGCGCAGAGCGCGCGCTTAAGAATCAGCGGAGAGACGCCAACATCCAGCGGCTCTTGCGCCTGAATCTCGTTCAGCAATTCCATGAGCGAGGAGACGGAAGTGTTGAAATGCCAGCGCGATTCGAAGTCGTTCGTCACACGTTTGAGCGTTTGATGCGAGCGGCGCACGATAATCTTTTCTTTAGCGGTGGCGGAAATCATATCAGTCTGCTTCGAGAGGTCGAACGGCAGGTCGCGCACACGATCTGCATATTTGGCGACGAGACGGTAGACCTTGTTCAGGAAGCGAGCCGAACCTTCGATGGCCTCCTCGCTCCATTCCAGATCTTTTTCCGGAGGCGCAGCAAACAGCGTATATACGCGTCCCGTATCCGAGCCGACTTTTTCCGCCATTTCGACGGCGCCGACGACGTTTCCGCGAGATTTCGACATGGCTACGCCGCCCTTCAAGACCATGCCCTGCGGGAACAGACGCGCAATCGGCTCGTCGTGAGTTACGAGTCCCAAGTCGCGCATGACTTTGCAGAAAAAGCGCGAGTAGAGCAGGTGGAGGATGGCGTGCTCGATTCCACCGATGTACTGGTCAATGGGAAACCAGTAGCGCACGACTTCTTTGTCGAAGGGCGCACGATCGTTTTTGGGATCGGTGTAGCGATAGAAATACCAGGACGAATCGACGAAGGTGTCCATGGTATCGGTCTCGCGCCGGGCGCGGCCGCCGCAGCCCGGGCACTGGGTGACCACAAAGTCGGGGTGCTCCGCCAGCGGCGATTGGCCGCCGCCGGTGATGCACACGTCGTCGGGCAGCATGACCGGCAACTGCTCCTCGGGCACCGGCTGCATGCCGCAGCGATCGCAATAGAGGATCGGGATCGGGCAGCCCCAGTA
>DATEKA010000145.1:0-3631 GCA_035277685.1 Candidatus Acidiferrales bacterium
TGGTAGGGGCGGTGGGGATCGAACCCACGACCTTCGGCTTAAAAGGCCGCTGCTCTACCACTGAGCTACGCCCCTAAAAACATTCGTTGCTGAGGCCATCCCGACGCGGGAGCAAGGCGCACGCTGCACGAAAAAGCGACAGGTTAACCTATTGCTCCAGTCACGCGAGGAATTCCTAACGATTCTAGCTTGCGCACGTGCGTGCGGGCAACAGCAGTTCAGGCGAGGCTGCGCGTTCTGAGACTTCTTATCGAAGCCAACTGCACACGCGCCAGAGCAGCTCTTTATCAAAAGGCGAAGCAAGAGCAAGGGCTGCGGGCCCAACGTTTGGGCTGGCGGAAGCGGAAAGATGGCAATTTGGCGAAAGTACGGCGAAGGCAATAAAACGGATCTTTTGGCGGCTAGAAAATCTGATGTGGCTGATTCCAGGGCACTTACAGAGTTTTCTACTCGTAGGCATTTGCGGGTAGGAGTCGTCTGTATGGGTCTGTCTTGAACAATGAGCAGCCATGCCGTCCAGCGCGCAAGGGTGACGCGGAGGCCCGGCGGCTGGAGGGTGGGTTGGAAGGACTTCGCAATCAACACACATTGGGACTGACGACGCCGTCTGCCCGCGCTAAAGAGACTGCGTCTGGTGACTCAGACCTCCATCAATCACAACGGTGGCGCCGGTGATGTAGGATGCCTCGTCGGATGCGAGATAGCAGACGAGCCCCGCAACGTCTTCGGGTTTGCCCACGCGCCCGAGCGGAATTTCGCGCTTCAACGCGAGGACCTTCTCCGGGTTCTTCATCGTTGCGTCGTTGATAGGGGTATCTATAGCGCCGGGCGCGACGTTGACAACGTTGACGTTGTATTTGGCCAGCTCGAGCGCCAAATCGCGGCATAGCATGCGCAGCCCGCCCTTCGCGACGCAGTACGGCGCGTAGCCGGGAAAGGGAAGGTCCTCGTGGACAGACGAAATATTGATGATCGTCCCTTTCTTGCGCTTGGCCATTTCGCGCGCCGCCGCTTGCGTACACAGAAAAGGACCTTTCAGGTCCACCGCGATGATCTTGTCCCAGTCGCCCTCGGCGAGTTCGAGGAAGGGAACTTGCTTTTCGACCCCGGCGTTGTTAACGAGCACGTCTATTTGACCGAATTGCGCGATGGTTTGCGCCATCATTCGCCAGACCTGCTCCGAATTTGAGACGTCCGCTTCGACGGCCAGGGCGGCGCCGTTCGCGCTCTTGATGGCGGAGACTACGTCCTGCGCCGCATCAGGCTTGCCAATATAGTTGACTACGACCCTCGCGCCCCGGCGCGCCATCTCGATGGCAATGGCCTTGCCGATTCCCGTTGCCGCACCTGTGATAATTGCGACTTTGCCCCGCAACGATCCGGCATGTTGTTCGGACCCGGCTTCGATTTGTCTGGTTTGACTCACGACTGCGCCTCCCTGCGATGAATGCGGCAGATGAAATTTCCCGCGCCGGCCCGCGCGCAAGTCCAGCTTCTCACCGGATCGGTGGCGGCTCAAGAATGAAAAACGAGTCTCGGGGGAGAGGCCTTCGCTGAGGAGAAATCTAAAGACAGCCCGCCGGGCTGAGGGCCCCTTCGGCTCCGCTCTGGACAAACCGGCACTACATCTAACGCTAAGGCAAAATCGCCGGCGAGACGCCGGCGCTACAAAGTGAACTGCCGGGCTGGACGTCTCGCCGAGCTTGGCGGCAGTTCAGAATCAGTGGGAGTCGCGGGGGACGCGGGCGCCGCTGTGCCCGGTGAGGAAATCGAGGTCGGCGCCTTTGTCGGCTTGCATGACGTGCGTGACGTAGAGGCGTTCGTAGCCGCGTTCGGGGAGGGGAGGCGGGGTCCATTTTGCGCGGCGGACAGCCAATTCTGTTTCGGAAACTTCCAACGTGAGCTTGCGGTTCGGCACATCGAGGCTGATCGTGTCGCCACTGTGCACAAGCGCAATGGGGCCGCCGGCCGCGGCTTCGGGGCACGCGTGCAGGACGATGGTGCCATAGGCCGTGCCGCTCATGCGCGCGTCGGAAATGCGAACCATGTCGGTGATACCCTTGCGGAGGACTTTCGGCGGGAGCGGCATGTTTCCGACTTCCGCCATGCCGGGATAACCGCGGGGACCGCAATTTTTCAGGACCAAGACGCAATTCTCGTCAACTTCGAGCGACTCGTCGTTGATCCGCGTCTTGAAGTCTTCGATATTCTCGAAGACAACGGCCCGGCCGCGATGCTGGAGCAGGTGTGGGCTGACGGCAGAAAGCTTGATGACTGCGCCGTCCGGCGCCAGATTGCCGCGAAGAACAGCCATTCCACCCTGAGACTTGAATGGTTGCGCAAATGTGCGGATCACATCGCGATTCCAACATTCCGCTTCGCGCACGTTTTCCCAAATCGAATGGCCGTTTGCCGTGAGCGCGTCTCGATGGAGCAGACCGGCCTCGCCCAGTTCGCGAAGGACGACCGGGACTCCTCCGGCATAATAGAAATCCTCCATTAAGTAGGAACCGGAAGGTTGCAGGTTGACGAGGCACGGCAGGTTCGAGCCGAGCCGCTCCCAATCGTCGAGACTCACCGGCAGGCCGACGCGCCCGGCCAGCGCAATCGAGTGAATCACGGCGTTGGTCGAGCCGCCAATGGCGGCGTTAACGCGAATCGAATTTTCGAAAGCCTCGCGGGTCAGAATGCGCGACATGCATAGGTCCTCGCGAACCATTTCGACGATGCGGCGGCCGGTCAACTGCGCGAGCGTATAGCGGCGCGAGTCCACGGCCGGAATCGCGGCATTTCCGGGCAAGCTCATTCCCAGCGACTCGACCATGCCGGCCATGGTTGAGGCGGTGCCCATGGTCATGCAATGGCCCTTCGAGCGGTGCATGCAGCTCTCCGCTTCGAAGAACTCCTCGATCTTCATTTGGCCCGCATGGACTTTCGCGTCCATTTGCCAAACGCCGGTGCCCGAGCCGAGCTTTTGCCCGTGAAACTGGCCGGAGAGTTTAGGTCCGCCGGAGAGGCCGATCGTCGGGAGGTCGCACGAAGCCGCGCCCATGAGAAGCGAGGGAGTGGTCTTATCGCAGCCCATGAGGAGGACGACGCCGTCAACCGGATTGCCGCGAATGGATTCCTCGACGTCCATGCTGGCGAGATTGCGGAAGAGCATCGCCGTCGGGCGTAACTGTGTTTCGCCGAGCGACATCACGGGAAATTCGAGCGGGAAGCCACCCGCCTCCCAAACGCCGCGCTTCACCCATTCGGCGAGATCGCGGAAGTGCGAATTGCAGGGCGTAAGCTCAGACCACGTGTTGCAGATTCCGATGATAGGCCGGCCGTCGAATAGATCATGCGGGTAGCCGTCGCTCTTCAGCCAGCTTCGGTAGACGAAGCCGTCGCGGTCCTGCCGTCCATACCATTCCTGACTCCGGAGTCGTTTCATGACGGGGTTTTCCGTAGTTGCGGGATTGAGCCTCTGATAATAGCTCAGCACTGGGAACTTGAGCTTCATTGTCTTTGTTTTGCTGCCTCCCGCAGCGCTTCGAATCAAGGACTGTGAACTGGCATAGGGAGCTTGCCTTGCTATTGTCGTCCGAAGGATGCAATTGGAATCGTTTGCGAGACTGGCTTCCTCGAG
>DATEKA010000146.1:0-13176 GCA_035277685.1 Candidatus Acidiferrales bacterium
CGCGGGACGCAGAATGCGCTGCTTTCACTGGGCACTCGCCATTATTTGGAGATTATTGCACCCGATCCGCGGCAGGCGGGAGCAACGTTGCCACAATGGCTTGAGCTGCAGCGGCGGCGTTTGCTTGGACTCAGGGAGCCGGACCTGATCGGCTGGGCGGCGCACCCCGGCGGCCTCGATCAATTCGCGAGTCGCCTTCGCAATGCGGGGATTGCCTTTGGAGGGCCGCAGCCGGGTTCGCGGAAGCGGCCGGATGGGCGAATCCTTAACTGGAAAACGCTGAATTTGAAGGACAACGCCGGCGTGCTTCCATTCCTTATTGAATGGAGTCCGGACAGCCCGCATCCGTCGGAAGACGCGCCACGAGGAGCGAAGCTCGAGGAGTTCAGCATCGCGGGACCTGACCCCACGAAGCTGGAGTCCGCCTGCAAAGCGATGGGCGTGGACGTGGCGGTCAAGCGAAGCGAAAGGCCGCAACTGCGGGCGCGCATCTCCGGTCCGAACGGAAAGATGATGGAGTTGAGCTCGTAAAAGGCGCCGGTAGCGAACTGCTCCCCTGGTCTGGCTCGGACGCTTCAACCAACGCGTAATCCAATACCAGATAAAATCCGCGGGTGAGACCCGCATGCGGCATGTAGGACAAGCCCGCGCCACACGGATCCCAGGATCGCACTCCTCAAATTGACGCCGCGTAGTAGGCGACGTGCAGCAGGCCAAACATCATGGTCTTATCGCCTGCCTTCCTCGGGCGCGCGAAGCCGGCCTGGGCCATGAGCGAGAGGATGCGTTCGTCCGAGTTGTCTTTGAAATGAGAGTGTGACTGAATCCGATGGGACAGGCCGTGGCCGTGCTTCCCAGCATGCACAAAATCGGCAAGGTGAAATGAGCCGCCCGGCTTCAGGACGCGCCGGACTTCCCGCACAGTTTGTTCGCGAGATTCAGCCTCGAGATGGTGGAACATGAACGAAGAGAACACACGGTCGAAGGACGCGTCCGGGTAAGGCAGTTCGTCGGAGAATCCGTGGTCTAATTGAATCGAGGCCCCTGCGCTCGCTGACTTAGTCTTGGCTCGCGCGAGGGCTTTAGGATCGGGATCGAGGCCGACAACGTCCACGGCGGGATAGAGGCGCTTGATGAGCGCGACGAGTGTGCCCGTGCCGCAGCCGATGTCGAGGACGCGCTGCTCAGGCGCGAGACTAGCTTGATCGAGAAGCTGCCGGCGCGCGGCATCGCCTCCCAGCAGCTTGACCATGGGATCGTAGAACGGCAGCGCCCAGTCTTTGCCGGCGGCTGGGAGATACGCTCTCGTTCTCTGAACTTCGTGCATCGCTTGTCGCTCCATCGAGGAGTTCTGAGGAAACGTGCCCGCCTTTTGCGCGGCGCTACATTCAAGCCTCAGGCCACAGAACATCAGATTCGTGCTTTCAAATGGGGATGCAAAGGATTCTATGTTCGTGCCATAGGCGGGTTCAGCGCTACATTTAGGCAGGGACTAAAATCGCAGGCAAGACGCCCGCGTCACAAGTGCTAAAATGCAAAGCTAATTTTGCGGCGAGGATTCTGTAGTGGCGGACATCATAGAAATTACATTGCCGGATGGGGCGAAGCGGGAGGTGCCGCGAGGGACGACCGCGGCGCAGGTCGCGCAGCAGATTTCGCCGAGGCTGGCAAAGGAGGCGCTGGTCGCGAAGACCAACGGCGAACTGATTGACCTTTCGCTTCCGCTCGACCAGAGCACGACCCTTTCCATCCTGACGGCGAAGGATCCCGATGCGGTTCAGGTCTTCCGGCACTCGGCTGCGCACCTGCTGGCTGCCGCTGTGCTGGAACTCTATCCCAACGTGAAGCTGGGCATCGGTCCGCCGATCGAGAACGGCTTTTTCTACGAATTCGTGCGCGACGAGGCGTTCACTCCCGAAGACCTCGAGAAAATCGAAGCGAAGATGCACGAGCTTGCCGCGAAGAATGTGCCGAACGAGCGCAAGCTGATTCCCAAGCCCGAAGCGCTGGAGCTCTATCGCAAGCTGAACCAGGAATTCAAATGCGAGCTGGTGGAAGAGAAGGCCAGCGAACCGATGGTGTCGTTTTACGCGACAGGGAAATTCATTGATTTCTGTCGAGGGCCGCACATTCCTTCGACTGGGCGCATTAAGGCGTTCAAGCTGATGAACGTCGCGGGCGCTTACTGGAAGGGCCAGGAAGGCAATCCGCAGATGCAGCGGATTTATGGCGCATGCTTCGTCGAGCAGAAAGAGCTGGACGACTACCTCCATAAGCTGGAGGAAGCGAAGCGTCGCGATCATCGACGGCTCGGGCAGGAGCTCGATCTGTTCAGCATCGAGGACGATGCCGGGCCCGGCCTGATTTTCTGGCACCCGAAGGGCGGGATCATCCGGCGCGAGATGGAAGACTGGCTGCGCAAGGAACTTGTGCGGCATAGCTACGACCTGGTTTTCACGCCGCACGTGATGCGCCGCCATCTGTGGGAAATCAGCGGGCACACCGGCTTTTACAAAGACAATATGTTCGGGCCCATGGAAGTCGAGAAAGACGATTACCAGCTCAAGCCGATGAATTGCCCGGGGCACATTTTGATTTACAAGTCCCGGCTGCGCAGCTATCGCGAACTGCCGATTCGGCTCGCCGAACTGGGCACGGTGTATCGCTATGAGCGTTCCGGCGTACTGCATGGACTGCTGCGGGTGCGCGGGTTCACGCAGGACGACGCGCACATCTTCTGCATGCCTGATCAGATCGAAAAGGAAATTCAGGACTGTGTCGAGTTCGCGTGGGAAGTGCTGCGGGTGTTCGGTTTCGACCGTTACGAAGTGGAGCTTTCTGCGCGCGACCCGGAACGGCCGGGCGACTATGCGGGGACGGTGGAGGAATGGGAACGCGCGGAAGCGGCGCTGGTGAACACGCTGAAGCGCATGAACGTCGCGTACAAGTACATGCCCGGCGAAGCAGTGTTTTACGGGCCGAAAATCGACGTGAAGCTGGTGGACGCGATCGGGCGGCCGTGGCAGCTCACGACCGTCCAATTCGATTTCAATCTGCCGCGGCGATTCAAACTCGAATACGTTGGCGAAGACGGTTCGCGCCATCAGCCGCTGATGGTGCACCGCGCGCTGTGGGGCTCAGTGGAACGTTTCTTCGGTGTGCTGATAGAGCATTATGCCGGCGCCTTTCCTTCATGGCTGGCGCCCGTGCAGGTTTCCGTGCTGCCGGTGAGCGGAAAATTCGAGGAGTACGCGAAGAAAGTCACAGAGCAATTGAAGGACGCCGGGTTCCGCGTGCATCGCGACGACCGCAACGAGAAGTTGCAGGCGAAAATCCGGGACGCTCAGCTTCAGAAAATTCCCTACATGCTCATTCTTGGCGGAAAAGAAGCGGAAGCGGGCACCGTGTCGGTGCGGCACCGCTCGAAGGGCGATCTCGGGCCTCGCCCCTTGGATCAATTTATTAAGGACCTTCAGGAAGAAACCCGCTCGGGCGCGATCGCATAACGCGATATCCCATCCCTGTACACGGTTTCTGATATGGACCGAGCCGCGCGCCAACCGGAACAAGTGAGCAGACTGCACGTTCGGCCCGGGACCAGAAATGTTCTATTGCGGGCGAGCGCGAGAGGCATGCTATACTTTCGCTCCTGTCCCTAATGGCGGTTTTTCTGTACCCTGTCGGTTTCGACGGTCGCCGGAAAACCAGCGAAGTTTTTCGTGGGGCGTGGAGGTGGCTTTATCGCAGAACGTGGTGGTCCGGGTGGCCTTCGAGTAAACGAGCGCATTCGCGCTCGGGAAGTCCGGTTGATCGATGACGACGGGAACCAACTCGGCGTGGTTTCCCTGTTTGACGCGTTGAAACGCGCGCGGGATTCAGGTTTGGACCTGGTCGAAATCTCGCCGAACGCCATGCCGCCGGTTTGCAAGCTCGCTGACTACGGCAAGTTTCTTTACGAGCAAAACAAGAAGGCGCACGAACAAAAGAAGCATCAGAAGGGCGGCCAGATCAAGGAAGTGAAGTTCCGTCCGTCAACCGCCGAACACGATTACCAGGTGCGTAAGAACCAGATCATTCGTTTCCTGGGCGAAGGTTACAAGGTGAAGGCGATGATCTTTCACCGCGGCCGTGAAATGGCCCACCAGGACGTCGGTCGCTCGAAGATGGAGCGTCTGCTGAAGGACATCATGGACCACGCGCAGGTGGAGTTCGGGCCCCGGATGGAGGCAAATATTCTGCTGGCTTTGCTGGCTCCGAAGAAAGGCGTTCCTGTTTCGGCGGGACGCGCGCAGCCTGCGGGCGGCGCGTAGGCAAGCGCGCTAAACCAAGACGAACAATTCGCGAAGAGGAATCGTGACGAAGAACAAGAAAATGAAACTGAAGACGCACCGGGGAGCCGCGAAGCGGTTCAAAGTTACGGCGACAGGCAAAGTGATGCGTTGGCATTCCGGCAAACGCCACCTGCTTGGAACCAAGCTGCCGCGGCGCCAGCGAAAGCTCGCGGGGGACGTCGAAGTGAATCCGGCCGACGTCCCGAACGTGCGCCGGGCGTTGCCTTACGGCATCTGACCGGCTAGAATTCCCTTTTCCCCGAAGCCAGGCAGAGCAAACCCGCCGCGGCGGGCCTGCCGGCTCGGCCCGAATCCCGCAGGGCGGGATGAAGGTTCTGCTCTGATTCTCCGATTTGGCGAGACGTCAGGGCAGGCAAGCTGATCTCAGCTTGCATCGCTCTCGCACAATGCGCGCGAGGGCTCGACGAACACGCCGCGGAGATTGCGCAACGCGCTGTGTCTGTTCCGTTCTTGGAACATCTACGCCGCGCCGCACCCTCCGCGCACTATTTTCCGAGTCGAATTAGAACAGGAGACCGAGAGCCATGGCTCGTGTAAAACGAGGAACAAAGCGCCGCGCGCGGCGAAAAAAGCTGCTGAAGCACGCCAAGGGATTTTTTCTCACGAAGAGCAAACTGTACCGGTCGGCACGAGAGGCAGTGAACCGGTCGCTGCGCTACAGCTATCGCGACCGCCGCAACCGCAAGCGCGATTTCCGCACGCTTTGGATCCAGCGGATTGGCGCGGCCGCGCGCAACAACGGCACTACCTATAGCCAGTTGATTCATGGACTGAAGCTGGGTGGCGTGGACATTGACCGCAAGATCCTGGCGGACATGGCCGTTCGCGATGCGGAGGGATTCGCCGCGCTGGCCGCGTCAGCAAAGGCAAATTTAGCAAAAGCGCCGGCAGCGCCGCCCGCCGCGTGACGTCGTAGCCGTTTGCATTGCTGGGTAGGGGCACGGCATGCCGTGCCCACCGCTTAGACGGCCCGATTTCCTGATCGCACCGTTCGCTTCGTGCTCCTCGACAATGGATGGAAAGCGCAAAACCGACCAAACGCTCGCGGAATTGGGAGCGAACTCCGCCGAGCAGATTGTGTCGCTGTTCAGCGCTCTGCATTCAGAATTCGATAAGGACGATCAGTCGAATTGTAACGGGGACGCATTCGACGCCTGGCAAGCCCTGGACCTCCACTGGCGGGGACGCCAGGCTGGTCTTCTTCGAAAAATTGGCGATAACTGGCTGAAACCGGCGCCGCCGGAGCTGAAGCGCGTCGTCGGCCAGGAACTCAACAAGCTCAAGGGGCACGTCGAGCAGGTGCTTGCGCAACGCGAAGCGGAACTCAAAAGCGCTTCCGAACGATCGGCGGCGGCGCGCGACAAAATCGACCTCTCGCTTCCCGGAATCGAGCGGGCGCTCGGCACGCGCCACGTGATCCGCCAGACGCTCGAGGAGCTGCAGCGCATTTTCCTTTCGATCGGGTTCAGCGTGGTCGAAGGCCCCGAAATCGAAACGCCGTATTACAACTTCGAAGCGTTGAACATTCCCGAGCATCATCCGGCGCGCGACAATATGGACACCTTCTACATCGAAGGGACGCGCTCGCCGCATCTCCTGCGCACGCACACGTCGCCCATGCAGATTCGCACGATGGAAAAGCAGCAGCCCCCCGTGCGCATCATCGTCCCGGGGAAAGTCTATCGGCGCGACAACCCCGATTCGACGCACGGTTACATGTTCCACCAGATTGAAGGCCTCGCAGTTGATACCGACATCACCTTCTGCGATTTCAAAGGCACGGTCGAGTACTTCGTGCGCGCGTTTTTTGGGCCAAAAGTGAAAACGCGTCTGCGGCCAAGCTTCTTTCCGTTCACCGAGCCGTCGGCCGAAGTGGACGCCTCGTGTCACGTCTGCGGCGGCAGCGGGTGCCGCATCTGCAAGCATTCGGGCTGGATCGAGCTGTTCGGCGCCGGCATGGTGAATCCTGCCGTCTACGGTTTCGTGGGCTACGATCCGGAGCGGCTTTCGGGCTTCGCCTTCGGCATGGGCGTCGACCGCTTCGCCATGATGAAGTACGGCATCAGCGAGCTTCCCGTGCTGTTCCAGAACGACGTGCGCTTCCTGCGCCAGCTTCCGTAGACCTGGGGCTAATTCTCCGGCTCCTGTCCGTTTTTTCGAGTGTTACCTTCGCCCCGGACGCGAACATCGAATGAATGTGGTCCAGCCGCTTCGAATTTCGCGGAGGCATCGAATGGCACGATACGGAAAAGCCGCTCAAAAAAGCGTTCGGAGCGCCATGCGCAGGAAAAAACATGGCACGCTTCGTTCGGGAAGCCACGGACATGGAGGGCGGGTGAAAAGCCGCAAACAGGCGATCGCCATCGGCCTGAGCGAAGCGCGAGAAAAGGGAGCGAAAGTTCCTCGGCGAAGAAAGCCGAGTTAGGATGCTGCCCTTCCCGTCGCCCACTGCGCGATCTTGCTCGCCGCGCTGTCTTGTTGCGCGTGCGCCCCGCTTGCGCGACGCACCGCGTGGCCGCCTTCGGCGTGGTATAGTCATGGCGGAGAGGGAGGGTGAGCCGGACGCGAGCGCGGTCTCAGAAGCACTTCGTTTTGGATGCGGTGAAGATCAGGCGGGCCAAGCAACTCTTGCGCGGTGAAACCGAAACCGAAGCGATTGAACGCCCTCTGGATTTCGTGATTTCCGAGTATGAAAGAAATCGCTCGGCTGAGGCTAGCGGTCGGCTTCTGGGCGGCGGCATGGAGATCAAAGGCGTGTACGGCCTTCTCGCCGAATAGGACCGGTTGTGCGCCCAGTTCTGTTCGACACCTCTGCCTACATTCGGTTGTTGAGCCTCGACGATGATCCTGCCCTGCACCTTCGCCGTCTGGCGAATCGCGCTCCGGCATGGCTGAGCGCCGTCGTGCTCGAAGGGCTCGACGCGTGGTGGAGCGTTTTGAGCGGGACTGCAATCGTGCGGGCCGGATCTTGGTTGCCAATTTGGCCGACTGGGCCACAGCCGGAAAAGTCTTGAGTCAGGTTGGCGCGAAGTACCGTTACGACCAAGTTGGAAAAGGTCGGCTCACGAATGATGCCCTGATCGCGATGAGCGCGGGCCGCGTCGGTTTTATTGTGATAACGGTCAACGAAAAAAATTGCGCGACTGGCGGAATTCCGGCCGTTCCAGTTTCGGATAGCCCAATAAGAGAGCCGCGCAGGGGCTCGAGTGGCTTTAGATGAAGGTCCTTTACAACTGGCTGAAGGAATTCGTGGACGTGATCGCGCCGGCGACGGACCTGCGATCGCGCTTATCGCTCGTTGGCGTTGCCATCGACGCTGTGGACGACTCGCCTGCCGGCCCCATTCTCGACGCGGAGATCACGTCGAATCGTCCGGACTGCCTGGGCCATTACGGCATCGCGCGCGAGCTTGCTGCAATCTACCGCCTGCCGCTGAAATCCGTCCAACCCAAGCTGAAAGAATCGGCAGACAAAGTCGCCGGCGCTGTTCGCGTGGATATCGAAGCTCCCGATTTGTGCGGACGTTTCACCGCTCGCGTCATTCGCGGAGTGAAAGTGCAGCCCTCGCCCGGCTGGCTCCTCGAACGCCTCGAAGCCATCGGCCAGAACTCCATCAACAACGTCGTGGACGTCACGAACTACGTGATGTTCGAGCTGGGCCATGCCTTGCACGCGTTCGATCTGGACAAATTGTGCGAGCACCGCATCATCGTTCGCCGCGCCCAGCCTGGCGAGAAGTTGCGTACCCTGGATGGTGTGGAACGCACGCTCGCAAAAGACATGTGCGTGGTCTGCGACCCTGTGCATGCGCTGGCGATCGGCGGAGTGATGGGCGGCGCGGAAAGCGAGATCGGCTTCAGCACGCGGAATATATTGATCGAGTGCGCCTGGTTCGATCCTATTGCGATTCGTCGCACGTCGAAAGCGCTTGGCCTGCGCACGGAAGCTTCCTACCGCTTCGAGCGCGGCGCCGACCCCGAAATGGCCGAAGCCGCTTCGCGTCGCGCCGCGGAATTGATCCAGCAGCTTGCGGGAGGCGAAATTCTCGCCGGAGTGGTGGATGCCTATCCGAAGCGCGAGCCGCCGCGTCACATCGAATTCACGCGCCAGGAGTTGCTGCGCGTGATGGGCGCCGACGTGCCTGATCGCGATGTTGAAGAGATTCTCAGCTCGCTTGGTTTCAAGCCTGTGCGCGTGGACGTAACCCGAGGCAGCGCGGGCTCGCTTGCCGCGCGATGGGACTGCACCCAGCCCTCCTGGCGCCACGACGTTACACGCGGTATCGATTTGATCGAAGAAGTCGCGCGCCATTATGGCTACGACAAGTTCCCGCCGCGTTTGCCTCCGGCGAAACAGCCCGCACAGCGGCTGCCCCATGCGGACGCTCTCGACCGGCTACGCGACCGTCTCGTCGCGCTCGGATACCAGGAAATTCTGGAAATACCGATCGTCGATTCGCGGCGCGATGCAATGTTCCGGCCGGAAAACGTCATGCCGGCCGTGATCGGCAATCCGCTGGCCGAAGATGCCTCCGTGATGCGCTCCACAGGAATTGTCAGCATGGCTGGCGCAGTCGAGTGGAACCTGAATCACGGACAGCGCAATCTCCGCTTATTCGAGATTGGGAAGGCCTATGCCGTGCAAAACGGCGAGCCGATCGAGACGCCCGTGCTCACGCTCGGAGCCACGGGTCTCGCGCACGAAAAAACGATCTACGCCGACGTTCGCGAATTGTCGTTTGCCGACCTGAAAGGTAATCTCGACCAGATCGGCGGCCTCGCGGGGCATTTCACCTGGCAATCGGGCGGACCGAACTGGCTGGCGCCAACGCGTGCCGCATCCTTCGCGCTATCCGGCGCGAATGGCGGGGCATCGGCGAAGAACGCGATCGGGCTAGCGGGCCGGCTTTCACGAAATGTCGCCGGCCAACTGAAGTTGCGCCAGGAAGTATTCGTCGCGGAACTGCAACTCGAGCCGTTGCTCAGGGCCATCGAGTCCGCACGCGGCGCTCTGCATTTCACTCCGCTCGCGCGCTTTCCTGCCGTCGAACGCGATTTTTCGCTCGTTCTCGACGACGGCGTTCCGTTCGCGGAAGTCGAAGCAGCGGTACGCGCTCTGCAGATTCCGGAGCTGTTGGCCATCGAGCCCGCCGATCTGTTCCGCGGCGGCCAGATTCCCGCCGGAAAATTCTCGCTGATGATCCGAGTAACGTTCCAGAGCGCCGAAGCGACGCTGACCGAGGCGCAGCTCTCGGCGTTTTCTTCTCGCATCGTGGACTCGCTGCAGACCAAGCTGGGAGCCGCCCTGCGGGCCTCCTGACGGGGCGAATTGCCGTGTCCACGCGGTCGCGGCGGCGATTCCCGTTCCTCCGTATGCCGGCGCCACTCTTCAGCGGATTTTTTTGAAGCCTGGTCGCACGCTGCGTCCGAAATGGGTAAAATTGCATCTCTATTAGAGTAGCCTCAAAAGGAGCCCCTCATGAGCGTCACCTCACCCGCGGGATATTCTTCTTCGACGGTCGCCGAGATCAAAGAAAAGGCGCGGCGCCTGCGCATTCTGTCCATGATGTCGACAACCGCTGCGGGTTCGGGCCATCCAACTTCCTGCATGTCGGCAGCAGATCTGGTTGCCGGATTGTTTTTCCACGCCATGAAATTCGACCCGAAAGATGCAAACTCGCCCGCTGGCGACCGTTTCGTTCTGTCGAAGGGCCACGCCGCGCCCCTGCTCTACGCGGTGCTGGCCGAAGCTGGAGTCTTTCCCGAATCGCGGGTGATGACCCTGCGGCAGGCGTCCAGTGAACTCGAGGGCCATCCGACTCCCCTGATTCCCGGCGTAGATGCTGCGACGGGCTCTCTCGGGCAGGGGCTTTCGGTCGGTGCGGGGCTCGCGATTGGCGCGCGCCTTGATAATAGTCCCACGCGCGTTTACGTCCTCACCGGCGATGGCGAACTCGCGGAAGGGCAAATCTGGGAAGCCGCCGCCTTCGCCGGCCACTACAAACTGGACAGTCTCACCGTGATTGGCGACATCAACGCGCTCGGACAGAGCGAGCCCACGATGTACCAGCATCAGATGGAAATCTATCAGAGGAAGTTCGAGTCGGAAGGCTTCGCCACCGAAGTGATTGACGGGCACGACGTCCCGGCGATTCTCGCGGCGCTCGATCGCGCGAAGGCGACAAAGGGCAAGCCCCAGGCAATTCTCGCGCGCACGGAGAAGGGACACGGTTTCAGCGAAGTGGCCGGAAAACAGGGCTGGCATGGCAAGCCGTTCTCGAAGGACCAACTCGCCGCGGCCATCAAGGAACTCGGCGGCGGAATCGACGTTCCGCCCGATCCCGGAAAGTCGTACGCCCGAAAGTCTCTTCCCCGCCGCGCCGATTTTCCGCCGCCGGCGCAGCCGGATTACGATCCGTCCAAGCCGGTTGCCACTCGCGAGGCCTACGGCTATGCGCTGAAGCGCATCGGCGCCGTGAATCCAAAACTCGTAGATCTTTCGGGCGACGTTGACAACTCGACGTTCTCCGAAATCTTCGCCAAAGCCTATCCCGGCCGCTTTTTCCAGGCCTACATCGCCGAACAAAACATGGTCAGCGTTGGAGTTGGCCTCGCTGCGCGGGGTTTTACCGCGTTTGTAGACACCTTCTCCTGTTTTCTTTCGCGCGCGGTTGACGAGGTTCGCATGGCCGCAGTCAGCCGTTCGAACTTAAGTCTGTGCGGCTCCCATTGCGGAGTTTCCATTGGCGAAGACGGGCCGTCGCAGATGGGACTCGAAGACTTGGCCATCTTCCGCGCCGTAAACGGCTCTATCGTGCTCTATCCGAGCGACGCAATTTCTGCCGAGCGGCTTACTGAATACATGGCGCGCACCGGCGGCGTCACGTATCTGCGCACCTCCCGGCCGAAGACGCCGATTCTTTACTCGAAGGACGAACGATTCCCCGTTCCCGGGTTCAAAGTGCTCCGCCAGAGCGCGCAGGATCGTGCCACCGTGATCGGCGCGGGCATCACGCTGCACGAAGCGCTGAAAGCTGCGGACGACCTGAAAACGAAAGGCACCGCGATTCGCGTCATAGATCTTTACTGCGTCAAGCCGATTGACGGCAAAGCGCTTGCCGAGCAAGTGAACGCGACGGGTGGCAGGCTGGTGGTCGTCGAGGACCATTGGGCGGAGGGCGGCGTGGGCGAAGCAGTTCTCTCAGCCCTCGCGCAAGCAGGCGCGGCGCCGGCGAACTTCCGTCATCTGGCCGTCACGCGAATGCCGCATTCCGGAAAAGAGAAAGAACTCCTCGACATGTTTGGCCTTTCTGCCAATCACATCGCCGCGGCCGTGACGTCAATCGCGTAACTGAACCTTTTGAACAAAAGAACCCGTTGGCGATGCGAAACGCCCGCGGCTCCTTCGTTTCACTCGTCTCTGCGCCTGAACCGTGTCAGCATGCTGCGCTCGCGCGCGCGGGCTCCGGCAAGCGCATCAACCGCGCTTCCGTGATTGACGGGATCGCCAGAATCTTTTGAACGATTGACGCGTTCACTTCGCCATCCAGCCGCACGAGCGCAACCGCCTCCGCCCCGCGCACCGGCTCGCGCCGGCCGAGCGCGAACGTCGCGATGTTCACTCCCACACTTCCGAGAGCCGTCCCAATCTGACCGATCACGCCGGGCACATCGCGGTTCCTCGTAAGCAGAAGAGTTCCCTCCAGCGGCGCCTCGAGTCCGATGCCATCGAGCGCCAGAATCCGCGGCGACCCGTCCTGCATTACCGCGCCTTCGACAGAAAGTTCGCGGCCACCGTCGGCGAGCGTTACTTCGACTGTGTTCGGAAATCCCCGGTCGCGCCGGCGCGCCGTTTCCTCAATCTGCAAGCCACGTTCCGCGGCGGCCTGGCCTGCATTGACCAGGTTCACTTTCTCGTCGAGCACGCAATTCAGCAGGCCCGCCACTATCGCGCTGCGAATCACGTGCGAGCCCAGTTCGGCGGGTTCCCCCGAATAGCGGATGCGCAAACGGCTGAAGCTGCGCGACGGCGCCGCCTGTGCGACCAGCATTCCCAGCCGCTCGCCCAGCTCCACATAAGGCCGCAACCGCCGATACTGCTCCGCTGAAATTGCCGGCATGTTGACCGCATTCCGGATGATGCCGTCGGCCAGATAATCCCGCACCTGCTGCGCCACGGCCGTTCCGACCTCCTCCTGCGCTTCGGCCGTGGACGCCCCGATGTGCGGCGTAGCCACCACGTTCGGCAGTCCAATCAGCAGAGAATTCTTGGGCGGCTCAACTGCAAACACGTCGAGCCCCGCGCCGGAAAGCTGCCCCGAACGCAGCGCCTCGGCGAGCGCGGCTTCATCAATCAATTCTCCACGGGCGCAGTTGATGATCCGCGCGCCTCGTTTCATTTTCGCGATCGCCGCCGCGTCGATCATTTTGTCGGTCGCCGGGCTAAGCGACGTGTGCAGCGAGACCACGTCGCTTCGCCGCAGAAGCTCATCGAGCGGCACAAGTTCCACTTCGAGTTCGCGTGCAGCCGCGGGCGTGACGTACGGGTCGTGCGCGAGCACGTCCATTTCCAGCGCGCGCGCGCGGCGCGCAACTTCCGTTCCGATGCGCCCCAGGCCAATCAGTCCGAGCGTCTTGCCGCGCAGTTCCATGCCCGACGACGACTTTTCCCATCGGCCCGCGTGAATCGAAGCGTTCGACTGCGGCACCGATCGCGCCAGAGACAGCATCAGCGCAAGCGTGTGTTCCGCAACGCTGACGCTGCTGCCTCCCGGCGTGTTCATCACCAGGACACCACGATGCGTGGCCGCTTCCAGATCGACGTT
>DATEKA010000147.1:0-18579 GCA_035277685.1 Candidatus Acidiferrales bacterium
AGCCTCGAACCGTGCTCGACTTGCAGAGCGTGAAAAGGTTCAGGTGCGCCGTTTTCCCGGCCCCTCCATTCATGCTGGACGTTGGTGTGGAGCTCAGCTGCAACGTCCTGTACCAATGAACCGCCCAAGAACACATTTAAGCTCTGCATTCCGTAACAGATAGCGAGAATTGGCTTCTGCGAACGGAAGATGTGCTCGAGCAAGGCGAAATCGGTGCGTTCGCGATCGGGGTCAGGATCGACACACGCCGGGTGGCGTGGCGTCGCATAAAGGGCAGGGTCAACGTCCGCGGGGCTGCCCGGCAAGACGAGACCGTCCAGGGTACTTGCCAGGTCGGCCAGCTCCGCTTCTGAGAGGCCAAGCGAAACTTCTGCGGGCTCGGCTCCGGCTGAACGAACGGCGCTGACGTACAGGCGATAGCGGCTACGATCGGAGGCAAGCTCTTCTTTTCTCGTGCGATACGGTATGCCGACTCGCGGTTTTGAGGAGGGTTCGGCGGTCATGAACGACTCATCGTACCATCGGCGGAGAACGTGGGCAACGGTGGCGCTTCTGTTCCAGGATTATGCAGGGCGGTGGGCGGGCTTGGGATGCGAGAGCCAATAACGACGGAGGTCGCCAACCAGGAAGAGCGAGCCTGTAACCAAAATAACGTCGTCGGGGCTTGCGACAGCTAAGACGCCCTCAAGAGCCTCTATGGGATCCGGGATGGTGGACATGCGGCGGGCAAGACCCGCAGTGATTTCAGCAAGCAGCGGCGCAGAGATAGCCCGAGATTGGCGTGGCTCAGTTAGGGTGACGCTCTCGGCGAGCGGGAAGAGCAAGCCTGCAATTTCGTCAACGGCTTTGTCGCGCATCGCGCCGTAGATCAGGTGAACGCGGCGGCCGGAGAAATTTTCCAGACAAAATGACTTCAATTCGCGCGCGGCGGAAGGATTGTGCGCTCCGTCGAGGTAAATGGACGGACGCGCGGAAATGCGTTCGAGGCGTCCGGGCCAGCGGACCGAAGAAATTCCTGCGGCGATTGCGTCATCGGAAACGGCGAAGCCGCGCTCGGCAAGGAGGGACACTGCAGCCGCAGCAGTGAGAGCGTTTTGGACCTGGAATTTCCCTGGAAGCGAGGGGGCGAGCGAAATCTCGCGACTGCCTTCAATTTCCGACGCAACGGCTTGATAGAAGCCTTCGCGTAAGGTGATTTCGCTTAAGCGCCAAGCGACACCCGTCTCGACCAACCGGGCGCCGCGTTCCTTTGCTCTCGCCGCGATGACCCGGCGCGCTTCGGGACGCTGTGGCGCGCTGACAATCCAAGCGTTGTCTTTGATGATGCCTGCCTTTTCACCGGCGATTTCCTGGATGGAATGACCGAGGAAATTCTCATGGTCGAAGTCCACGGGCGCAATCACGGCAATCAGCGGCTCAACGATGTTCGTCGAGTCGAGGCGCCCGCCAAGACCAACTTCGTAAACGGCGAAATCGAGCGCCTGCGGCGGGCGTGTCTGAGAGCCACCCCTAGCCCCGGATTCCCCATCGCCCGACGGCGGCGCTGCAACGAGTGGTCCCGGTTCGTGTAAGCCCCGAAACGCTACGAACGCGATGGCCGTGACACATTCGAAAAATGTGGGGTGGGCCGCGAGCTTGCCCGCAGCGAGCAGCGATTCGACAGCGGATTGAACGCGCGTCCAGGCGGCGGCGAAGGCATGATCGGAAATTTCCTTGCCATCGATGCGAATTCGCTCGTTGATGCGCTCGAGATGGGGAGACGTGTAAAGGCCCGTGCTAAATCCGGCGGAGCGCAGGATGGACTCAATCATCGCTGCCGTCGAGCCTTTGCCATTCGTTCCCGCGACGTGGACGCACGGGACAGCAAGGTGGGGGTTGCCAAGCGCCGCCGAAAGGACGCGGATGTTATCAAGGCCGAACTTCTGAACGCGGGCTTGTTGCGGGGCGGCGAGTTCGCGCCCTAACGCATAAAGAGAGCGGACGGACTCCTCAAAATTCATGCGGCATTCAGGAAGAAATCGAGCGCCTGCGAAATGTAGCGCTTCATGTCCTTGCGGTGGACGACCGCATCGAGGAAACCGTGATCGAGCAGAAATTCGGCCGTCTGGAAACCCTCGGGCAACTTCTGGCGGATGGTTTGCTCGATCACGCGGGGCCCGGCAAATCCGATCAGAGCGCCGGGCTCGGCGATGTTGAGATCGCCCAGCATCGCAAAGCTTGCCGTGACACCGCCTGTCGTTGGGTCGGTGAGAACGGAAACAAAGGGAATTCTCGCGTCATCCAGGCGCGCAAGAGCAGCGGAGACTTTGGCGAGCTGCATCAGGCTGACCGCGCCCTCCATCATGCGCGCGCCGCCTGAGCAGGACACGACAATCAACGGCTGCTTCTGCGCGAGCGAGCGCTCAACGGCTCGCGCCACCTTCTCGCCGACAACCGCGCCCATGGAGCCGCCTATGAAACCGAACTCCATCGAGCAGCAGGTCACCGGCCGCCCATTCATTTTGCCTTCCCCGGTGAGGATGGCATCTTTCATCCCCAGCCTGCGTTGGGCTTCTTGGAGGCGCTCGGAATACGGCTTGGTGTCCACAAAGCGCAGAGGGTCGCTCGAGGCCAAATCGGAATCCTTCTCGGTCCAATGCTCGTCATCGAGGAGAAGTTCGAGGCGCCGGCGCGCGCCGAGGCGAAAATGGTGATCGCACTTGGGACAAACTTCCCAGTTCGATTCGAGGTCTTTTTTCCAGATGATGGCGCGGCAGTGGTTGCACTTCGTCCACATGCCCTCAGTGCGCACGCGGCGTTCTTCCACGGGCGTGGGATTTTCGAGAGCTTGCTTATCACGCTTGAACCAAGTCATTGGAGGAAACCGTCAAAGTTGACAGGCGAGAGATCAGAGTTCAGGCCAACCACCCGCCTCGGCCAGCAGCCGCCTTTGTTATGGACTGTTGACTCTCGAGTGTCAACGGCTTCAATAATCGATGCCACGCTGAGCGAGGATACCCTTGGTGTACGGGTGCTTGATTTCGCGCATTTCCGTAACGAGATCGGCCGCCTCGACAAGCTTGGGGTGCGCGTTGCGTCCCGTGCAGATCACGTGAACGCGTTCCGGACGCTTCTGCAACGCTTCGACCACCTTTCCGGCATCCAGCATCTTGTAGCTGATCACATAGTTGATCTCGTCCAGCACGACGAGATCGTATCTTTCAGCGTAAATCTGCTCGCGACCATACTCCCAAGCCTGCTCGCAAAGGCGAACGTCTTCCGGATCGGTATCCGCGCCGCCCACCTTGACGAATCCGCGACCCATGGGGCGAATCTCGAATTTATCATCCCCCAGCATTTTTGCGGCGTCGAGTTCTCCATAATGCCACGAACCTTTAATGAACTGCACCATCAAGACACGGAGGCCCTGTCCGACGGCGCGAAAGGCCGTGCCGAGCGCGCAGGTGGTCTTGCCCTTGCCGGGCCCGGTATACACGATGAGCAATCCCTTGCCCTCGGGCATAAGTGCGCATCCTTCGTGCGCAGATCAACAAGAATACTGACGGGGGCTCCGGGAAAGGTCAAGACCAGGAGCCTGCGCGTTTTATTTCGGATAAGGATGGCCGGCGAGGATGGCAAACGCGCGATAAATCTGTTCGGCGAGAACCACGCGGGCGAACTCGTGGGGCATGGTCAGAGTGGAAAGCGAAATTTTCTGTTTCGCAGCGGCGCGAAGCTCGGGCGGGAAGCCTGCGGCGTCGCCGCATAGAAGGGCGAGCTCGCGGACGCCGCGATCACGTAAGTCTCCCAACCAATGAGCGAATTGGTGCGAGGTGAACTGCTTTCCGCAGGCGTCGAGCAGGACGACCGTTGCGGAGGAATCGATTTTCAGCTTGCGAAGGGCGGCGGGACTTGCGTCGCGCAACTCATTAATTTCGATCCCGGCGTAACGGCGTATCCGCGCCACATAGTCATCGAGCAGCACGCGAATTTCGGGGCGGCGCGTTCTGCCTAGCATTATCAAGCGAACCTTCATATGGACGCG
Source organism: Candidatus Acidiferrales bacterium (assembly GCA_035277685.1). Lineage (GTDB taxonomy): Bacteria > Acidobacteriota > Terriglobia > Acidiferrales > UBA7541 > Palsa-295. The sequence goes on from DATEKA010000147.1 coordinate 4,025, forward strand.
GCCGATCGATTTGGTGCGCTCGTACGGTTCCAGGTTGATGCAAATTCCTGCGCGTGCCCAACCAGAATCTTGTCGGGAATCTTGTCGCGAATCTGAACGTCCGATTCGAACCTATTTGGGTACACCAAGAACGCCGACAACAAGCAGGTGCGACAGGCCCCTACAACAGGCCGAATTTCTTGCGCTTCTCGAGCAGCGTTTTGCGGCTGATGCCGAGAATTTCGGCGCTGCGGCCGATCTTGAAGTGCGTGCTCTCCAGCGTGGCCGCGATGGCGTCGCGTTCTATATCTTCGAGCGACCGCAAGGAGCCGTTGCGTCCGACAGGGTCGCCGGAGGCGCGAACGATCTCCGGAAAGTCCTCCGCGCGCAGCACTGTTCCTTTGGCGAAAACGAGAGCGCGCTCGATCGCGTTCTTCAGCTCGCGAATGTTGCCGGGCCATGCGTAGCTCTGCAAGAGGCGCAGTGCTCCAGGATCCAGGGCGACATCCGTTTTCCCATGGACGGGAGCAAGTCGAGCAACAAAATGCGAGGCTAAAGGAAGAAGGTCGGCAGGCCGTTCGCGCAGGGGCGGCACGACAATGGCCACCACGTTCAGCCGGAAGAAAAGATCCTCACGAAAGCGCCCGGCGCGGACGGCCTCTCCGAGATCGGTATTGGTCAGGGCCATGAGACGCGCGTCCATGCGCAGCACTTCGGATCCGCCCAGGCGCTGAAACGTCCGCTCTTCGAGAACGCGCAGGAGCTTGGCTTGTACAGCCGGCGCAAGGGCGGCTACTTCATCAAGGACGATCGTTCCGCCCTGAGCCATCTCCAGGCGGCCCGATTTGCGGGCGACGGCACCCGTAAACGCGCCGCGTTCGTGGCCAAAAAGCTCCGACTCGACGAGTTCCGAGGGAAGGCTCGCGCAATCGATCTTCAGGAAGGCGGCGTCGCGGCGCAGCCCATGCTCGTGGATCCAGCGCGCGAGCTGATCCTTTCCCGTTCCACTTTCACCGGTGATCAGAACGGTGGTGGCGGTTTCGGAGAGTTTTTGAGCGATCTCCAGCACGCGCCGCGAAGCGAGATCGGCGGCGACCCAGAGAAGGTCAGGCGCAGTCATGGCTGCATGTGATGATCAGCGCCCGGGTGGACACGGGTGCCGCCCGGCGGGGCCGATGGCGCGGGGAAATCAATGCGCTCGGCGTTGCGCCAGAGCCGCTCGAGATCGTAGTACTGCCGCGCGCGCTCGCTGAAAATGTGCACGATGAAATCGTCATAGTCGAGCAGGACCCATTCGGCTCCGGCCTTCCCTTCGCGGTGCGAGAGCCGCTTGCCATGCTTTTGGAGGCGCTCCTCGATGGCATCGCTGATCGCCTTGATCTGAGGCTGGCTTTGGCCGGAGCACAGCAGGAAATACTCCGCGAACGTTCCAGAGCCGGGCAGCTTGAGCACCGTGACGTCCACGGCTTGCTTGTCCTGCGCCGCGTCTACGGCTGCGCGAATTTCGGGTCGAAGCGTTTCCAAACTCACCGGTACAAGGCCTGTCCGAGAATGTATTCCTCCACGCGCGGCGGCACAAGGCTGTGAATGCTTTCTTTCTCGAGGAGGCGATCGCGCACTTCCGTCGAGGAGACGTGGCTGTTGACCGTCGTCAACAAATGGATGGCGGATTTGCGGAGCACGATCTTGTTGCCGTCCGCCGGTGCGGGGCGCCCAAGCTTTTCCGGCGGAACCACCAGCCGCAGGGCGTCAATCCGGAAGCCCGGACGGCTGGCGATGATGAAGTCGCACAAATCGAGAAGCGACTCATAATTCTTCCAGGTGGGCAGCTCCAGGAACTGGTCTGCACCCACAATGAAATACAGGTGTTCGTCCGGATGCTCGCGGCGGAAGCGTCGCACCGTATCCACGGAATAAAAGACGTGGGGCGAACCGCCATCAAGCGCACCTTCTGCGAGCGAGGGGAAAAATCCGCGGTGTTCGGCACAAGCGAGCGCGACCATGGCGTAGCGATGAATGAATGGCGTCATCTCCGACCGGGTTTTGTGCGGCGGGTGCGCGGATGGAACGAAAAAAATCCTATCGAGGTGGAATCGGCGTTGTGCAGCCTGGGCGACCACTAAATGGCCCGCGTGGATGGGATCGAATGTCCCGCCAAAGAGCGCAATCGAGCGCCGGTGCTCGTGCGAAGGCCCATGTGCGTGTCCCGCGTGGACAGAATGAGCAGCATGCGTTTTATGAACGGACTGCGAGCTCAACTCCTTGGCTCCGTGTGCCGCGCCGCCTCGTGATTCTCCAGCGGAAGAGCGGCGCGGGCATCGTCAGCAGTTTCCACCGCTGGGATCGATACGGCCTTTGGAATCTGGTCGAGGCGATTGGCCATCGCACGCACGAGCGCCACGACGCCTTCGCCTGTGGCGGAAGATATGGCGCGGAACTCCAACCCGCGCTTTGCTGCATAATCGCGCAGCGATTCCAGGCGGGTGCGGCCGGTGGTCGCATCGAGCTTCGTCGCCACAACGATCACGGGTTTCTCCGCCAGCGCGGGACTGAACGAGGCAAGCTCGCGCTCGATGATCTCAAAATCGCGAACGGGATTGCGGCCGCTGGCATCGCTGGTGTCCACCAGATGCGCGATGAGACGCGTGCGCTCGACGTGTTTCAGGAAGCGCGTGCCGAGGCCAGCGCCTTCGTGCGCGCCTTCGATCAGGCCGGGAAGATCGGCTACGACGAAGGTGCGGCCCATGCCAGGAGCGGCATCGGGGTCCGCCGACACGACACCGAGGTGGGGTTCAAGCGTTGTGAAGGGATAGGCGGCGATTTTGGGCCGAGCCGCGGAAATACGCGAAATGAGCGTGGACTTGCCCGCGTTCGGAAACCCAACGAGGCCGACGTCAGCGAGGAGCTTCAATTCGAGGCGCAAATGACGCTCCTCTCCAGGCTGGCCATCTTCGTGCTCGCGCGGGGCCTGATGCCACGGGCGGATGAAATGCGGATTGCCGTTGCCGCGTCCTCCCCGCCCGCCATGCGCCGCAAGGAACTTCTGCCCCGGCTCGGAGAAGTCGAAGAGTTGGCCGCCAGCGTCTGCGTCGAAAACAGCCGTGCCGACGGGAACCGTCAACACGAGCGAGGCGCCGGAGCGTCCGTGACACTTCGATCCCTCGCCGTGGCGGCCACGCTCGGCGTGGAATTCGCGATTGTAGCGATAGCGCAGGAGGGTGTTGTCGTGCGGATTCGATTCAATGTAGACGTCGCCGCCGTGCCCGCCGTCACCGCCCGAGGGGCCGCCACGGGGGACGTACTTTTCGCGACGGAACGCAACGCAACCGTTGCCGCCGTCGCCGCCCTTCACCATGATTTTCGCTTCGTCAGCAAACACGGCAGGCTCACCACAAAAGCGCGGTCAAACACAGCATACGCTGGGATTTTGGGGAAAAACAGGCGCGCCCAGCGCTCAGGATGCGCATAAAAGAGATTTTCCGCGATCAGCCGGCCGCAGGGGCTACGGGCTTCTTTTCGGCGGCAGCCGAGGCTTCTTCCACCGGCATGACACTGATAAAGCGGCCCAACTGGCCCTTGTCCTCAAACTTCACGAAGCCGGTGGTCATCGCGAAGAGGCTGTCGTCCTTGGCACGCCCGACGTTCCGACCGGGCTTGTAGCGCGTTCCACGCTGGCGAATCAGAATGCTGCCGCCGTTCACCAGTTGCCCGCCAAAACGTTTCACTCCCAGGCGCTGTCCCTGTGAGTCGCGCCCGTTTACCGAAGATCCGCCGCCCTTTTTGTGTGCCATAGTGCGCCCTTTTCGTGTCCACGCGCTGCAGATGTGAACTGAGTTGTGCGATCGCCTCGCAAAGCGCGAGCGCGTTATTCCAGGCGATCGAGGATCCGTTTTTCCTGCGTTAGAGTTGAATTTCGCCGACCTGAACTGCGGTATAGCCCTGGCGATGGCCGCGCTGAATTTTGTACTGTCCGCCCGTCTTGTACTTCAGCACCTTGACCTTTGGCCCACGCACGTGCTTCACGATCTTCCCTGTTATCTTCGCCTTGGCGGCGTCTCCGCCCGTTAGCATCTTCTTTTCATCGGTGCGGACGGCCAGCACTTCGTCGAATGTAACTTTCCCGCCCACTTTCCCATCGAGGCGCTCGACCTCAATCGTCGCGCCCGGCTCGACGCGGTACTGTTTCCCCCCACTCCGAATCACGGCGTACATGCTGCCTCCATGCTCGATTGACAATCGCTCATTATACGGACTTCGCGTCCGCTTTAGCAACCGAAACGCGTAGGCGTGCCGCGCTACCCGCCGCATCTCGAAAGCGTGTAATATGGTCGGCCGGAACTGGACATCCCCTTCCGGCGCGCCGCAGAATGGTCTGGCGGCGCAAATCTTAGCAATCAAAAGAATTCGCAAGCATCGCGCTGCCGTGGGAAGACGTGTAGGAAACGGGCCTTCGCCGAGCGCCGAAGAGGACAGCAGGGAGACAGCATCCATGAGCGCCAAGAAGAAAATCGGTATTCTAACCGGCGGAGGGGACGTTCCCGGCCTGAATCCCGTCATCAAGTCCGTCGTGTATCGAGCCAGCGAAATCGGTCGGGAAGTGCTTGGAATCCGGCGGGGCTGGGAAGGGCTGACGCACATGAATCCGGCGTTGGATGCGGATTTGAACTATGTTCGCCCGCTCACGCGGGAGAACACGCGCACCATCGACCGTAGCGGCGGCACGGTGCTGCATACGTCGCGCACGAACCCGCGCAAAATGACCGAATCGAAACTGCCGCAGCACATCTCGAAAGACGCGCTGAAGCAACTCCCGTTCGACGGTAAGTATTATGACTTCACGCCCATCGTGCTGAAGAACCTGGATCGTCTGGGCATCGATTGTCTGGTGGCAATCGGTGGCGATGACACGCTTAGCTTCGCCTCCGTGCTCGACAAGAAAGGATTCCCACTGATTGCGGTTCCCAAGACGATGGACAACGACGTTCAGGGAACGGAGTACTGCATCGGATTCTCGACGGCCATCACGCGCGCGAAGGAACTGATCACGCGCCAGCGGACGACGCTCGGTTCCCATGAGCGCATCGGCGTGTTCCGCATGTTCGGGCGCGACGCGGGCTTCACTGCGCTGTACACCGCCTACGTCAGCTCGACGCGCTGCCTGATTCCGGAGTATCAGTTCGACCTGGGGCATCTCTGCGATCTGCTGATGGAAGACAAGCGCAATAATCCGAGCAACTACGCGCTGGTGGTGGTATCCGAAGGGGCGATGTGGAAGGAAGGTTCCGTCGAGGAATACGGCGAGGCGGACGCCTACGGTCATCGCAAGAAGGTCGATATCGGCCACGCGCTCGGCGAGCAAATCAAACAACGCACCGGGCAGGAAGTGATGGAAAGCGATCTCACGTACGACTTGCGCAGCGGGGATCCCGACGCGATCGATGAGCTAGTAGCCATCACCTACGCGAATATTGCGGTTGACTTGATTCGCGACGGCGTGCAGGGGCGGCTCGTCGGACTGCAGAACGGATGCTACAGCCAGGTCGCGCTGAGGGATTTGCCGCCGGGAGCGCGCAAGGTGGATGTGGAGCGGCTCTACAATGTCGAACGCTACCGGCCGAATTACACCTCGAAGCTCGGCGCGCCCCTGCTCTTCAACCGGATCTGAATCAGGGCGGTTCGGACGGTGGCGGGAGCCGGTGAAGGGGTGTGTTAAAATAGCTTTGAAGAGGCGAACACGATGAAATTTGGAGTCGTGCAGTTTCCGGGCTCGAATTGCGACGATGACGCCTGCCACGCGATCGGGGCGGTAATCGGCCAGCCTGTCGAACTCATCTGGCACCAGTCACAAGAGATTTTCGCGTTCGACGCCATCATTTTGCCCGGCGGATTCGCCTTTGGGGACTATCTGCGCACAGGTGCGATCGCGCGATTCTCGCCGGTCATGAGGGCCATCACTCGATTTGCGCAGTCTGGCGGGCTGGTGTTGGGTATTTGCAACGGCTTTCAGATACTTCTCGAAGCAGGACTCCTTCCGGGCGCGATGATGCGCAACAGAGGCCTCCGGTTCCTCTGCCGCCAGGTGCACATTCGCGTCGAAAGCACGAACACTCCATTTACCTGCGAAGCCCGGCGCGGCCAGGTTTTGCAGATTCCGATCGCGCACATGGAGGGGAATTATTTCTGCGATGAGGCGGCGCTTGACGAACTCGAGCGCCATGACCAGGTGATTTTCCGCTATGTCCATGCGGATGGACGCGACGCCGGCGATCCGGCTCGCGGCCTGGGGCCTGAGCAAGACGGCGTGGCGAACCCGAACGGCGCTCTTGCCGCCATCGCCGGAATCTGCAATCGTGACCGCAACGTTGTTGGTTTGATGCCGCATCCGGAGCGTGCCGCCGAAGAACCGCTTGGATCCGACGACGGGCTGGTAATTTTTCGATCGATGGTGGCCAGTCTGAAAGCGGAGCACAGCGGGCGTCGCAACGAAGCGGCACGCGTCCACGCGTAACAATGATTGAGACCGAAGCCAGGGTTACGGCTCAGACAGCGGCAGAGCACGGCCTCACTCCCGACGAATATGCGCGCGTCCAGAAGATTCTGGGCCGCGATCCCAACTTTACCGAGCTCGGCATTTTCAGCGTGATGTGGAGCGAGCACTGCTCCTACAAGTCGTCGCGCGTGCATTTGAAGCGGCTCCCGACGCGCGGGGCGCGCGTGGTGCAGGGTCCCGGCGAAAATGCGGGTGTCGTTGACGTGGGCGATGGTCTCGTGGCCGTTTTCAAAATCGAATCGCACAATCATCCAAGCTTCGTCGAGCCGTTTCAGGGAGCGGCAACGGGCGTAGGCGGCATCCTTCGCGATATTTTCACGATGGGCGCGCGGCCGATCGCTGTTCTCGACTCGCTGCGCTTTGGGCCGATTGCGCCGAGTCCGGCGGCCAGCCATGCCACGCAGGAAGAAATTCGCCGGAATCGCCAGATCCTGGATGGCGTAGTGCGCGGCATCGCGTTTTATGGAAATTGCTTTGGCGTCCCGACTGTGGGCGGCGAAGTATTGTTCGAGCCTTGCTATTCGAACAATCCGCTGGTAAACGCGCTGGCTCTTGGCGTTGGCCGCCGCGACGAGCTGTTCTTCGCGCGAGCGAGCGGCGCGGGCAATCCCGTGATCTACGTGGGGGCGAAGACAGGGCGCGACGGTATTCACGGCGCTTCGCTGTTGGCATCAGCGGAATTCAGCGAAGAGTCGCAGCAGAAACGCCCTAATGTTCAGGTGGGCGACCCATTCATGGAGAAGTTGCTCCTGGAAGCCTGCCTCGAAGCGATGCGGACAGGCGCGGTGGTCGCGATTCAAGACATGGGCGCGGCGGGCCTTACCAGCTCGAGTTCCGAGATGGCCTCTCGCGGCGGCGTAGGCATCGAGCTAGACCTCTCGCGCGTTCCGCAGCGCGAAACCGGGATGACGCCTTACGAGATGATGCTCAGTGAATCGCAGGAGCGCATGTTGCTGGTTGCCGAACGCGGGCGCGAACAAGAAGTTTTCGCTGTCTTCGAAAAATGGGGGCTGGACGCGGTGGAGATCGGCCGCGTGACGACAGACGGGATGCTGCGCCTGATCCATCAGGGCCAAGTCGCCGCTGAAATCCCGGCGCACGCCCTCGCCGAGGAAGGGCCGCGCTACGAACGCCCAATCGCGAAGCCGCTAGCACGGACTGGCACAGAACAGCAGATGGAGCTGGTCAAATTCGCGCCCGAAGGCGCGGACCTCACGGAAAATTTCCAGCGCTTGCTGGGGTCGGCGTCCATCGCGTCGAAATCCTGGGTCACCGAGCAATACGACTCGATGGTGCGGACGAATACGCGCGTGGGTCCCGGCGCCGGGGATGCCGCCGTCTTGCGCTTGAAGGAAAGCAAGCGCGGGCTTGCCATAGCCACCGACGGGAATGGCCGGTGGGGCTTTCTTTCGCCGCGGCTCGGGGCAATGCACGCCGTGGCCGAAGCTGCGCGCAACGTAGCATGCACAGGCGCGCGGCCGATTGCGGCGACGAATTGCCTCAACTTCGGTAACCCCGAAAAGCCCGAAGTGATGTGGCAATTCACGGAAGCGATCGATGGCATCGCCGAGGCATGCCGCGCACTCGAAACGCCGATCACCGGAGGAAACGTCAGTTTTTACAATGAAACGCTGGGCAAGCCCATTTATCCGACGCCCGTTCTCGGCGTGCTGGGCCTGCTTGAAAACGTTGAATGTTCACTCGGCTCGGCTTTCGCGAACGAAGGGGATACGGTGATTTTGCTCGACGCCGGCGCTTCCACGACATCGGCTGAAGACGAGCGGCGCGAGTTTTCTTCTTCGGAATACGCGAAGGTTATTCACGGGATTGTTTCGGGAGCGCCTCCAGCGATTGACCTCGGGGCTGAAAAACGACTTATCGAATGCCTTGTGCAGCTCGCCGCCGAAAAAGCTATCCTCTCCGCTCATGATGTAAGCGATGGCGGGCTGGCTATATCTCTTGCAGAATCCTGCTTTTGCGGTAAGGACCTCACTGCGCAAGTGAGTCTGATGCCCGAAACAGCAGGGCAGCCGGCCGAACATGCCCTGTTTGGTGAACGAGGCGCCCGCGCTATCGTGTCCGCTTCGCCCGATCTTCTTGCTCGAATCAGCGCGATTGCGGCACAATGGAACGTGAAAGCACTCCGCGCCGGGAACGTCATACGGGGCGAGTTCCGCATCGAATATAGGGGCGCGATCGTCGTCAGAGGAGATCCAAGCTCCTTCCGGAAGACATGGGAGCAATCTCTGCCGCGGACACTCGAAAACGCATGAATCACATGGGGCACGATCTGGACGACCGATTCCACGATGAGTGTGGCGTGTTCGGCATTTTCGGCCACGCGGAAGCCGCCAAGCACTCATATCTCGGCCTCTATGCCCTCCAGCACCGCGGACAGGAGTCGGCCGGAATCGCATCCACCGACGGCCTCGACGTCTACTCGCACAAGGCCCTCGGACACGTCCAGGAGATTTTTACACCCGAAGTGATCTCGGGGCTGCCGGGCGAGTCCGCCATCGGGCATACGCGCTACTCCACCGCCGGCGACACCAGTTTGACAAATGCGCAACCCGTGGTGATCGACTGCAATCGCGGCAAACTCGCGCTCGGTCACAACGGTAACTTGACCAATGCTCTCGAAGTTCGCCGGCGTCTCGAACACCGCGGGTCGATTTTTCAGACCACCAGCGATACCGAAGTGATCGTTCACCTGATCGCGCGCAGTTCCGCGCGCAACCTGGCTGCGGCCATCGCGGACGCGCTGAATCAGGTTGAGGGCGCCTACTCGCTCGTGATCCTCACAAGGGACGAGCTCTATGCCATCCGCGACCCCCGCGGCTTTCGCCCGCTGAATCTCGGACGTCTTGACGGCTCCTGGGTGGTGGCGTCGGAGACCTGCGCGTTCGACCTGATCGATGCGGAATACGTTCGCGAGGTCGAGCCGGGTGAAATGGCGCGCATCTCACGCAGCGGTATTGAATCGATCCGCTTCGCGCCCGAGAAGCCGCATCAGTACTGCATCTTCGAGCACGTCTATTTCTCGCGGCCCGACAGCCTTGTTTTTGGCAGGTCCGTCAATCAGAGCCGGGAGCGCCTCGGACGGCTGCTGGCGCGCGAGCATCCCGCCAATGCCGACATCGTCGTGCCCGTTCCGGACTCCGGCGTCCCGGCCGCAATTGGGTACGCCAACGAATCCGGCATCCCTTTCCGCATGGGGCTGATTCGCAATCATTACGTGGGCCGCACGTTCATCGAACCGCAGCAGTCCATCCGCGATTTCGGCGTGAAACTGAAATTGAATCCCGTGCGTTCCATGCTTGAGGGCCGGCGCGTGGTCCTGGTTGACGATTCCATCGTGCGCGGCACTACCAGCCGCAAGATTGTTCGGCTGATGCGGGAGGCGGGCGCGACCGAGGTTCACGTCCGCATCAGTTGCCCTCCTACCATTTCGCCGTGCTACTACGGCGTGGATACGCCCAGACGGGACGAGCTGATCGCGGCGCGGCAGTCGGTCGAGGAGATTCGACAATACCTCGAGGCTGATTCTCTCGGCTATCTCTCGCTTGAATCGCTGCGCGCGGCGGTCGAGGACACGGAACGGAGATTTTGCACTTCGTGCTACACCGGCAGCTATCCCACCGAGCTCGTCCAACTCGAAGTGGAAGCTCACCGTGCGAACTAGCGAAGCCTTTCACTAGCTGCGAACTCCGGCTAGAGGTGGGGTCTTGCGAGGTTCGCTTCTGAAGTCTTGCTCTCATAAATCACAGAGGATGTCGTGAGTCCAAAGTTACAGACAGAGGAAATCAAAGCGGCAAAATCGAAACAGCAGGTTGTAACCACCAAAGACCGCGTCTGGCGAGAAGTCCTTTCCTGGTTCTGGGTGATCCTGGCCTTCTTTTTTATCGAGGGGACGCTGGTGCAGGCGCGCGTGATTCCCAGCGGCTCGATGGAAAATACCGTCCTGATCGGCGATCACCTGATCGTGAGCCGCATCGGATACAGCGCAGGCGTTCCTTTCACGGCATGGAGCGTTCCGCTCTGGCGCGAACCCAAGCGCCAGCAGATCATTGTGTTTCGCGCGCCGCTCCCGCAGGAAGGGTATCCAGATTTCATCAAGCGCGTGGTCGGCACGCCTGACGACACGGTGGACATCCGCGCGGGAGTCGTTTACGTGAACGGGAAAGCTTTATCCGAGCCTTACCGGATGAGCCCGCCGAATCCCACGGAGTTCCGCGGTCCGTGGCACGTTCCCCCCGGCCACTACTTCGTCATGGGCGACAATCGCGAGAATTCCTATGACAGCCGCTACTGGGGCTTCGTTCCACGCGCGAACATCATCGGAGTGCCGGTGATGATCTACATGTCGATCGCCGCTCCGGAGGAAGTTTGGGATCCCGGACACATCGCCGAACGGTTTGAAACTTACCTGGAAGTATTCATTCATCCTGGCGAAGTTCGTTGGAAACGACTGTTCCATACGTTCTAGAATCGGAAGAGGCCGTTGAGGCTCGTGAACAGGGCATACGGTGTCCGAAACCGATAACAACGAGAGAAAAATCCCCGAAGGACGGCGGAGCGCGTTCAGGCGCGAGATAATCTCGTGGTTCTGGGTGATCCTGGCGTTTTTCCTCATCGAAGGGTCCGTCGTCCAGGCGCGAGTAATCCCCAGCGGCTCGATGGAGCAAACGATCCTGCCCGGCGATCACGTTCTCGTCACGTGTTTCGGATACGATGCGGGAATCCCTTTCACAGACTATCACGTCACACTTTGGCGCGAACCCACGCGCGGGCAGATCATTGTTTTTCCGGGACCATTTCCGGGGCATCCCGATCTCATCAAACGGATCATCGGCATGCCGGGCGACCATCTAAAAATCGCTAACGAGCGGGTCTTTATCAACGGCGCGCCGCTGGAAGAGCCGTATGCGTATCATGATCCGAGTCTGGCGACAGCTTTTATGGACAATTTCCCGCCGGCGGCCGATTCCAGCTCTCGCAGCCAACTCACTCCGGGATGGAACGCAGAACTGTCCAAGAACGTTGACGACGGCGCAATCGTCGTGCCGCCGCACGAATATTTCGTGATGGGTGACAATCGAGAAAATTCATACGATAGCCGCTTTTGGGGATTCGTTCCCCGCAGCAGCATTATCGGAACTCCGGCAATGATCTACATGTCCATCAAAGCGCCGGAAGAAGTTTGGGATCCCAGGCACATCGGCGAGCGTTTTGAAACGTATCTTCGAGTGTTTGTCCACCCCAGGGAAGTTCGTTGGAAACGGCTGTTCCGTACGTTTTAGACTGAATAGAGCCCCAGCCCCTCGTGAAAAAAAGAGCCAAGTCCATGCGCTACGCGGATGCGGGCGTAAATATTTCTGTCGCCGAGGAGGCGAAGCGGCGTATCGCCGCTGTCGCCGGAAAAACGTTCCGCCGCGGTGTGCTCGGGCCGATCGGCGGTTTCGGAGCCCTGTTCCAGCTCGATACCAAGCGGTGGCGCGAGCCCGTGCTGGTGGCCAGCGCGGACGGCGTCGGTACGAAACTGAAAGTCGCATTCGCGACGGGCATTCACTCCAGCGTGGGCGCTGACATCCTGAATCACTGCGTGAACGACATTTTGACCCAGGGCGCCGAGCCGTTGTTTTTCCTCGACTACCTGGCCCTGGGGAAGATGGACACGCGCGTCGTCGAGCAGGTGATCGAAGGCATGAGCCGCGCCGCGAAGCAAGCCGGGTGCGCCCTCATCGGCGGCGAAACAGCCGAGATGCCCGGTTTCTACGCACCGGGCGAATACGATCTTGCCGGATTCATCGTTGGAGCGGTCGAACGATCGCGCCAGCTCGATGCGAGGCAAGTGAGCCGCGGAGATGTACTGATCGGGTTGCCATCGAGCGGCCTCCACACGAACGGCTATTCGCTCGCGCGAAAACTTGTGTTCGAGGTTGCGAGACTCGAACCGGAAACATACGTACAGGACATCGGAAATAAGATCGGAGCCGAGTTGCTGAAGCCGCATCGCGCTTACTGGCCGCTTCTGAAGAACGTTCTCGCGCGAGGCTGGGTCTCGTCCATGGCCCACATCACCGGAGGTGGAATCACCGGGAACCTGCCGCGGGCATTGCCGCGCAACATGCAGGCTGTGGTGCAGCTTGGCTCGTGGCCGGTGCTTCCGATCTTCCGTTATCTCGCCAAAGTGGGAACGGTCGACCGCGACGAAATGCTCGGTACTTTCAATTTGGGCGTGGGCATGATCCTCGTTGTTCCCGCCGGGCACGTGGCGCACGTCGAAAGCGAACTGAAGCGCCGGCGCGAAAAGTATTATCAGATCGGCCGCATCGAAAGCACCACGCGCGGCACCCCCCGCGTCGTCTACTCCGGCAAACTCCCGTTCTAGATTCCTTCGCCATCCAGAGTACCCGCTGATTTTGTGGTTTAATGGCGCGCCGGGCTAACTAAAGGAGTGCGAATGCCAAGATTCTCAGCGGTTCTGGGAATTTGCCTTGCTACGGCTTTTAGCGCCATCCTCTGCGCACCGTCCCCGGCAGCACAGAGGGAGCAGTCCGCGCACGCTTCCAGCGAAACCTTCCACGTTCAGAGTGAGCGGCTTCGCCAGACCCTCGAAAAGCTGAGCACGTTTGGCCGCAACCCCGACGGAGGCGTGACGCGACTCGGTTTCTCCGATGCCGATATGGCCGCGCGCCAATACGTGATGGGACGGATGCGCGAGGCTGGTCTTGAGGTGCGCGTCGACCCGGCCGGAAACATTTTTGGCTATCGCGCCGGGACGGAAAACCTGCCCGTTTTGCTGTTCGGCTCGCACATTGATTCCGTGCCTCACGGAGGTAATTTCGATGGCGACGTGGGCAGCCTCAGCGCCATCGAAGTGATTCGCGCGCTGAACGATCACACCCTCAAGACCCGTCACCCGCTCGAAGTGGTCATCTGGACAAACGAAGAGGGCTTTCATTTCCGCGTCGGCGTCTTCGGATCGAGCGCCGCTGCAGGCACTCTCGATACGTCAGTGCTCGCACGACGCGACGACCAGGGCCTGACGCTGGCCGACTGGCTCAGGAAATACGGGCAGAACCCAGCCGACATCGCCAAAGCCAAAATTGCTCCAGGCCGTGTAGCTGCTTACGTGGAATTGCACATCGAACAAGGCGCAGTTCTCGATCGGGCAAAGATTCCGATTGGCGTGGTGCAGGGAATCGTGGGCATCGGCTGGTGGAATTGCGCCGCCACAGGCTTCGCGAATCACGCGGGGACTACTCCCATGGATCAGCGGCGGGATGCGCTCGCCACCGCATCAAAGGCCGTGCTGGCGGTGCGGGAAGCAGTCCGCGCGGAGCCCGGACGCCAGGTCGGCACGGTCGGCATCATGAAGGTCGAGCCAGGCGCGCCGAACATCATTCCGGGGCGCGTGGAATTCTCCGTCGAGCTGCGCGACCTGGATGCCGCGAAGGTCCACCGCATTTGGAGTGATGTCGAGACGCGTTTCGCGGCCATCTCGAAAGAGGAGAACGTTCCCATCCAGTGCACGTCCCTCGACTTCGACGAGCCGGCCAAGGCCGATCCTCTCGTGCAACAGACGATCCGTGATGCTGCGCGCTCGGCCGAACTTGGTTATCTCGACATGCCGAGCGGCGCAGGCCACGACGCACAGAACGCCGCGCGGTTCACGCGAATGGGCATGATTTTCGTCCCTAGCCGCAACGGCATCAGCCATTCACCGCTTGAGTTCACTCCCTGGAGTGACGTTACCAACGGCGCCGAGGTGCTCTACCGCACCATCCTCCTCCTGGACCAGCGCCTCAACTAATCAGCTCGGAGAATCCGGGGTGCGGGCAAACGGACCCCTAACACGATTGCCATATAGAGAGCGGTACCACGCTTGTGGTACCCGCCGGACGACCCGGTTGGAACTGCTGTCCTCTTCAGATTCATTGCGCGTGAGCGCGTCGTTTTGCGCCTCTACCGAACTGTGCTAATTTCGCTTGCTTATGACCAAACGAATTGGCGTGCTGTTGTC
>DATEKA010000148.1:0-3049 GCA_035277685.1 Candidatus Acidiferrales bacterium
TGCGCCGCCGCACGCGGCCCATGGTCGTCTTCACCAACGTCGAAAGCGTGGAGCGAATCATCTATGCCATTTTCAGTCGCTTCAACCAGGATTGGAAAACCCACACCCTCCACCTATTTACACAAGCGGCTTGACGTCACCGAGGCTCACCGCGTGTTGCCGCGCCGAATTGTGGGTGACATAATGAACCACGGCGGAGCGTCGAGCGTTCCGTGGTTCTGTCGTGGCTCGGGCAGCGCTTCACCCGTCCCGCAGCAGGAGAAACCTCAGCGGGGCGAAGTTGCCGGAGGGAAGTCATGGCTCTACGAGATGCGTGGATTGAAAAGCGCGTGGCGGCGACCAACGGTCGCGGTTCGAACGCACAGAATAACGGCTCCAGGAATTTCTCGCAGATGCACTTCGCGCGGCAGGGCGTCGTTACGGAAGAGATGGAATACGTCGCCAAACGTGAAAAACTCGCGCCCGAGTTCGTGCGCGACGAAGTGGCCCGGGGCCGCGCAATCATTCCCGCCAACATCCATCATCGCAGTCTCGAGCCCATGGGCATCGGCGTGGCGTTCTGCTGCAAAATCAACGCGAACATCGGCAACTCCGCTACCACGTCGAACATCGACACAGAACTCGAAAAGCTCCATCGCGCCGTTCACTATGGCTCCGACACCGTCATGGACCTTTCGACCGGCGGTGACATTCCCGCCATCCGCAAGGCGATCATCGAAGCCTCCCCCGTGCCCATCGGCACCGTGCCGGTCTACGAAGCAATTTCGCGCGTCCGCCGCGCCGAGGATTTGAGCATCAGCGTGATGCTCGAAGTGATCGAGGAGCAAGCCGAACAGGGCGTCGATTACATGACCATCCATGCCGGCGTCCTGCGCGAGTTCGTTCCGCTCGTCCGCAACCGCATCACTGGAATCGTCAGCCGCGGCGGCGCGCTGCTCGCGCAATGGATGAGCTTCCACAAAAAGGAAAACTTCCTGTACGAGAATTTCGACGCCATTTGCAAAATCTTTCAGAAGCACGATGTGAGCTTCTCTCTTGGCGACGGCCTTCGTCCCGGCTGCCTTGCCGACGCCAGCGACCAAGCGCAATTCTCGGAATTGCGCGTTCTCGGCGAACTCACCAGGAAAGCCTGGGAATACGACGTGCAGGTCATGATCGAAGGGCCCGGCCACATCCCGATGGACCAGATCAAGCTCCAGGTCGATAAGGAAGTGGAGCTGTGTCATGAAGCGCCCTTCTACACCCTCGGCCCGCTTGTTACCGACATCGCGCCGGGCTACGACCACATCACCAGCGCGATCGGCGCGGCTATGATCGGCTGGCACGGCGCTTCGATGCTCTGCTATGTCACGCCGAAAGAGCATCTTGGTTTGCCGAACGCCGACGACGTTCGCCAGGGCGTCATCGCCTACAAGATCGCCGCTCATGCCGCGGACGTTGCCCGCCACCGTCCCGGAGCGCGTGATCGCGACGACGCGCTCAGCTATGCCCGCTTTCTTTTCGACTGGAAGAAGCAGTTCGAGCTGTCGCTCGATCCCGAAACTGCCCGCGCCATGCATGACGAAACGTTGCCGGACGACTTCTATAAGGAAGCGAAGTTCTGTTCCATGTGCGGCCCGAAGTTCTGCTCGATGAATGCTACGCAAATCGCGGAGGCGTACGCGGGACAAACGCAGGAAGAACGGCAGCAGCGCTTTGGCCAGTTGTTGGCCAGGGTTGGGAAGGAAGCTGGCACTCCGCGGCCTTCCTGAGCTTATGGGCCCTAACCAGCCGGCGTGCTGCGGATGCATCTCGGTGTCGACGGAACAAGTTCGCTGCCCAATGCGTATCAAGAGACAGAGGTGAATAATTCCAAGCGCCGCAAACTGACTTCCCGCGGCGGAGGCGCCCTATGCCATTGGTGCTCTTGGCGGTACTGCTGTACTTCTTGCCGGCGATCATCGCGCACAATAAGCGCGACTTCACGGCCATCCTGCTCGTGAATCTCTTTTTTGGCTGGACCGTAATCGGCTGGATCGTCGCGCTGATTTGGGCTTGCGCTGCCGACGTTAAGCCTCCTGTGCTTCTAATCGCCGGACCTGCCGCCGGACTGGCGCGGTATTGCTGCCGCTGTGGAGCGGTCGCCTCTCATGGAGGGCGATTCTGCGCGGTTTGCGGCAGTCCCCTCTGAAGGCGCGGAACGAAGGAAAACAGGTCTAGGCAACGCGTGCTCCGTGCGTTTGCGGATTGAGTCCGCCATTGGCTTGATGCCGGGCACGGTTCTTTCTCTGCGCACTTTCCTGCCTTCCTCCCCTACTATTCATCGTGAATTAGTATTGATCTGTTTTCGTCTGCGGTTAAACTCAACGACAGAGGACGGAATGGCCCAACCCGAACAATCCGAGGCGCTTCGCGCAGAATTCAACCGCTGGGCCGAGGCCGGCCGCGGCGAAGGCATGGAGCACGACCACTGGCCGATTACGCGTCCCGCCCTCGAGATGATGCACATCGCGCGCAACGAAAATCTCTTGGACGTCGGCTGCGGCTCGGGCTGGCTCTCGCGAGCGCTAGCGGGGAACGTGCCGGAAGGCCGCGTAGTGGGAATGGATATCTCGGATGAAATGATTCGCCACGCGCGCACCGCCGGCGTTGATTTCGAGAATCTGGTCTTTGTGGTCGGACAGGTTGGAGAAATTCCGTGGGAGTCGAACTTCTTCACGCGCGCAATTTCGGTTGAATCCTCGTACTACTGGCCCGACCCCGCCAAGGGCCTTCGCGAGATTCATCGGGTTCTCTCCGAAGGCGGCTCGGCCTGGATTATCATCAACTACTACAAGGACAATCCGCATGTGCATCAGTGGGGCAAGCTCCTGGCCGTTCCCACGCATCTGCTCTCGGCCCAAGAATGGAGCCAGCTGTTTCGCGGCGCAGGATTTCACCGCGTTGAATACCGCCAAATCCCCGATCCCACTCCCGCACCGAGTGTCTATAGCGGCCGGTGGTTTCGCGATGCCAAACAGCTTGCCGACGCTCATCGCGAAGGCGCGCTGCTTGTCCACGGCTCAAAATA
>DATEKA010000149.1:0-9346 GCA_035277685.1 Candidatus Acidiferrales bacterium
AGCTCCATTTTCCCATGTTTCTCCGCGAATTTGCAAAGCGACGGCACTACGTGGACGGCGTTAAGCCTTTGCGCCCGCACGAACCGGTCCCCCGCACCCGGGAGCCCCGCCTTCCGCGCCTGTCCGCCGCTCTGTCTGTTCAGCGATACAGCCCCGACTACGAATTCGACTGCGAAGGTTTGGGGCAATGGCGCGGCCAGCCCGTCTTCTTCAAAACGACTCGCACCGAACTGTGGCTCGCCAGCCTTTATTTCGACTTCCGCCACCACAAGTGCCACCGGGTGCACAGCTTCAGTTCCTATCAGCTCTTTTCTGTCACAGCCAGAAAATCGATCCGCCAAACGAGGTCTCAAGGAAAAACTGATCCGTTGCCGCTGCAAGCAATCGATATCATTCTCAATCCAGCCTTTGCGGGCGGCAAATCCATTCGGTAAGATGGAACAGTGATTCGCCAAATTCGATTTTTCCCGGTCGGACCCGATGGACAAGCAGCCCGCCAATAAAGCGGCCCCCGGGCGCGCACCCGCCCGCGACCCCTGGGACGAAGCTCTCGAACGCATCGTTCGCGCCGAAGATTCCGACCCGTTTCAAATCCTCGGCCCGCACTGGACCGACCGCGCCGGCAAACGTGCGCTGGCGATTCGCGTTTTCCGTCCCGGCGCCTCGGAAGCGAGTATCCTCTGGAAAAATGGCGCTATTTCCCCGGCAGCCGGCATCGCTCCCGGCGGCCTCTTCGAAACCCTCATCGACCCTGCCGCCGCAAAGCTCCGCGACGGCGCACCCGTTTCCCCCGGCTCCTACCGCGTCAAGTTCCGCTTCCCCGACGGAAACACCGTCGAAACGCTCGACCCCTACGCCTTCCCGCCCCTGCTCACCGACTACGACCTCCACCTCTTCGGCGAAGGCACGCATTACCAGAAGTACGAAAAGCTTGGCGCGCACGTCCGTGAAGTCGAAGGCGTCCGCGGAGTTCACTTTGCCGTTTGGGCGCCCAACGCGCAACGCGTGAGCGTCGTCGGCGATTTCAACTTGTGGGACGGCCGCACATGCGCCATGCGCAACCGCGGCTCGAGCGGCATCTGGGAAATCTTCCTCCCCGAACTCGGCGAAGGCACGCTCTACAAGTTCGAAATCCTTTCACGCTTCAATCATCATCTCGGACTGAAGTCCGATCCCTACGGCTTCGCCGCCGAGATGCGCCCGAAAACGGCCTCCGTGGTCGCCGACATCGACCGCTACAAATGGAACGACGCCAACTGGATGGAAGCCCGCGCCAAAGCCGACTGGCTGCACGCGCCGATGTCAATTTACGAGGTCTACGCCGGGGGCTGGCGCCGCAAAGGTCCCGAGCACCACTGGCTCACCTACAACGACCTCGCCGGCCAGCTCATTCCCTACGTCAAGCGCATGGGCTACACGCACATCGAATTTCTTCCACTCATGGAGCATCCCTTCGACGGCTCCTGGGGCTATCAGACTGCCGGCTACTTCGCCGTCACCAGCCGCTACGGCACGCCCGGCGATTTCAAGCGCTTCGTGGACCGCTGCCATCAGGAAGGCATCGGCGTCATCCTCGATTGGACTCCCGCGCATTTCCCGCGCGACGCGCACGGCCTCGCCTTTTTTGACGGCACCCATCTCTACGAGCACGCCGATCCCCGAAAAGGCGAGCACCCCGACTGGGGCACGCTCGTCTTCAACTATGGCCGCAACGAGGTCCAGAATTTCCTGCTTTCGAACGCGCTCTTCTGGCTCGACAAGTACCACATTGACGCTCTCCGCGTGGACGCCGTCGCCTCCATGCTTTACCTCGACTACTCCCGCCAGCCCGGCGAATGGATTCCCAACACTTTCGGCGGCCGCGAAAATCTCGAAGCCATCGCCTTCATTCGCCACCTCAACGAAGTCCTTCACCAGCGCCATCCCGGCGCCCTCATGATCGCCGAAGAGTCCACCGCCTGGCCGGCCGTTTCGCGTCCCACGTACATCGGCGGGCTCGGTTTCGACCTCAAGTGGAACATGGGCTGGATGAACGACACGCTCCGCTACTTCGCCCTCGACCCCATCCACCGTCAATACCATCACGGCGAACTGACCTTCTCCATGATCTACGCCTTTCACGAAAACTTCGTCCTCCCGTTCTCCCATGACGAAGTCGTCCACGGCAAGCGCGCCCTGCTCGAAAAAATGCCCGGCGACGATTGGCAGAAATTCGCCAATCTCCGCCTTCTTTTCGGGTACATGTTCGCGCATCCCGGCAAGAAGCTGCTCTTCATGGGCAGCGAACTCGGCCAGCGCAGCGAGTTCTGGGAGGAAGGCTCCGTCGAATGGAACCTGGAAAATTCGCCGCCGCATCGCGGCATCCAGCGCCTCGTCGCCGACCTGAACCGTCTGCATCAGACCGAGCCGGCGCTGTTCCAGGTTGACTTCGAATGGTCCGGCTTCGAATGGATTGACGCCAACGACGCCGCTGCCAGCGTCCTTTCCTTCCTGCGCCGCGCCAAAGACGCCGGCGATTCCATCGTCGTCGTCTGCAACATGACGCCCGTCCTCCGCGAAAACTATCGCGTCGGCGTTCCCCGCCCCGGCTACTACCGCGAAATTCTCAATTCCGATTCGCGCCACTACGAAGGGTCGGACGTCGGCAACTCCGGAGGCGTAAACGCCGAGCCCATCCCCTGGCACGACCGCCCCTACTCCCTCAAACTCCGCCTTCCTCCTTTGTCCGCCATGTACTTCAAACTCTAAAGCCATTGGCAAGTGGCCGTGAAATCGGGTCCGGAAGCGCGGACAGGCTATTTTTGCGTGATTTTCCGTTTTGCCGAGTATATCGATTCTGTATCGATCAAAATTTTGTCATGTGGTTGATTCTGTGTGGTTTGAGTCCACTTTTTGTTCGTCATGTGTATCGATCAAATTGCGGGGTGGGAGGGGTACGAGATTCGGGGGCAGAGGTGAGACGGAGACAGCGTCGGACGGGATCGGTCCACCTGCTATAACGCGGTGAGTGATAACGACTTCCTTGCGGGGCTCGTGCCAGCGTCCTTTGTCGTCGAGGCAAGTGAAGGCGCGGACGGCACGGACGACGGCATCGGCGGTGGGAACCACGCTTCCGGCTTGCTCCATAACCTGGGCAAGGACGTGGCGAGTTTTCGAGGCGCGCTGCTCAAAGAGGCCAAGGGCATGGCCGTGACGGTAAACGGGCAGTCGGTTGTCGAGGTCGAATTCGTAGGCGATACGGGTAGGAGACTGCCAATGGAGGATTGCCTGTTCTATGGCGTCACGTTCGGGGTGATTGCAGATCGCGCAGCGCGCTTCATGGCGGATGAGGCTTAGGTCTCTTTCTGCAATGGCAGACGCTGGGACCGAGTTGCTGAGCTTTTTGGCGCTGGGCTGGGCCGATTGCGGCTTGGGAGAGAGAGAGGGGGTGACAACGCTCTTCGGACCGAGTCCCTTCTCTGGTGGCAGAGCCATGGCGGAATAGATTTCGCGTTGCGTGTGGTGGTCGAATTCTTCGGCCTCAATGGATAGGTGGGAAGGGCTTTGGTCCTCGTTTGGGGTGAGATTGTGCGCCATGTGCGTTTCGTGAGCCTGGGAAGGTGCAGGTTCTTTCCTTTCGTGAGTTTGTGGGGCGCCGGGCTGACCGGCTGCGAGAGTTTCGACCGTGCGCTCCGGCGGGACGGACGCCTGCGGAGGTGGAGGAGCGGGGGAAGCGGGACCGGGCGACCGGGGAAGCGAGTTTGGGGGAAGAGTGTAGTCCGGCGCGCTCGTCAGGAGGCGAATGTCGCCGCCTGCGTAAGCGAACTGATCCTGCGGGCGCGGCCGTTTTTTTCGCGGCGGATGGCCAGGTACGTATCGCATGTAGAAAGCGGGGCACGCTAGCACGGAAGGAAGGTGCTGGCTAGATCGCAAAAGTACGCAAAATGCGTAGCGTAGTTACACGGACGCGCGGCAAGACGGGCTAGCGCATGCACGCGCTCGATGGCCGTGAGCGCTTAAGCAATCCTGCCAGAGTACCGGAGGTGCGTTCTCCGTTGAATCTTCCCCGAAGCGGTGCGGTGGAGTGCGGCTGCTACTGCACGTCCACGAGGTAGCCGGAGAGGTAGAAGGCCACGCCACCGTTGCCAATGTCGCCCTTGTTCCGCTGGCCGAAGCCAATGACGTATTTGCCCGGCTCGACGTAGAAGCGAACTGCCTGACCGACGCTCGTCGTGCCGTTGCCGTCGCAAATGAACCCGGATTCGCCGGCTACGGCCGGCTGAGACATTGGGAGGAAAACAATTCCGGTTACGTTGTCATTTATCTGGTTATTTGTATCGGAGCTCGAAATGCCTACCTGCACAGTCTGTCCTACCGGAATGCAGGCAGTCGCGGCGAGGTATTCGACGACGAGCCTTTTGCCGGACGGCACCTGACCGAGGGTCACGGCGCAGTCGTTATCCAAGGTGCAACTCGGGAGGCCACTATTGGCGAATGACACTACGTTCCGCGCTGGATTGTCAGCATCGCGCACGCTAGAACCTTCAGCGAGGTTTATCGTAGGCATGTTGGCGATGCTGACGTTCCAGGAGCCACTTTGCGCCGCGTTGACTGTGCCTTGAACGGGCAGCGGAGTATTCAGGACCGTAACTGGGGCGCCAGCGCCAGCGTGTGCTGGGTGGTTGGGGACCGTGGATAATCCGAAAGCAAGAGCTCCGAATCCTAGGGTAGACAAACCTATTTTTGTGAATCGTTTCATGTTGTTCCTCGCTCTCCAAGCATCAACGATCAGAGGCCAGTGCCGCGCATGGCGCCGACAGACGCACCAAGCCGGCGGACCGCGTAGTGTTGCGACTCGCGCGTGGGGGGCGTTTGCCGCATATCTCAAATTGCAGAGAAAGAATCAATGGAGGCGGGGTGAAATGTGGCTGAGTTAAAGGTGAAGGTCCAACGCACTGATTCAAGGATTTTTAACTTGTGCGCCCGGCAGGAGGTGGGGCAAGATTTCTGCAACCGGACGGAAAAATGGAATCACCCAACGCCGTCTTTCGATTTGGCCCCTACGAACTACGGCCGCGTCTGCGGGAACTCTACAAGCACGGAGTCAGGCTCAAGATCCGTCCCCAACCAGCCCAAGTGCTTCACACGCTTCTGACTCATGCGGGCGAGGTTGTCACTCGCGAGCAACTCCGTGGAGAGCTGTGGTCCTCAGAGACCTTCGTCGATTTCGAGCATAGCCTGAACACGGCAGTGAAGGAATTGCGCAGCATTCTGGGCGATGCAGCGGCCGAACCGCGATATATCGAGACGCTGCCCCGCCTCGGCTATCGTTTCGTGGCGGCGGTTGAGGCGAGCGAGAAAGAGGACAGGCTGACTGGCGCAGGTGTGGTGAGAAGAGAACCGATTCCCGGGGCAGCGATGCGGGCGTCTAAGGCAGACGTCACCTCGCCGACAGTGGCACCCAAGGCTAGCGAGACCGGGGTGGCGGGGCCTGTGGAAGGTTCCGTGCCGGTTGATCGTTCTGGTGCGACGGCCGCGGCGGAAATACGAGGGAGGCGCCGGCGACGAGCTGCCTTTTGGCTTTCGCTAGTCCTGATCGCGGCGCTGGGAGTCTACGTAGGGCGAAACGCTTTCCGGACCCACTTTCGATTGCAAAATGCAGCGGCGGCCAAGATTTCGGGGGAGAAGCCAGACGGGGCGGCTGCCGCGCCATCGACTGAGGCGCGCGATTTTTATCTTAAAGGCATGTATTTATGGAACCGAAGAACGCCGGCGGGATTCGAGCAGGCGATCGACAATTTTCAGCAAGCCACAAGAATAGATCCCAAGTACGCGCCGGCATATGCCGGCCTGGCGAACTCGTACACGCTACTGACGGCGTATTCGTCGTCTGCGGCGAGCGTTTACATGCCGCAAGCGCGCGCGGCGGCGGCGAGAGCATTGGAGCTGGATTCAAACCTGGCGGAGGGGCACGCTGCCAGGGCGCTGATCATCCAGAACCACGATTGGGACTGGCAGACCTCGGAACAGGAATACCGGCGGGCCATCGAGTTGAACCCAAATTATGCTACGGCCCACCAGTGGTATGCGGAACACCTGATGTGGCTGGGACGCTTCGACGAGGCAATGGAAGAGAGCCGGAAAGCGCAACAACTCGATCCGCTTTCGATGATCATTGCCGCCGATCAGGGCGCGATCCTGTATTACTCGCGCCAGTACGACCAGGCAATCGAGCAGCTACGGTCTGTGTTCCGCCGGGACCCGACCTTCCAAAGGGCGGAAATTATCATCAATGCGTATGTAGAAAAAAGGATGTTCGCGCGCGCGCTGAGCGAAGCAAGGGGCAACGGGATCTATGGGCATGGCCAGTGGAGCTGGGCGATGTCGGCGTACATTTACGGCCGCGCGGGCGAGTTTGAGAAAGCGAGGAGTGAACTCAACAAGCTCGAACAGCTCGGCACGGAAGAGCAACTGAAACCGGCCGTTCAGGTCTGGGCGCATTTGGGCCTGGGCGACAAGGAAGGGGCTCTGGCAGATCTGGAAAAAGCATACGCGCAGCAGTCAAATATCATGACGACGCTGAGAGTCGAGCCGGCGTTCGATCCGATACGTGGCGATCCTCGCTTCCAGGACCTGCTGCGGCGGGTGCATCTCGCGCGGTAGACGGCCGAACATCCGATGCGTGGTGACATGGGTGAAGGCATACGCTGATACGTGGCGCGGA
The DNA here is from genome assembly GCA_035277685.1 of Candidatus Acidiferrales bacterium. Lineage (GTDB taxonomy): Bacteria > Acidobacteriota > Terriglobia > Acidiferrales > UBA7541 > Palsa-295. The sequence continues at coordinate 6,704 of DATEKA010000149.1, forward strand.
GCCAATGCCTCACCTCTGAAAGAGGTGGGCTAGATTACGAGCAAAGCCGAGGTCTTGCGGTTGGCGGATGCGGCGATGGTTTTGGATTGCCGGTGTGGCTCCCGTTCCCTCTTTTGTTTTTGGGGGACCGCGGGAATGCGCCAATCGGGAGATTGGCGGTCCCAGACCGGTACAAGGGCGAGGTCGACTGGGTGCCATTACGAGCCATGCCGAGGCAAACGAGAGGCGCCCGCCTGAAAAGCGAGGCGGCCGCTACAAGGGCCAGCTACAACGACAAAAGGCTGCCGGGCTGAAGACCCGGCGCTACATTCAAACCTAAAAGCAAAAGCCGGCGAGACGCCGACGTTCTATTTCCGGGCGGATTCGATTTCGTTGACGATGCGGGTGAGGTGGTAGACCTGGCTCAGGCCGGTGAGCAGGGCGCGGCTGTCCACGGCGACGGCGCGATTTTTGGCCGCGTCATAGGCGTAATCACCGCCAATCGAGAAGATGTTGCCGTCGAAGATCAGGCCGACGATTTCGCCGTCTTTGTTGATGAGCGGGCTGCCCGAATTGCCGCCGATGATGTCGTTGGTGGTGCAGAGGTTCATGGGCGTCTCGAGATTCAACCGGGACTTGGCGGATAGCCAGCTTTCCGGAAGATCGAAGGGCGGCGCACCGGTAGCGCGGTCAAAGAGCCCGCCGATGGTCGTGTACGGCTCAACGGATTTTCCGCGCGCGTCGGTAAAACCCTTCACGACGCCGTAGCTCAGGCGCAGGGTGAACGTCGCGTCGGGATAAACGCTGGCGCCGTAGATGGCGAAGCGCGCCTTCGCTATCTTTTCGGCTGCCGCGCGGGTGGGCGCTTCGACGCGAGCCTCGTACTCCTTGCGCTGCGCGAGGAGATCGGGATCAATCGAGCGAACGAAAACGATCAAGGGATCGGTGGAACCTTCGACGGCGGTTTCGCCACCCTTGTAGAGGGCTTCGCGGACGCTGGGGTCATCCAGGTGCGTTCCACTCACGAGGCGTTGCGCCAACTGCTCGGGCGACTCCTTTCCGAGCATTTTGCGCACGAACGGGTCGTCCACGCCAAGATTGCGCCGCGTCAGTGAAAACGCCCAGGCGAGTTGAAGTTCTTCGAGGTCTTTGTAAACGGGGACCGGCGCGGAAATTTGCTGTTGAATGCCAGCCAGGGCCTGGTCGGTGTACTCGGGCAAACGCTGATTGTTGGGCTTGGTGCGCTCTTCGGCGGCGCGCACGAGGGCAACAGCGTAAGAGAACAGATCGGAGCGGCGAAACAAGGCGGTGCTGTACTGCTGATCGAAGAGTTGGGCGCGCGTTGTCTGGATCCGGGCGATGTCGTCCCACGCCGATTTGTCGGCGGCGAGCTTTGGATCGGCCGCAGCGGCCTGCGCGAGCTTTTGCTCTTCGCGGACCTTGATGTCGAAGAATTGCGGATCGAGCAGTGCCTGCTCCCGGCCGAAAATCACCTTGTAACTGTTCGCGTCGAAATCGAGATCGGCAGCCGCTTCGCGCGCCCGTTCGGGGCTTTCGGTGATGAACTGTTCGAGCAGGCCGCGGTACTCGGAAATCGCGGGAATCGCGCTGGGAAGCGCCGTATCGCGCTCGAAGGCCAATTGCGCAGTGGTGAGTTCGCGGCTGGTGCCTCCAGGGTTGCCGGAGACAAACACCAAATCGCCGGGCTTCGAGCCGCCGGCGCTCCACTTCAAGTAGTCGGGTGTGGCCGCGGGATGCCCGTCTTCGTAGACGCGCAAAAGGCCCATATCGAAATCGTAGCGGGGGAAATTGAAGTTGTCGGGATCGCCGCCAAACTGCGCGACGGACATTTCGGGAGCGAACACGAGGCGCACGTCGGTGTACTTCTTATAGCGGTAGAGGTCGTAAATGCCGCCGTCGTAAAGCGAGACGACCTGGCACAACTGGGCGGGGTCGGAGGCGCAGCTTTGTTGAAGCTCAGCCTCTTGCGCGTGCAAGGCGGAATTGGCGGCAGCGCCCGTTTTGCCGGCGAGGGCTTTCCGTATTTCGGGGGTGACGTCGCGGACCTGGATTAACTGATCCAGTTCGAACGCGGGACACGTCCGCTCGTCGGCGGGCGCGCCGGCCATGAAACCCTTGTCGACGAAATTCTGCTGCGCGGTGGAAAGCTGCTGCACGCAGTCGAGGACGCAGTGGTGGTTGGTCATCACCAGGCCATGCGGAGAAATGAAGGACGCGGAACATCCGGCAGCAATTCGCAGCGAGGAGAGGCGAACATGGTCGAGCCACTCCTGGGATGGGGCGAAGCCGTACTTTGCACCGAGGGTGCGGGAGGGGAAATTGTCGAAGGTCCACATGCCTTCGTCGGCGCGCAGCAAAAGCGGCGACGCGACACATATCAGCAGCGAGACAGCAAGGAGCGTCGAGAGCCGGATGCGGCGATTCATTTTCATTCGGAATTGTCCTTTTGTGAGCGGCGGCGATGGTCCTTTGAGGTAGTCCTTCGCGAAGCGACGGAAGATTCTACACCGCAGATGCCTATTGCGCGCGGCGATCCTTCAATGGCGGATGAACGACTGGAGAGCGACCTCTTCGGCGGAATAGATTTGAAAGACCTTGGTGAGCCGGGAGATCTCGAGCACTTCGAGCACGCGGCGGTTGACG
>DATEKA010000150.1:0-7691 GCA_035277685.1 Candidatus Acidiferrales bacterium
AGCGTTGCCGCATTCCCGCACGGTTGAACGGCCGCTCGCCCTATATGACTGTTCCTGGCCCGCACGTTGGACGTTTGTGGCAATGCTTGCGCGGAAGAAAGGCTCGTGAAGAGCACACTTGCTGCTAATTTGGGTAAAAAGGCGCTTGTTCGGATCATTCTCACCTATCGGCTCTTGAGACGAAAGCGTCTCCCGCCGCATCAGCCGTCCAAGTCTCAATCCGAATGATCGTCAGCGACGGGCGTTGCTTGCGTTGAAAATCCGGAAATGCGTCCCCAGGCGCTGGTGCGCCAGTTCTCGATGACGTCGCCGCTGAGAATCCACGGTGGCACATCCATCATCAGGAAGCGGCCAAGGCTTTCAACGTACGGCTCGTACATCTCGCGAAGCTTTCTCAGCTTCTGGTGCCACTCGGCGCCGTCGCGCAGGCTGAACCCGCTTTTAGCCAGTGCGGCGCGAAGCCGCTCCATCTCTTCGGCCGGCAATCGTTCCCTTGTCGTGCGCGGCGCCGCACTGAACACCTGGGCGAGATCAACTACTGTGTGCCGGCACATGGCAAACGTCAGACGCGCTTGTCTCGCGCAGGCAATCTCCTCGCCCGGGCCGAACGTGGCCTTCACTTCCGACGTGAGCGCGCCCGGAGACGCGGTTCTGTGGGCCTGCTCACCTTCTGCCTTAGGGGCCAGGACCAAGCGGCCGTCCACCGCTTGCGCGTTGTCACTGTGTTGCGTTTCGACACGTTGCTGGAATCCGCTCATTCCGGCAATCAGAAGTGCGCTCGTATCCAGAATCGCCGTCAGGGCAGCGAGCCACGACTCGTTATTGTGCTGCGATCGAAAGTACGCCACCACGGGGTAGGAAACATGACTTTCCAGAATCTCCGCGGCGACGCGTTCCCAATCCGTAAGGAGCTTGTGCAGCTCATTCCATCCCTGCGGGCCGGAATGCCGGCGAATCAGCTCGGCTGCCGTGGGCGGCGAACCTGCGCGCGAATCCAGCAAAACGATGTTTACTTCGCGCCGCGAAAAAGCCTGGTAAATTACGGGCAGATAACTGAACACCAGCGCGAGAAATCCGAACCCCAGCCCGCTTTCCACCACCGACAACCAGCGCTCAGCCCAGCCATACGGCGTCAGATCGCCCAAACCCAGCGTGAAAAAGGTGGTCCCGCTGAAATAGAGGCCCGCGGCGAAGGCGTGCGGGCCGGCCACTACCCCGCTTCCGAGCCGTTCAAATCTCGCAACGCTGTAATACATCAGACCGAAGGCGAGTACGATGCCCGCGGCCCAAAACACAAACAGGAAGAGCAACGAGAGCGGCCCGAAGAAGCTTAGAAACGTCTCCCTCGATTTGGAGCGCCTCATGCGCCCGGCGATCGCGCCCCACGGAATCCACGTGCTCCGATAGAAGAGCCGCGTAAAACGGAACCGCCGCGATGCTCTTCGAGGGAGAACGATGGTCTCGAACGCCTCCCACAGAATGCCCGCGGCGACAAGAAATCCCGCGATCGCGGCTATGGCAGGACCGGCCATCGCGCCTCGTGGATCAGTTCAGAGTGCGTCAATCAGGCAGCCTGCTCAAGACTTGCATTCATCGTGATTTCGGCTTTCAAGGCCCGCGAAACGGGGCAATTCGCTTTAGCGCTTTGCGCGGCGTTCTGAAAAGCCTCGGCAGAAATTCCAGGCACGCGCCCAGCCACGTCCAGGTGGATTCTGGAAATCGTCCAGCCGGCCTCCAGTTTCTCGAAAGAAAGAGTGGCGGTCGTGCGCAGGCTCTGCGGAGTGAAATTCATAGTGCCGAGTTGCGCCGAGAGCGCCATCGTAAAGCAGCCCGCGTGCGCCGCGGCAATCAATTCCTCAGGATTCGTTCCCTTTGCGCCTTCGAATCGGGTCGTGAACGAATATGGGGTATCGGAGAGAATGCCGCTCTGTGTCGCAACCGAGCCCTTTCCGTCTTTCAACCCGCCGGACCACTGTGCCGAAGCTGTTCTCTGCATGTTGCCTCCTCTTTTTGTGCCGATTGGAATTCGATGATCGAAAAGCGCTGGAGTTTCGCCGGACTTCCGCGGGCCGTTCCGCAGCGTCCACAAAGCCGGTTCCTACCCTTCTGTTCTACCCCGTGCCAACCGGGAAATCCAGTAGGGCGGCCTATCTCGCGATGGAGGTGACAATCAAGTACGCTCGCATCCGCGGGTCCATCCAATCCCTCAACGCGTCTCCGAGCAAATTGAAAGCCAGCACCGCCGCCATCACCGCCAGAGCCGGAAACACCACCAAGTGGGGCGCGTCGAAGAGGTGCGCGCGCGCATCGTTGAGCATGGCGCCCCAGCTTGGCATCGGCGCCAGCACACCCACGCCAAGAAAACTTAGCGTAGACTCCGCCAGAATCGCGCCCGCGACTCCGATCGTCCCCTGCACCAGCACGGGCTGCAAGATATTCGGCAGCAAATGCCGGACGAGTATGCGTCCGTGCGATGCTCCGAGCGACCGCGCCGCCAGCACATACTCCATTTCCCTGGCCTGTAAAATTTGCGCGCGCGCCAGTCGCGCATATCCAGCCCACCCCGTTACGACCAGCGCCAGAATCACCTTGTCGATTCCCGGCCCCAAGAACGCAGCCAACGCAATCGCCAGCAAAATTCCGGGGAACGACAAGAATGCGTTGATCAGGATCGCATTGAGGAAGCGGTCCCACCAGCCGCCAAAATATCCGGCGATCGCTCCGAGCGCCAGGCCAACAAATCCTGCGCCGAACACCACGCTTACGCTGACCGTCATAGATACGCGCGCGCCATAAATCACGCGGGACAGCACGTCCCGCCCGAGATCGTCCGTGCCCATCCAGTGAGCGGCGCTAGGGCCCGCCAGCCGGATCGACAGGTTCTGCGCAATCGGATCGTATGGCGAAATCCACGGGGCCCCGATCGCCACAATCACTAGCAGCAGCGCCAGACCGAACGCCCAGCGTCCCGGCCCGCTGTGCCTGAGAAATTCGCGCAGCGCGTTCATTGCAGGCGCACTCGCGGGTCTACGAAGGCGTAGACCACGTCCGTCAGCAGATTGACCGCAACGTACGAGACCGCGATCAGCAGAATGCAGCCCTGCAACAGCGGATAGTCGCGGGCCTCGATCGCCTGTACGGAGAGCCGTCCAATCCCCGGCCAGGAGAAAATCGTTTCAGTGACGATCGTGCCCGCGAGCAGCGTTCCAAATTGCAGGCCAAGAATCGTCAGAATCGGAATCAGGGCGTTGCGAAACGCGTGCCGGAACAACACCGCCGATTCCCGCAGCCCTTTGGCTCGCGCCGTGCGTACGTAATCGCTCGACAGTTCTTCGATTACCGACGTGCGCACCATCCGCGTCAAAATGGCCGCGAGCGCCGCGCCCAACGTGATCGCGGGAAGAATAAGATGCGAAATTCCACCCCGGCCCGAAACAGGGAGCCATCCGAGCAGAACCGAGAACACCAGAATCAAGAGCGGTCCAAGCGCAAAATTCGGCACCGAGAGGCCCAACAACGTGAAGACGCCCACCGCATGGTCCGCCGTCGTGCCCCGGCTTTCCGCCGCAAACATCCCCGCAGGAATCGCAATCGCCGCGCACACAAGAAGAGCAAAGAACGCCAGCTCCAGAGTCGCGGGGTAATGGTCCAGGACAACGTTCGCCACCGGTTCCTGGAAGCGTATCGATTCGCCAAGATTCCCGCGTACTACGCCGCCCAGATAACGTTCATATTGCCTGGAAATCGGCTCATCGAGGCCCAATTGATGCCGAAGCTGCTGAATATCTTCCGCTCGCGCGCCCTCGCCCAGCATTTGTTGCACCGGATCGCCCGGCACGATATGTGCCAGGAGAAACACCATGGTGACGATCAGCCAGAGCGCAGGAATCGCAAGCAGCAGGCGCAGACCCAGGTAGCGAGTCATGCGGAGTGGCGGTCTTCCGGTTCGATAGGATCGGTGCGGTGATTGTGGGACGCTCTCGATCGTCCCGTGCGTGTCGCGCGTCCCGTTCGTATGGGGGCCTTACGCCCCGCATGCACTGCGGCGCTTCCGCCTGCTTCGGAGTCGTTCGCGCGATCCGCAGGCTCGCCGCCAGGCAGCGGCTCTGTGCGTAGCGGAGCAGGAACCGGCTTGATTTTGACGCGCGACACTCGCCGCCGCTCCATCTCCAGGACGGTAAACCGGTATCCGTTCGACTCGAAGCTTTCGCCGCCGCGGGGAATGAACCCCAACTGGCTCAGCACGAACCCTCCAACCGTCTCATACGAGCTGTCCTCGGGCAGCGCCACACCGTACTGCGAATCGAGATCGCGCACGTTGACGGCCCCATCAACCACCATCGCGCCGTCCGGCAGAAAAATCGGCCGCTCGACCACGTCGAACTCGTCGTGAATCTCCCCGACCAATTGTTCGACAATGTCCTCCAGCGTCACCACGCCCAGAATGCTCCCGAATTCATCCACCACCATAGCCAGCTCGGTGCGACGCGACCTGAACTCGACCAGCAGTTCGCTCGCCGGCTTCGTTTCCGGGACGATCAAAGCGTCGCGCAGAAGCCCTCGCAACGAAAATTCCTGCGACGGAGCATTTTCCTCAACTCGCCTCGCGCGTTCCAGCAGAATCCATATCATGTCTTTGATATGGACGAAGCCGAGAATATGATCGAGGGTTCCTTCGTAGACCGGAAGCCTCGACCGCTGCGTCGCCGCAAACACGCGCATCGTCTCTTCCAGACTCGCCTCCACCGGCACCGCATGCACGTCCGGGCGCGGAATCATCACTTCGCGCACCTGGATCTGCCCCAGCTCCATCGCGTTCTGGATGAATTTCGACTCATGCGCAGGAAAGAGCCCGCGGTCGCGCGCCTGCTGCAGCATTATTTGAAGTTCTTCCGCCGAGCGCACCAGCGTATGACTCTGGGCGGAAACCACTCCGAGCCATCCGACGAACTTGTCCGCAAAACCGTCGAGCAGGTCGATGGCCCAGCGGAAGGTATTCAGGAACCAACGGAACGGCCGGGCTACAATCAGCGCGACCCGCTCCGCGCGAGCCAGGCTCAGGCTCTTGGGGACCAGCTCGCCCAGCACTACCTGCACGATCGTCAACAACCCGAACGCCAGCACGAACGCGACGCCATGCGCCGTGACGACCGCCCACTTCTGAGGAATCACGCGCACGAGCGGCGTCAGTACGGTCGAGAGCGTCACCTCGCCCAGGTAGCCCAGCATCAGGCTAGCCAGCGTAATCCCCACCTGGACGCCCGAAACCACACGCCCCAGGTCCCCGAGTAACGCTTCGACAATCTTTGCCCGCGGATCGCCCTTTTCAACAAGTTGCCGCACGCGCGAGAGCCTGACGGCCACCAGCGAAAATTCGGTAGCCGCAAAGAACCCATTCAGGCCCACCAACACCAGGACGGCGAAAAGTTGCAGCGCGATCATAGCGGGAGTGAACTCGCCAAAAGGGGCTTTGCGCAGGCCGCTACCGGCGGCTCTGTGCGGAAGAAAGCCATGCCCTATTTTACCAATTCGCGCCGGTCAGGAGAATCGGCCGAAGAGTACCCGTTTCCAAGGACGCTCTCATTCCGCTGCGGTGGGCGACTTGAACTGCGGCTTCCGCATGATCCACACAAATGGCAGCGTGACAACCAACAGCACAGCCATCACCCGGAAACCGTCAAGATAGCTCAGAGCCGACGCCGCGTGCAGCAGCCGCTGATAAACCAGGGCGGCCGCGGTATGGGCAGCCCGCGCCGCGCTTTCACCTTGCCGTCCGAAATGACCTTGCAGCCGAGACAGCGCCCCCGCCATCTCCCGTGGGCGGTGTCCCATAACGGCCGCCAGCCGCAGCTGATGAAACTGCTGACGCCGAGCCACATACGCCGTAAAGACGGAAATCCCTATCCCCGCGCCCAAGTTTCGCGCGAGCGCGATCAGGCTCGTCGCATAGCCCATCTCCTCTTGCGGAATAGGATCCACCGTAATCGTCGCGAGCGGCACGAACATAAACGACAGGCCCGCGCCCATCACCATCTGCGGCCAGAAGAAATCCCAGGGGCCCGCATTCAGGTTCAGGTACGAGAACATGTACGCGCCGATCGCTGAGACGAATAGTCCGCCCGCCAGCAGCGCCCGCATGTCCCAGCGCTTCCCGATCAGAATGCCCGCCACCGGCATCATCAGCAGCGTCGCAAACCCGCGCGGCGAGTTCCAGAAGCCCGCCGTCACCGCCGGGAAGTTGAGCAGCTCCTGCATGAACAGCGGCAACAGCACGATGCTGCCGTACAGCGAAAAGAAGAGCACCAGGGAAAGGCTGGTTCCCGTCACAAAAGTGCGGTATCGGAAAAGCCGGAAGTGCACCACGGCGTCGCGTGTCCGCAGTTCCCAGATCGTGAATGAAATCAATCCAACAGCGGCGATCACCGCCATCACCACGATGAAGTGCGAGCTGAACCAATCATCTTCCTGGCCCTTATCGAACACGACCTGCAACGCGGCGATCCCCGTCGCCAGCATTCCCATGCCCCAGTAGTCGATCGGCGCCTTACGCCGCCGGATGTAGGGCGGGTCGAACACGTAGGTTGCCACCAGAAACAACCCGACCACGCTGACCGGCAGGTTAATGAAGAACACCCATCGCCAGGAATAATCGGTCGTCAGCCATCCCCCGAGCATCGGCGCCACAATCGGTGCGATGACGATTCCCACGCCCCAGAACGCCATCGCGTGCCCTCGTTCTTCGCGCGGAAACGCCTCCAGCATGATCGCCCGCGTCGTCGGCTGCAACGAGCCGCCCGCCGCGCCTTGAAGCACGCGGAAGGTCACCAGCATGGGCAGCGTCGGCGCAAGGCCGCACAGCACGCTCGCAATCGTGAAGCCCACCACGCTCATGATGAGCAGTCTTCTGCGCCCAAATTGGTTTGCCATCCATCCGGACAGCGGCAGAACGATTGCGTTGGCGATCAGATAGGAAGTGAGTACCCAGGTTGCTTCGTTCACGGATGCGGAAAGATTCCCGGCGATGTACGGCAGGCTGACGTTCACCGCCGACGTGTCCACAAGCTCCATCGCCGCGCTCGCCATCACGGCAATGGCGATGATCCACCGGGTCTTCTTGTCGGTTATTACTCCGACCGGGTGGCCTCCTGCTTCCTCCCCGCCCGCTCCCCCGGCCTTTTCAAAGTTCGCTTCGGACGTCCCCCGCCCGGAATCTTCTCCAGCCATCACTCCATGTTACGCGAACTCCGCCGTGACTTGAGGGCCAGTTGCGGCACTGCGCTCGCTACCTGCCGCACTCGCCATGCCCGACATATAGACTTCAGCGCGATGTTCGAATCAATCGGGCCTTTCCTTGCAGGCGGGCGTGTACAGGCCCGTTCACGTGAAGGTAAGTATCCTTTCGCTAGCCTTATGGCGAGAATACATGATTCCCTGTATTGTAATACCCCCCCCCCTACCTGGTAAACGCGCTAATACGTCACCCGCAAGGTAATAGATTCCTGGGAGGCAACCATGGAACCGCCCCGTCCAGGCCCCTGGGTACGTCAGTTCTCAGAAATCCGCACTATCAAAGGAATCGTTCGCACCATCTGTGGCCTTTCCGCTTGTTCACTGACATTTGTAGTTATGCTGATGATTATCGTCGCCCTGACACCGCGAGCCGCTGCCCAAAGTGGCCCGCCTCCCATCCC
>DATEKA010000151.1:0-26628 GCA_035277685.1 Candidatus Acidiferrales bacterium
GCCGGGCTTGCGCCCGCGTTGAGGCACTCGAGTCCGGATCTCGCAGACTGCTTAAAAGAGGGGGGGCGCGGCGGTCCCGGGCGCTCTTCGCACCGGCTGCGAGCTGTGCTCGTGGTCGGCGAGGTCGCGGCCGCGATGGTGCTGCTGGTGGGCGCCGGGCTGCTCGTGAAAGGGTTCGGCGCTTTGCTCGGCGTCAACGAACGATTCTCGCCGCAGGAACTGCTCACGGCGCAAATCGCGCTTCCCGCAGCGAAATATTCGGGCCAGACAAGAATCGCCGCTTTTTATCGTCAAGCCCTCGATCAGATGAACGCTATTCCGGGGATTGAATCGGCATCGTTGGCTACGGCCGTGCCCGATAGCGACAGCTTCAGCTATCACCCGTTCACGGGCGAGGGCGCCGCTTATGCGCCGGACATGGGCCACATCGCGCTGGCCGAGTCCATCAGTCCGAATTATTTCCGCACGCTGCACCTGCCGCTGCTGCGCGGCCGCGAGTTTGCGGACTCGGACGGCCCCAATTCGCTGCGAGTCGTGATCATCAATCGTTCCATGGCGGAGCGGTACTGGCCCGGACAAGACGCGATCGGCAAGCGCATCCGACGTGGGCGCCCGAGCTCGACCGAGCCGTGGATGACGGTGGTAGGCGTGGTCGCGGATGCGAAATACAATCCGTATTTCGAGAAAGTGGACGGCGTCGTTTACATCCCCTATCTGCAAGAGACGGATGTGAGGTCGGCATTTCTGCTGCGAACGAGGGGCGATCCGCTCAAGTTCGTTCCTGCCGTGCGCGCCAAAATCAGGGTGGTCGATCCGGACCAGCCGATCTACGAGCCGAAGACGCTGGCGCGGCTCACGTACGAAGAGGTGATCGGCATTTCCTTCATCGCGGCGATGATGGGCGTGCTGGGAGTGATCGCGCTGGTGCTCGCGTCATCGGGAGTATACGGCGTGATGGCGCATTCGGTGACGGAGCGGACGCACGAAATCGGCGTCCGGCTGGCGCTGGGCGCCGAGCCGCGCGAGGTACTGAAGTGGATCGCGGCTCGCGGGATGCGGCTGGCAGCTATCGGAATCGGCATCGGGCTGGCAGCGGCATTGGCGCTCGCACGGGTGTTGTCGAGCCTGCTCTTCGGAGTTTCCGCGGGAGATCCGTTGATCTTTATCGGCATACCGGCGTTCCTGGCGTTGATAGCGTTCGCGGCGTGCTATCTGCCGGCGCGGCGGGCGGCGAAGGTGGATCCAATGGTAGCGCTCCGCTATGAGTGACGCTCGAGCAGCCACGTAGAAAATGGCGGCTAGCGATGGGGTGTTCGCACTATCGGCGACAAGACCCAGCCGGGGAGAAGCGATGAACTCAGTGTGGATGGATTTGCGATACGCGTTGCGGACGCTGGCGAAGAACCGCGGATTCGCGATCGTAGCGGTGCTGACGCTCACGTTGGGCATCGGCGCGAACACGGCGATTTTTTCCGTAGTGAATGCGGTGTTGTTGCAGGCGCTTCCATTCCCGCATGGCGGCCGAATCATTTCGCTTCGCGAGAAGCTGCCCATCTTCAGCTTCGATATTCCGTTCAATGCTCCCGATTACCGCTCCTTCGCCGAGCGCCAACATTCTTTCGAGCAGATGGCGATTTACGAGAGCGAGCACTTCGAGCTTTCCAGCGAAGGCGCAGCGGAACGGATCGATGCGGCGCGCGCGTCTGCAACGCTGGCGGCGCTGCTGGGAGTGCAACCGGCGCTCGGACGCTGGTTCACGGACGCGGAGGACCGTCCCGGCAACCACGTCGTGGTGCTGAGTTACGGGCTCTGGCAGACACGATACGGCGGAGATACGGCGATCCTGGGCCGCACAGTGAACCTGGATCGCGTTCCCTACACGGTGATTGGAGTGATGCCGAAGAGCTTCCAGTTCCCGATGAGCGGCGGACGCGACAACAACACACCGGCCGCGCTGTGGGTGCCGATGGCGTTCACGCAAAAGGAACTGCAGGGCTGGGGCAACATGTATAACGATCCCGCGCTCGGGTTGCTGAAGCCGGGGATAACGCTGGGCCAGGCGCGGACCGACGCATCGAATGCGATTCACGAAGTGGAAAAGATGTATCCGAAACAGCTGAGCCAGTTTTTAGGGAGTTCGCAAATTGGCGTTGCCGTGCAGTCGTATCAGCAGGAACTGGTGGGCGAGTCGCGCGCTCCCCTCCTGGTTTTGCTGGTGGCGGTGGGGCTGGTGCTGCTGATCGCATGCGCGAACGTCGCCAATCTGCTGCTGGCGCGGGCATCGGGGCGGCAAAAGGAGATGGCGATTCGCGCGGCTTTGGGCGCAGGACGAGGGCGGTTGGTGCGGCAGATGCTTTCCGAAAGCCTGCTGCTCGCCATCGCGGCGGGCGCAGTTGGAGTCCTGATCGCGTTCTGGGGAATGGGGCTGCTGCTGTCGCTTGCACCGGCGTCCTTGCCTCAGATGGGGGCCATCGCGATCAACGGCCGGGTGCTGGCATACGCATTTGCGCTCTCAATCGTGACAGCGGGGATTTTTGGAGTGATTCCCGGGATCGAGGCCGGGAAAACGGACCCGCACGAAGCGCTGAAGGAAGGCGGCCGGGGCACGACGGCCGCGCGCGGGCGCCGCGGAGTTCAGAATGCCCTGATCGTTTCGCAGACGGCGCTGGCGGTGATGCTTCTCATCGGCGCGGGGCTGCTGTTGCGCAGCTTCGCGCGGCTACTCGAAACGAATCCAGGATTCCGCCCGCAAAACGTTCTCAGCCTGACGATTCCGCTGCCGTTCGAAGCCTACTCGCACGCTGGCGGGATTCGCAATTTCTTCAAAGCGGCGCTCCAGAAGACGAGCGAATTGCCGGGTGTGAACTCGGTAGGAGCGTCCACCGACCTGCCACTGAATTCGGAAGAACACGACGCCGTCCAGATCGAGGGGCAACCGCCCGACGCCAACCTGCCGAACATCGCGCAGAGCTGGGTGCTGGGCGATTACTTCCGGACAATGGGAATTACGCTGCAGCGCGGACGGCTGTTCACGCCCGAGGATCGGGCCGGCACGCAGAAGGTGGTCGTGATCAGTCAGGGAGCTGCGCGAACGTACTGGCCGAGGCAGGACGCCATCGGGAAAAGAATGAATTTTTTCGACGACTGGTACACCGTGATCGGCATTGTCGGAGACGTGAAGGACTCCACGATGCAAGCGGCAGCGGAGCCGCATACGTATACTTCGTATTTGCAGGTGAGCGATGCCGCAATGGAAAATCCGCTCTTCGGCGAATTGCGCACGCTGCATCTGGCCGTGAAGACGCAGCGCGACCCGGCGAACCTGACGCCGGCGGTGCAGGACGCGGTGCATTCGATTGATTCCGCGCTGGCCATCGCGGACGTGAAAACGATGCAAACCAGAATCGACGACTCGCTTGCGCCACAGCGATTCAACCTGTCGCTGCTGGGACTGTTTGCGGGCCTGGCGATTTTTCTGGCGGCAGTTGGCGTGTACGGCGTGCTTTCCTATTCGGTAGCGCAGCGGTCGCACGAGATTGGGGTGCGAATCGCGCTTGGCGCGCAGCCGGCCGGCGTGCTCGGAATGGTTGTGGGAGAAGGTTTGAAGCTGGCGCTGGCGGGAGCGGCGATCGGCGTGGCAGGCGCTTTGGCGCTCACGAGGCTCATGGGGAGCTTGCTATACGGCGTTACGGCGCACGATCCGGTGACGTTCGCCGGCGTGGTCGTGCTGATCTCCGTCGTTTCGATGGCGGCGTGCTACATTCCGGCGCGGCGCGCAGCGAGAGTGGATCCCATGGTGGCCTTGAGATACGAGTGATCGATTATTGCGAATCGGTGACTGGCGGGGTTGTTGCGATAGGATTTGCAGATGATGCACGCATCGGAGCGCTCACCAATTCCCACTCGGCAATCACGCCACTGTCATAGCAGGAGCACGAGGTGAATTCAGTCTGGAGTGACGTTCGATTTGCGCTGCGCACGCTGGCGAAGGACCGCGGATTTGCCGCCGTCGCAATTATCACGCTGGCTCTAGGAATCGGCGCGAACACGGCGATTTTCAGCGTGATTGACGCCGTGCTGCTGCGGCCGCTTCCTTATCCAAAAGCCGGGCGGATCGTGCGGGTGTGGGAACAAGCGCCGGACGGTCATCGAATCAATCTGGCCGACCCGAACTTCACGGATTTTCGCGAGCAGAACCACACGCTGGCCGGTCTCGCCGAATACGCCTATGGCCAGGCGTCAATTGCGGGCGGAAGCGAACCCGTGCGCGTGAATGCAGCGGAGGTTTCGCGGGACTTTTTCAATGCGCTCGGAGTGCAGCCCTACATCGGACGCGCGTTTTCCGCGAATGAGATGCAGTTGCACGGCGCGCCGGCGCTGATTGTGAGCTATGGCTACTGGCGGCAGTATCTCGCTTCAACGCAGGACCTTTCACGCCTTCACCTTTCGATGGACGGTAAGGAGTACTCGGTAGTTGGCGTGATGCCTCGCGGATTCGATTTTCCGCCGGGAGCGGCGGCATGGTTTCCGCGTGAACTGGAAGAAATGCTTCCGAGCCGGACGGCGCACAACTGGCTGGCGGTGGGGCGCGTTCGGGATGGCTTCACGGTGGAGCAGGCGCGCAGCGATCTGGAAGCGATCGCGCACCGAATACGGCAAGAGTACGGCAAGAAGGTTGATCTGTCGAATGCGGCGGTTGTCCCGCTGGCGGACGCGATGGTCGGCAATGTTCGCACCGCGCTGCTGACGCTGTTCGGGGCGGTCGGGCTGTTGCTGTTAGTAGCGTGCGCAAACGTGGCCGGATTGGTGCTGGCGCGGACGGCGGCGCGGTCGAGGGAATTCGCCGTGCGTTCCGCACTGGGCGCGCGGCGAGGGAGATTGATCCGGCAGTTCCTGGCGGAATCGGCCGTTCTGGCGTTCGCTGGGGCCGGGCTGGGCGTGCTGATGGCGATCTGGATCGTCAACCTGCTCCCCGCAATTCTCCCAACGAGTTTTCCGCGGAGCGAAGGCATCGCGGTAAACGGTCCGATCCTGTTGTTCACACTTGCGGCGACGCTAGCGGTCGCGCTGGGGCTCGGTTTGTTTGGCGCGTTGCGCGCCGGAACAGCGAACCTGCACGAAGCGTTGAGCGCCGGTTCGCGCGGCAACAGCGAGACCGGCGCAAGTCAACGGCTGCGCGGCGCGCTGGTGATTGCGGAAATCGCGGCCACGCTGGTGATTCTCACGGGGGCGGGGCTGCTCGGGCGGAGCTTTTTGCGGCTGATCTCGATCAGCCCCGGGTTCCAGCAGGAGCACTTGATGCTCGTGCAGTTCTCGCCGCCCGCCGGGCAGGGGCTCACCGACGCCTGGCCGCAAGGTCTGGCTCCCGGAAAAATCCCGCAGATCCATTTTGTGGACGACGTGCTCTCGCGCGTGCGAAGAGTTCCCGGAGTGGAATCCGCGGGATTCACCGGTGGCATCCCGGCAACCACGGGATGCGCGGACGGCCAGTTCCTGCTTCTGAACGGAGGAAGCCCTCCCGCGAATTTCGATGAATGGGAACGCATCTCGCAGAACCACGAGAATGCCGGGACGGCGGATTATTGCGTGGCGAGCGCGGGCTACTTCAAGACGATGGGAATTCCGCTCTTGCGCGGACGGGTGTTCGACGAGCGGGACGTGGCCGATGCGCTGAACGTCGCCGTAATCAGCGAGACTCTGGCGCGCAGCCGGTGGGCAAACCGTGATCCCCTCGGGCAGACGATCGAATTCGGCAACATGGATGGAAACGTCAAGCCTCTGACGATCGTGGGAATCGTGGGAGATGTGCGCGTCGAGGGGCTGGATCATCCCCCGACGCCGATTATCTACGTCAACTATGAGCAGCGCGGCCTCAACGGGCAGGACTCGTGGACTGTCGTGGTGCGCAGCGCGGCGCCGCCGGGATCGATCGCGCCGGCGGCGCGGAGCATCTTTCACAACGTCGATCCGAACGTTCCGGTCCAATTCTCGACGTTCGCCGACGCGCTGGGCGGCTGGCTCGCCGATCGCCGGTTCCTTCTTCTTCTGGTGGGCGTCTTCGCCGGGACGGCGCTGGCTCTGGCTGCGCTCGGGATTTACGGGATCGTCGCTTATTCCGTCACACGGCGAACGCAGGAAATCGGAATCCGCGCGGCGCTCGGGGCGCAGCGCAACGATCTTCTGCGGCTGATTCTGGGCGAGGGAGCGCGCCTCGCGGTAATCGGCATCGCGATTGGCCTCGTGCTGTCGTTCGGGTTGACGCGGCTCATTTCGAGTTTGCTCTTTGGCGTTTCGGCAGCGGACCCGCTCACATTTACGGCTGTTGCCGCCATTTTATGCGCTGTGGCGCTTTTCGCGTCGTACATACCGGGGCGCCGCGCGATGCGCGCGGATCCGATGGTGGCGCTCAGATACGAATAACGCGGTGAACGATGAGTGAGGTGGCCAAATGACTTCAATCTGGAGCGACATGCGTTACGCGCTTCGCATGCTGGCGAAAAATCCGGGATTCACGGCGATTGCGGTGCTGACGCTCGCGCTCGGCATCGGCGCCAACACCGCGATTTTTTCGTTCACGGACCAGATCTTGCTGCGCGATTTGCCGGTCCCGAATCCGCAGCAACTGGTAGTCCTGCGCTCGCCCGGACCAGACAATGGCCACTGCTGGTCCGACATCGATAAGTGCGCCCAGTCGTTTTCCTATCCGATGTACAAGGCCCTTCGCGGGCAGGCGGCTGTCTTTTCCGGCCTGCTGGCGTACCACGGGGCCAACATTAACGTTTCCGGGCATGGCGTGACGCAAAGCGCGCACGGCGTCCTGGTCAGCGGGAATTATTTCCAGACGCTCGAAGTTCAGCCCGCTTTGGGCCGGCTTTTCACGGCGAGCGACGAGGGCGTGTCCGGTGAAAACACCGTCGCGGTACTGAGCTACAGCTACTGGGCGCGGCAATTCGGCGCGGATCCGTCCATTCTGAATAAGCCGCTCGTGGTGAATGGAGTTCCGCTCACCGTGGTGGGGGTGGCGCGGAAGGGGTTCGATGGGGTGCAGGTCGGCGAAACGCCCGACGTTTTCGTTCCAGTCACCATGAAATCTCAAATGATGCCGACGGAGGGTCAACCCCTCGAGGATCGCGGCGACTTCTGGCTCCCGCTGGTCGCGCGGCTGGCGCCGGGGATCACGCCGGTCCGAGCGCAAGCCTCTTTGCAGCCGGTTTATGCTGCGCTCCTGAAAGAAGACGCGGAGGTGCGCGGCGGATTCTCGCCGGATCTCTTGAAGCGATACATCTCTAAGCCACTTTTTCTCGTCGACGGCGCGCACGGACGCATGGTCCTGCAACAGGACACAGAAGAACCTCTGCTGGTCCTGATGAGCATGGTGGCATTGGTGCTGCTGATTGCCTGCACGAATCTCGCTGGACTGCTGGTGGCGCGCGGGGAAGCGCGGCAACGGGAAGTCGCCCTCCGTTTGGCGCTGGGCGCAGGCCGTGCGCGACTCATTCGCCAGTTGCTGACCGAAAGTTTGCTGATCGGACTTGCCGGAGGCGCAGCGGGCATTGCGCTCGCTTCATGGTGCCTGAACGCTCTGGTGGGCGCGATTCCGCAGGACCAGGGCATGCTCGGCCTGGCAAGCGGGGTGGATCTGCGCGTACTCTGGTTTGCAATCGCGCTCACTCTCGCGACGAGCATCTTGTTCGGACTCGCGCCCGCTCTGCGCGCCACGCGCGTGGACTTGCAATCGACGCTTAAAGAGCAGGGTTCGAGCGTTTCCGAAGGCCGCTCGAATGCCGGACTTCGGAAAATCCTGATCGTCGCGCAAGTGGCGCTCACGGCGGTGCTCCTCGCCGGCGCCGGGCTTTTCGCTCGCACACTCGCGAATCTCGAGCACGCGAATCTCGGGGTGAACACGAGTCACGTTTTGCAGTTTTCCGTAGCGCCCGACTTGAACGGCCATACGCCCGCGCAGACCCTGCAATTCGCCGATAGCGCCCGCCGGGAAATTGCCGCGCTGCCCGCTGTGCGCTCGGTGAGCATTTCCACCATCCCCATTTTCGCCGACGACGACATGGGCTTCAATATCACGCCCCAGGGCTACGCGATGCGGCACGACGAAGACACGAACGTGCTCGGAACGTATGTCGGGCCGGATTACTTTTCCACAATGGGCATCCCGCTGATCGCAGGAAGAGAATTCACTGTCGCGGACGGCGCGGCAACGCCCAAAGTGTGCATCATCAACGAAAAACTGGCGCAGCGCTTTTTCGCGGGCCGCACTCCCATCGGGCTGCACATTGCGCGGGGCGCGGGAACCAACGTTCATCCGGACATCGAAATTGTTGGCGTCGTTGCAAACAGCAAGTGGGACGGTCCGCGCAGCGAAGTCGTTCCCTTCATGTATATGCCCTACTCGCAGAATCAGCGACTGGGGTTGTTGTCGTTCTACGTGCGCACCGACAGCGCGCCGGAGTCGATGGCCGGGACCCTCCGTTCCGTTGTCAGCCGCCTGGACCCGGACTTGCCGGTGAACAACATGCGCGCGCTCAACGCCCAAATCAGCGATTCGATGTTTGACGCCCGGCTGGTTGCGATGCTTTCCGTTTCGCTCGCGCTGCTGGCGGCTTTGATGGCGGCGCTAGGACTGTACGGCGTGCTCGCCTACGTCGTCGCGCGGCGCACGCGCGAAATCGGTATTCGCATGGCCCTTGGCGGGCAGCGCGGCGATATTTTGCGTCTTGTCATTGGCCAGGGCGCCTGGCTGAGCCTGATCGGCGGCACGATTGGAATTATAGCGGCGCTGATTGCGTCGCAATGGGTCGCGAGCCTGCTCTATGGCGTGACTGCGCGCGATCCCCTGACTTTCATCGGCGTGGTTGTGTTGCTCGGCCTGGTCTCAGGCGCCGCCTGCTACATCCCTGCCCGCCGCGCTGTGCGCGTCGATCCACTAACCGCTTTGAGATACGAATAATCCGAGCATGAGAACCGTGGTTTGTCTCAGCGCCTAGGGTTTCTTTGGTTCCGGCCGCTCGCGGTAGCGCTCGTACAGTTCCCGCTGCTTATTTTCGAGACTGGTCTCCTGGCCCTTGATGAACAGGTATTTCACGTGCGTGCGCAGCTCGAGCAGGTCGCCGTCCGTCACGACAATATTGGCCACTTTGCCTGCCTCGATCGTGCCGAGGTCGTCGAGGCCGAGCATCTGCGCGGCGTTCACCGTGACCGCTTTCAGCGCTTCGTCGTGGGGGAGGCCATATCCGACAGCTGTGCCGGCGTACTGCGGCAGGCGTCGCGAAAAAGAAGCGTTGAAGCTGCCGAACGCGATCTTCACGCCCGCGGCGTAAAGTTGCCCGGGCATGGCATAGTCGGCGTCGTACGGGTCGTCCTCGGCCTGCTGCATACTGAGGATCGGGCCGATAATCACCGGGATACTGTCTTTCTTCAGCAGATCGGTCGTTTTCCAGCCTTCTTCGGCGCCGCCAAGAATCATGTGTACCTTCTGCTGTTCGCAGAAGGCGACCGCGTTACGAATGTCGCGTTCCGATGAGGCGATGACGAGCAGGGGTTCTTTGCCTTCGACGACGGGCGCGAGCGCTTCGAGTTTCAAGTCGCGCGCGAAGCCGGTCGAACCGCTCTGCATGGCCTGAGCGTAGTGCCGCGCTTTGTCGAACAGGTCCGAAAGCTGATCTACTTTCTGCTGATATTGCTTCTTCGCCTGATCAAACGGCATGTTGCGGACGGAAAATGTAGTGAAATCGAAAGAGCGCGTGGAAATCGACGGCCACGTAAGTTCCATGGCGGTGTGCCGCCGGATCACCATATCGTTGATGTTCCATCCCCCAAGGTCCACCGCCGACGCGTTGCCGCCGATGATCGAGCTAGCGCCTCCGCGGCCTCCGAGCGAGCCGGGCACGGTCAGGATTTCGGTAATACCCGCCGCGCGAGTCACATCCACATGAGCGCTGTCGGCGTTGAACGCGGTGGCCGCGGTCACATCGGGATTGAACGGACCTGTCTCGACGGTGTCCACAGTTGCCTTCACCGCCCCAACTTCCACAAGACCGATCTGCGTGGCGGCATCGAACATTCCGGGATAAACCTGCAAGCCCGAAGCGTCAATTACTCTCGCCCCATCAGGAGCAGGGATGTTCGCGCCCACGGCGGCGATTTTGCCGTCACGAAACACCACGGTCCCGTTTTCAATGGGGGCTCCGGCAAGCGTGAATACCTTTCCTCCTTTGATCGCATAAACACCGGAGGCTGGTGCGCCCTGTTGTGGATTTTGCGCCGCGGCAGGCATTGCGAACGAGACCGCCACAACCAAAACCGCAAGCAGCGTCAAACTGAGGTTCGCGTCGTGGGTTCTCATCGCGCACCTCCCGACATTGCGTCCGCCAGCTCGGGCTGCTGCGGCTTCTCGTGTTTCTTTGCTTTGCCATGCGGCTTCTTCTCTTCCTTCTTGTTTTTCTCAGCCTCGGTTTTAGGCGCAGCCTTCGCGGCAATCTTTTGCTTTTCGAGCAGCTCCTGTTTTTCTTTGGCAAGCCCAGCGCGGCGCGAGATATCCGCTTCGCGATCGAAATAAACGTGGCCGTCGATGATGGTCTTCTGCACGACGGCGTAAACGCTGAGCGGGTCACGATTGTAGATCACGAGGTCGGCATCTTTGCCCGGCTCGATGGACCCTGCGTGATTGTCAATCCCAAGCTGGATCGCCGGATTCAGGGTGACGAGGCGCAGCGCCTGGTTTTCCGTCAGGTTGCCGTACCGCATGCTCTTCGCGGCTTCCTGATTCAGGTGCCGCGCTTCCTCAGGATCATCGGAGTTCACGGAAACGATCACGCCGCGCTTTTCCATCAGCGCCATGTTGTACGGGATCGCGTCGTACGCTTCCATCTTGTAGGCCCACCAATCGGAGAACGTCGAGCCGCCGATGTCATTGGCGGCCATTTCGTCCGCGACTTTGTATCCCTCCAGAACATGCTGGAACGTCCTTACTTTGAAGCCGAATTCCTTGGCTACGCGCATCAGCATCAGAATCTCGTCCGAAACATACGAATGGCAGTGGATGTACCGCTTGCCTTCGAGCACTTCGACCAGCGGTTCAAGTTGCACGTTGCGTCGCGGCGGAATCAGATTCTGTTCGCCCGCCGCCTTGCGGCGGTTGTACTCCGCCCATTCCTGCTGATATTCCCTCGCGCGCGTGAAGGCGTCGCGAATCGTTTCCTCGACGCCCATGCGCGTTTCGGGATAGCGCGGAATCGGGCCGCCGAAGTTCGAGTGCTTAACGTTTTCGCCGAGCGCGAACTTGATTCCGGGCAGCGCCCCGGGGAACGGCAAATCGCCGGGCCGCGCGCCGTACTTCATCTTGATCACGATCGTCTGCCCGCCAATGGGATTGGCGCTGCCGTGCAGGACGTTGCCGATCACCACGCCGCCGGCCAACTCGTGATAGATGTTCACGTCGTAGGGATCGAGCACGTCTTTGATATTCGCCATCGAAGAGACCGAGATGCTTCCTTCGTTGACGTCGCCGTCAATGGCGATGTGCGTGTGGCAATCGATGATTCCCGGCATCACGTACATTCCCGAAGCGTCAATCACCTTGGCGTCCGCCGGCGCGTCAACGGTCGTTCCGACCTCGGCGACCTTGCCATCGCGAATCAGAATCGAGCCGTGTTCAATGCGGCCATGCGTTATCGTGATCACCATTGCGTTCTTGATCAGCATGGCGCCCGAAGTGTCCTGCGCGTCATTTTGGGCAACGGCCGTGAGGGGGCTGACCAGCATTGCCAGCGTCACAGCCGTGAAGAACCGGGCGGCCCGCATCCTCATGAAGTTCGCCATGACCAATCTCATTGCCGCACCTCCTCGTGGCCCTCTTCCATCGGCTGCTGATGAGAATCACCGGCAGGGCCGGGCGAAGCGTCTGCGTGAACCTGATAGCGCATGCCGTCCACGAAAACGTCCTTGATTTTTGTTTTCTCGTCGAAAATATCGCCATCGGCAACGACCAGGTTCGCGATTTTTCCTTTCTCGATTGAGCCCATGCGATCCGCCACTCCAAGAATCTGCGCCGGATTGACGGTCATGGCCTTCAGCGCGTCGCCGGGCGACAATCCCGCGTCGATCGCTTTCTTTACGTCTTTCAAAATTTCTTTCGGGTTCTTGAGCCCGCCCGAATAGAACGCGTACATCACGCCGGCCTTGGAGAGGGCCGCCGGCGTTGAAGGCGCGCGGTCCCAGAGCCGCAGTTCGCGCAGGGTCACCTGCGTTTCGTCGGCGTCCTTCTCCAGATGCGGCCAGTTCACATTCACGAAAACGGGCATCTTGCTCGCGGCGATTTCGCCGGCCATTTCGTATCCGTTCTGCGCTCCGTACATCGCCGCGTGGATTTGCCATTCGTTAGCCAGGCGAATCGCGCGATACACGGCAAGCCGGTTGTTCGCAGGCAGCAGAACAGGCTCGCCGGCTTGGAGGGCCTCGCCCACCGTCACTTCCGTGCGATCGTAAGGCGGATGCTCGCGGTCTTGCGGGTGCGCCGCGTAAACGGGCTGCGCCTCTGCATACCAGCGCGTGTCTATGAACACCTGCCGCACGTATGCGATGGCGCCCATCAGCGAACTGGGAAAACTGGCGAAGCTGCCTGTGGTCTGAAACGCGACGGGCAAAGTAGCCAGGGGCTTCACGACCATCTTGCCGGCCGGCCCTGCGCCAAAATCCACCACGGAGCCTTGCCCTGGAAAGATTCCCCCGTCCGGCTGGACCAGCCCGGTCGTGAATCCGGCATTGCGCCAGTTGGCTACTCGCGGGTCGTCCGGATTCAGTTCGTCCGCTGCGACGCGCCACGGTGTGGTCAGCGGCCGGTCCTGTGGCCCCGTCGAGATCTTCGCTGGAGCGGGCCCGCGCGGACCGTGCCCCCTTTCACCCGCGCCTTCGGGCTTTTCCGGTCCCGGCAGCCCAACGGTCGTTCCCGCATCAATCAGGCCCGGATAAACCGTGAGACCCGTTCCGTCGATTACTGCAGCTTCCGGAGGAACGGACGCATCCGTGCCGACCGCCGTGATGATTCCGTTCGCCACGACCACGGTCCCTTTTTCGATTGCCGGACCGGACGCCGTCACGATCCGCGCGCCCTTGATCGCGAAGAAACGCGGCTCGCCCGCCCGAGACAATCCCGCCGACTTCGCTAGCCCGCTCTGCTCTTGCCCAAAGGTCAGCCGGGCCAGGCCGGCAAACCCTGCGGCACACAAGGCGACTGAGGCAAAGCACACAGCAAGCAGATGAATCCGTTTTTCCTTAATCATTTCACACCCCGAACCAGGTACGAATTGAAGGTCTGGCGATTCTGAGACTCGGTCCGGAAGGTCGGCAGTTCTGAGACTCAGTCCGGCAAGCGCCTTGCACCCCTGACGCTCGCGCGAGACAGTACAACGAACTCGCTGGCTAAGTCACGGCTTTTTGCAAAACTGGAGGTGTCCGAATATGGGACGAACCATTCCCGCAACTGGGCAACAACCGCGGACGTGTTATCGTCGGGTGACCCTATTCATCTGGAGATAAGCCACTTACAATCCTACCTCATGGAAATCCAACTGCCCATGTCAGGGCGGCCCCGGATAGGTTTCTGATCGCCAGAACGAAGAAACCAACAACCCACCGGAGCTCCCAAAATGGCAACTATGGCGGTCCCGCTCACAGGTGATCTCGTGATTGCTCAGCCGCGCATCCTTATCGCCGACGATCAGCCCGACGTTCTCGAAGCGCTTCGCCTGCTGCTCAAGGGGCAGGGCTACGCAACGGAGGCGGTGTCATCTCCTGGGGCGCTGCTCGAAGCGATGACGCGAGGCGAGTTCGATCTGATTCTTATGGATTTGAACTACGCGCGCGATACAACGTCCGGACGGGAGGGCATTGACCTGCTCGCCAGACTGGAGGGTATGGACGGCACGCCTCCGATCGTCGTGATGACGGGCTGGGCCAGTGTGGGATTGGCCGTTGAAGCGATGCAGCATGGAGTAGGCGATTTTGTTGAGAAGCCGTGGACCAATGCGCGGCTGTTGGAAATCCTCACGAAACAGATCGAAATGGGGCGCGCGCGCCGCGAATCGCGCCACGAAGAAAGAGAGCGCCAACGGAAGCGCGACGAGATCGCTCTTCAAGCAGCGCGGCACGATCGTGAGATCGAAGAAGCGCTACGCATCCAAAAGGATTTGCTGCCGCGGGAGATTCCGCAGGTTTCCGGATATAGGATTTCTGCCGCCTGGCAGCCGGCGCGAACCGTCGGCGGCGATTATTACGACATTCTGGATTTTGCCAGAGATTCCCTTGGAATCTGCATCGCCGACGTCTCTGGAAAAGGGCTGGCAGCCGCCTTGCTCATGGCAAACCTCCAGGCGGCGGTGCGCGGGCTTTCAACAGCGACGACGCCTCCCGAGCATCTCTGTGAACAACTGAACTCGCTGGTTCATCGGAACATTGCGAACGACCGGTTCATAACTCTGTGCTATGCCCACCTCGACGGCCCAGGGCGCAGGTTGTGCTACACGAACGCGGGCCACAATGCGCCGATTCTCGTTCGCCGCGACGGATCATGGCAGCGTTTGGATCAGGGAGGAGCCATTCTGGGAACCTTCGAATCGCCCAGGTATCTGATGGGAATCGCAGAGCTGACCGCGGGTGACCGCGTGGTGTTCTTCACGGATGGAATCACCGAGGCAAGCCCGGGGGAGCACTCCGGCGCAGAAGCTGGTTCGGAGGAAACGGGGGATGAATTCGGCGAGGCGCGCCTGCTCTCTTTGGTGGCGGAGCACCGTCACGAAAGCGCCGAGGAATTGCAGCAGCGAATTCTCAAGGCGGCCGACGAACATTGCGAAGGTCACTGGAGCGACGACGCAACATTGATTGTTCTCGGCGTCGAGTAAGCGTGGTGGCTGGGAGATTTAGGGGCCAGGGGGAGCAATGAACTCGTTGTGGATGGATTTGCGATACGCGTTTCGGGTGCTGGTGAAGAGTCCTGGCTTTACGGCGGTCGCGGTTCTGACGCTGGCGTTTGGAATTGGCGCGAACACGGCGATATTCAGTTTGATTGACGCTGTGCTGCTGCGGGCGCTTCCGGTCGAGAACCCGGCGCAGCTCATGCTTCTGAAGTGGCGCGCGCGAAACATGCCCAACATCCACGGTTATATGACTTCGGGCGATTGCCCGACGAGCATGTCGCTGCCTCACGCGGAAGATCGGAACGGGTGCTCGTTTTCCGAACCCATATTTCGGGCCGTCCAACGGACGAACGCGTTTGCGGGGGTGGGGGCGTTCGCGGACGCCGGCCAGTTGGATTTGAGCGGGAACGGAGCGCCCAGCGTAATCAGCGGTCAACTGGTTTCGGGCGATTTTTTCCGGACCATGGGCCTGAAGGCGGCAACCGGCCGGTTGATTGATGCCTCCGATGACAAAGTTTCTGCGGCCCCGGTCGCGGTCCTGAACTACGGCTACTGGCAAAGCGCGTTCGGCGGATCAACGTCGGTCGTTGGCCGCACGATTCAGTTGAACAATGTGCCGTTCACTATCGTCGGAGTCGCCGAACAGCGGTTCACGGGTCTGACGCCCGGAAGCGATTACGACGTTTGGCTGCCTCTCTCTGATGCCAAACGAATCACCGAGCCGTTGCGCTGGGGCGATCGCGAAGGCGATGTTGGTTTTTGGTGGCTGACGATTGTGGGCCGGCTCAAGCCCGAGGCCCGCAGGACGCAATCGGAGGCCGTAGTTAGCACCCTCTTCCGCAACGAAATGCTTCACGGACCAGTTCCGCTGTTTCATGGTGACGGGCCGGGGTTAGCCCGAGACGGCGGCCCCCAAGCCGGAGGACACACGGTCCGGCGCGAGATGTTTTACGGCGGCGCACCTCCGCCTGCCGGAGGGCCCGGTCCGGCCGCGCCCATGAGGCCGCGTGAACGCCGAACGGCCGAGCAGCCGCAGCAAACGGCTCAAGCGCCTCGACAGATCACTGGCCAAGCTCCATCGAGCGGGGCAGCCCCGCGCGCTGACGGTAATCGGCCCATAATCGTTCAAAGTTTGCCACAGCGCGCGGGCGAGAATAAGCGCTCGAATGTACTCGCCGGAGCAACGGCGCGAGCCAGCGGGCCGCGGATCGCCGGGGAGGAGGATTCAGGTACGCTATCCGCCCCGGACAATCCCGAAATACAACTCGTTCCCGCGCAAACGGGATTGGTAGGCGCGCGCGGCCAGTATCAGGATTCGCTGTACGTGTTGATGCTGGCCGTCGGAATCATCCTGCTGATCGCGTGCGCGAACGTCGCAGGTTTGATGTTGGCGCGGGGAGCGGCGCGGCGCAAGGAAATCGCCGTGCGGCTGGCGCTCGGGGCAGCACGCGCGCGAATCATTCGTCAGCTATTGACGGAAAGCGTTCTGCTTTCGCTTATCGGAGGAGCATTCGGAGTTCTATTCGCCTTTTGGGCCGCCGCGGCAATCGTCTCATTCGTTTCCAGCAACCAGCCGCGATCCCTGGGATTCGCGGCCGGCGTTGACGTGCGCGTTCTCGCGTTCGCCGCTGGAATCTCCGTCCTGACCGGGATTCTATTCGGCATGGCCCCGGCTTTCCGCGGCACACGCGTCGACCTGACGCCGGCGCTGAAAGAGGGAGAGGCCTGTTCAGCCGCTTCGGGACCCGCCGAAGCGAAATGGCTCAGCGCAGGTAACGCACTCGTGGTGGCACAGGTGGCGCTGGCGTTCGTAGTGCTGGTTGGCGCCGGGTTGCTGGCGCGCACGCTGGAAAATTTGCGGCACGTTGACATCGGTTTCAATACGCGAAATCTCCTGAATTTCAGCATCAATCCCACCTTGCTCGGCTACAAACCCACACAGGTGGACAGCCTCTACCGCGATCTGCAGGGCCGCTTCGCCGCCACACCAGGCGTGATATCGGCGAGCTACTCGATGGTTCCCCTCCTGAGCAACCGGCTCGGCATCATGGGCTTTCACTGGCCCAACACGCCGCAGGATCAGGAGTCCGAGGCGGACACCCTCGGCGTGGGACCGGATTTTTTCAAGACGATGGGCATCCCGTTTCTCGCGGGACGCGATTTCACCGCGTCCGACTTCGCGCTCGCTGCCGCAAACGGCGGCCCGGAGGCTACGGCTTCGCCCAATCCCGTGATCGTAAATGAGGCGTTCGTCAAGAAATTTCTCGGGCAGGAAAGACCGCTCGGAAAACTGTTCGGGACGGATATGCCGCCGGGATATGAAATCGTCGGCGTGGTGCGCGACGCCAAATACAGCAGCCTGCGTGAGGACATCAAGGCGACTGTGTACGAGCCGCAGGCGCGAATGGGCGCCACGTTTGAATTGCGGACGGCAGCCGATCCCAAGGCAATGCTGCCATCCGTCCGCGAAGTGGTCGCGGGGGTCAATCCAGACCTGCCCCTCTTCGACGTCGCCACCGAATCGCAGCAAATTGACAGGCTCCTGTTTCAGGAGCGGCTGGTTGCTCGACTGGCCGGCTTTTTTGGTTTGCTCGCGCTGACGCTGTCGTGCATCGGGCTGTACGGGCTGCTTTCGTATGAGGTGTCGCGGCGAACGCGAGAAATCGGGGTTCGCATGGCGCTCGGCGCGCAGCCGCAAGGCGTGTTGAAGCTGGTCATGGGTCGGGGAATTGCGTTGACGCTAATCGGAGGGTTTATCGGGATTGGCGCGGCCCTCGGCATCATGCGGTTCCTCGGGACCATGTTGTACGGCGTAAAAGCAAGCGATCCGCTAACGCTCCTCGCGGTGGGCGGCGTTCTGGTGGTTGTGGCTTGCGCGGCTTGCTACGTACCGTCGAGGCGCGCCACGCGCGTCGATCCGCTCGTTGCGCTGCGATATGAGTGAGGCCGCGAGTGAATGATGCCCGGCGTAAGAGATACAATTGCGGGTTGCCTTGCTGGAACTTCTCGCCGCGCGGGCGCGAAAGGCTGATTCAGGGCAACAGCCGTAAGACCGGGAGAGAACATTGATCAAACTGATTGACGTCGAAAAATTCTACGAATCGGGCGCGGGGAAGACGTGGGTGCTGCGCCGCATCAAAGCCGATATTCGCGAAGGCGAGTTCATTACCATCATGGGGCCGTCGGGCGCAGGCAAGTCAACGCTGATGGGCATCGTCGGAATGCTCGACGGCGCCTGGAAGGGCGAGTATTACCTCTACGAGAACGCCGTGCACAAACTGGACAATCGCCGCCGCGTCGAGCTGCACAAGAAATATGTGGGCTTCGTCTTTCAGCAGTACCACTTGCTCGACAATCTGACCGTCGCAGAAAATCTCGACCTGCCTCTTTCCTATCGCGACATAAAAAAGGCTGAGCGCCAGGGAATGGTCGCGGACGTCCTGGATCGTTTCCAGATCGTCGGTAAAAAGGACCTTTTCCCCAACCAGCTTTCGGGCGGCCAGCAGCAGTTGGTGGCAGTGGCGCGCGCGGTGATTGGGAAGCCAAAGTTGATTCTGGCCGACGAGCCGACCGGCAGCCTTCATTCCAGCCAGGGAAAAATGATTATGGATTTGCTTAAGAAGCTGAACGATGACGGCACGACGATCATACAAGTGACACACAACGAGGCTTGGGCGGCATACGGCAACCGGATTATTCAACTCGCCGACGGCTGGATCGTGGACGGGCAGACGCAGGCCGGGGCAGCCTGAAGGGGCTCCAGGCAAGGGAGTTTGAGAGAGCGATGCGGGAAGGTGCGCGCAAGTACTGTGGAATCAAGGTGTGGGAGCGCACCGTGATTGATATGCGGTGGAGGTCAACCGGGCGCCAGGAAACGCTGCGATTCGTTTCCGTTGCGGCCAAAATAGAGTGGACAACAAGTAATCAAACGGGAAGAATATGCTCCCTTTTATTCAATCCTCTTGGGAGCGGCGATGGTCACACTTTGGCAGGACGTGCGGTACGGCTGGCGTATTCTGCAACGAAATCGCCTGTTCGCAGTGGTCGCGGCCTTAACCCTGGCGATTGGGATCGGAGCAAATGCCGCGATTTTCAGCGCCGTCGAGGCGTTCCTGCTGCATCCGCTGCCGTACCCTCATCCCGACCGGATCGTCATGGTCTGGAACACCGACGTAAACCGGAAAGTCGAGCGGGGCACCGCATCGCTAGCCGAATTTCTCGACTGGCGGGATATGAATCGCGTTTTCGAGGAGATGGCAGCGTGGCGTCCCGCGTTTGTGACCCTCACAGGAGGCGGCGAGGCGCGCCAGTTGTGGTGTTCGTATGTCACGACGAATTTCTTTCATTTGCTGGGCGCGAAGGTTGCTCTGGGGCGCGCATTTCTGCCGGCAGAGGAACGACTGGGCCACGAAAAGGTGGTCATTATCAGCTACGGGCTCTGGCAGCGGCGGTTTGGGGGCGATCCGTCTATTGTGGGAAAATCCATGGTTCTTGATTACGAACCCTACCGGATCGTTGGCGTGCTGCCGCGCGGCTTCTCCCTGTTCGGGACCGACGTCCCGCTCGATCTTTGGGTGCCTTTGGCGTTCAACCGGGCCCAGCTCGATCGCCGGCATTACGACCTCGTGGTTTTTGGCAGGATGAAGCCGGGCGTCACGGTCCAGCAAGCACAAGCCGACATCGTAACTGTGGTCAGCGCCCTCAAGAAGCAGTACCCGGAAATGGATCAAAAAGAGGGCACCATGATCGAGACGCTGCACATGTCTCTGACGCACGGCGTGCGGCCCGCGCTTTTGATCTTCCTCTGGGCTGTGGCCTTCGTTCTGCTAATTGCTTGCGCTAACGTGGCGAACCTGATGCTTGCCCGCGCCGCGTCGCGAGAGCGCGAAATCGCTCTCCGCTTCGCTCTCGGCGCCCGGAACCATCGTATTCTGCGTCAACTGCTGACCGAAAGCGTTCTGCTTGCGGCGATTGGAGGCGTGCTGGGTGTGATCGTTGCCTTCGGCGGCATCCGTTTCATACACGCAGCGCTTCCGGGAGGCGCGCATCAGATCCCATTCTCCGAAGGAATGGGGCTCAACGGTCCGGTGCTGGCGTTCACCATGGGACTGTCGTTGGTGACCGGCATCATCTTCGGCCTGGCTCCCGCGATCCAAATCTCGCATTCCTCGCTCGGCGAGTCTCTCAAGGAAGGCAGCCGCGGTTCGACCTCCGGCCGTCGAAGCCACCTCCTGCGCTCATCTCTGGTGGTTTCCGAGGTCGCTCTTTCGCTGCTGTTGCTCGTCGGCGCCAGCCTGCTGATCCGGAGTTTTATTCGCCTGATGTCGCAGAATCTCGGATTCAATCCTACGAACCTGTTGACCATGCAGGTTTGGCTTCCCGGAGACCATTATCCCCAGTCCGGCCAAGTCACTAACTTTTTTCAGCAGACTCTCGATCGTGTCCGTGCACTCCCCGGAGTGCAAGCCGCCAGCGGCGTTGATTTCCTGATGTTCACCGGCTGGTCCGATTATGTGGATTTCGATATCGCCGGCCGCCCTCCAAGGGTTTCCGGAGACCAGTTCACGTCGCGGTATCGCGTAGTCGACTGGCAGTATCTGCGGACGATGGGCATTCGCGTCCTTTCCGGTCGCGACTTTGCCGCGTCTGACGCGCCCAACAGCTCCGGCGTTGCTCTGATCGACAAGGCTCTTGCTGAACGATACTGGCCCAATGAGGATCCTGTCGGAAAACAGATTCGCCTTCACGTCGTTTCTCAGCGTGCGCCGTGGCAGGCCCTGCAGCGCGACGGCTGGATCACCATCGTCGGCGTCGCGGACAACATTCAGGAATGGGACTGGGGGGTTGACGCCATTCCCACGATCTACCTTCCTCTCGAACAGGATCCTTCGTGGCTGATGAGCATCGTCATCCGCGAGAACGGGAACTCGCAGCCGATCGTTGCGGCGGTTCGGCGGATCGTGAGTTCCCTCGATTCGAACCAGCCGGTCGCGAGCGTCCACATGATGAACGAAATGCTCGCAGACGCTCTTGCCGACCGCCGGCTGAACATGGTCCTGCTCGCGATCTTCGCCGCGGTCGCCGTAGCCCTCGCTGCCGTTGGAATTTATGGCGTAATGGCGTATGGCGTCTCGCAGCGAACGCATGAGATCGGCATCCGCATGGCTCTTGGCGCCGAGCCGCGCGACGTTCTCAGGATGATCGTTCGTGAAGGAATGATGTTGACTGGAATCGGCATGCTGATCGGCCTGGTTGCTGCCGTGATGGCGGCGCGCTATCTCCACGGGCACTTCTACGGCGCCGAGCTGTACGGGATTCGCGCGATCGACCCGATCACATTCATCGGCGTCCCTCTGCTGATCGCCGCTGTGGCCGTTCTCGCGTGCTATTTGCCTGCTCGCCGCGCGACAACCGTCGATCCGCTGACCGCACTGAGGTACGAGTGATGCCGAAGGGAAAGAATTCGGGGGCGGAAGGAAAGCAATAAGGGCGAATGAAACTCCAATCCACGAAAGTTCCCAGTAGACAATGATTCCCCCACAGGCATCTCGAACCAGAGTTCTGGTCGCCGACGACCAGCCGGACATTCGCGAAGCGCTGCGTTTGCTCCTGAAGGGCGAAGGTTTCGAGACGGAAATCGTTTCGTCCCCGACCGCCGTCCTTTCCGCCCTTGATGCGCGCGAATTCGACGCCCTGCTGATGGACCTCAACTACGCTCGCGACACCACATCCGGCCAGGAGGGGCTCGATCTGCTCTACAATATCCGCTCGCGCGAGAGCACACTGCCCATCATCGTCATGACGGCCTGGGGCAGCCTCGAACTGGCGGTTGAGGCGATGCGCCGCGGCGCCAAGGATTTCATTCAGAAGCCGTGGGAAAACGCGCGCCTCCTCGCCATCCTGAAAACACAGATCGAGCTTTCGCAGGCTTTGAGGAAAAGCCAGCGCCTGGAAGCGGAAAATCGCCTGTTGCGCGCCGATGGTCGCCCGACGTTCATCGCCGAATCCGCTGCAATGCGCCCCGTCATGGATCTGATCGCGCACGTGGGCCCCTCCGACGCAAACGTCCTCATCACCGGCGAGCACGGCACCGGAAAAGAAATCGTGGCCCGCACTCTGTACGCATTGTCTCCTCGCTCCGGCCGGCCCCTGGTGACGGTCAACGCGGGCGGCCTGCCCGAGGGCGTCTTCGAAAGCGAACTCTTCGGTCACATCAAAGGGGCATTTACCGACGCCAAATCCGATCGCGTCGGCCGCTTCGAACTTGCGGACGGCGGCACGCTCTTCCTCGACGAAATCGCGAACGTCCCTCTGAATCTCCAGGCCAAGCTGCTTCGCGCCCTCGAAACCGGCGAGTTCGAGCGCGTGGGATCCTCCACCACGCGTCGCGTGGACGTCCGGATTCTCTCGGCGACAAACGCCGACGTCCAGGCCGAGGCCGCCGCCGGCCGCTTCCGCGAAGACCTCCTTTTTCGCTTGAACACCATCGAGATTCATCTGCCGCCGCTACGAGAACGCCGCGAGGATATTCCTGTGCTCGCGCACCACTTCCTACGCCAATCGGCCCAGCGCTATCGCAAGCAGGTCGAGACCTTCGAGCCTGTCGCTTTGCAGCTCTTGCTCGACCATCCCTGGCCGGGCAACATTCGCGAGCTGGACCACTCCATCGAACGGGCCGTGCTGCTTGCCCAGGGGCCTCAGATTCGGGCAAGCGATCTCGGTTTGCGTCCCGTCCGCGAAGGCACGCTGCGCCTCGAAGAAATGAGCATCGAAGAAGTTGAACGCGTGCTGATCCAGAAAGCGCTGGCCCGTTACGGCGGCAACGTAAGCCATGCCAGCAAAGCGCTGGGCTTGAGCCGCAGCGCGCTCTACCGCCGCCTGCAAAAATACAATCTTTGAGCCCTCTGTCGTATGAACGGCGGATTCTGCTCCTGGCCCTCGCCGCGGGGCTGGGCAGCACAATCGTTGCCATCATTCTCCTGTGGACCGGGGGCTATTCCTCGAAAGTCGAATGGACCTTGACGGTCCTCATGGCGCTTGCCTGGCTGAGTTTCGCCTTTAGCGCGCAGAATCGCGTCGTCTTTCCGCTGCGCACGGTCTCCAACCTGCTCGCCGCCCTTCGCGAAGGCGACTTCTCGATCCGTGCGCGGGGCGCAAATCGCGGTGATGTTCTGGGCGAGGTCCTTCGCGAAGTGAACGCGCTTGGCGAAACCCTCCGCCAGCAGCGCCTGGGCGCTCTGGAAGCCACCGCGCTCCTGCGAAAAGTGATGGAGGAAATCGACGTTGCGGTCTTTACGTTCGACGGGCTGGGGCGCCTGCGCATCGTCAACCGCGCCGGCGAACGCATTCTGAACCGGCCCGCGGAGGCGCTCGTCGGTCAGACGCCGGCGGATTTAGGCATCTCGGAGTGTATGGCCGGCGAAACGCCGCGCATCGTTCAGGCGGCGTTCCCCGGCAAAACCGGACGCTGGGAAATTCACCGCGGCAGTTTCCGCGAAGGCGGCTTGCCCAACCAGGTGCTGCTCATCAGCGACCTCAGTCGCGCACTGCGCGATGAAGAGCGCCAGGCCTGGCAGCGCCTGATTCGCGTGATCGGCCATGAGCTCAACAATTCGCTCGCGCCAATCAAGTCGGTCGCCGAAAGCCTCGGCGGAATGCTCGGCCGCAGAGACCGCCCCGAGGATTGGCAGGACGACATGCGCGCCGGCCTGAACGTGATTGCTGCACGCACCGACGGCCTCGCGCGCTTCATGAGCGCCTATGCCAGGCTCGCCAAACTTCCCCCGCCTGCTTTTCGAATCGTCGAGGTTGGCGCCTGCGTGCGACGCGTCGTCGGACTCGAACGCCGGCTTGGCATCCAGCTCCAGGCTGGGCCGGATGTGCAGATCGAAGCGGATCCCGATCAGCTCGAGCAGGTGCTCATCAACCTCCTGCATAATGCAGTGGACGCTTCTCTCGAAACCGGAGGCGGCGTGCGGGTCGGTTGGGAGCACACCAACGGCTACATCGAAGTCTGGGTGGAAGACGACGGCCCCGGAATTCCGAATTCCGCGAACCTCTTCGTGCCCTTCTTCACCACCAAGCCCAGCGGCTCGGGAATCGGCCTGGTGCTGAGCCGCCAGATCGCCGAGGCGCACGGCGGCTCGCTCGTCCTCGAAAATCGCCCGTCTCAGCGCGGCGCCGAGGCGCGCCTTCGCATCCCAACCAAGCAGTTAACATAAGCTGTCTCAAAATCGACTCTGTGAACTCTGCGGCTTCAGCCTTCTTCCGGCTTCGCATTCCTCAGCCGTGTGACGCGCTGCTCCAGATCCCGCGTGATCTTTTCGGGCTCCTCGCTTTCCTCGAACGACAGGGGTCTGCCGATCGTCACGCGTATTGCGCCGGGGGGCGCCCAGTGCTTGCCTCGCGCTTTGCGCTCGAATATTCCGTCGAGCCGCATGGGAAGGATCGGAACGCGCAGCCGTGTCGCGAGCAGTCCGATTCCTCCTTGAAAAGGATTCATCGTCCCATTCTGCGTGCGAGCGCCCTCCGGAAACACCAGCACGCTCCAGCCGCGATCCACCAGCTCGCCAATGAACGCAAAACTTTTTCGGAATCCCGAATGCCTCGGCAGCGGGAACACATTGAACAGCGAAACCGCCAGAATGTATTGCGTCCGCAACAGAATGCGTTCGAGAAACGGCGTTCCCTCCGGCGGAGCGTGCATCGTTTCCAGCAGCTCGCCATCCATCGCCACCGCAAGTCGATGCCGCAAACGTGCGGGCAGCCCGGCCAGAATGTATGCCGGATCGAAATAAGCGATGTGGTTCGATATAACGAGCACCGGCCCGCGGACATCTCGAAGATTCGCGCGCCCCGTCACGCGCGGCCATCCCAGGATCGTCATGGCCGGGCGCTGCAACAAATAGAAAGCCGCCGCGCGAACCCAGCGCACCGGCCGCGTCTGTGCCCAACGCGGATAATGAAAAACGCGCGCACCCGCCGGCGGTTGCTCCACGAGCTTTTCGAGCGCCGGCAGCGTGTCAGCCTTCGTGAAATCCGTTTCGCTCAGGTCCATCTGGTAGCGATCTTCGAGTGCGCCAAGAAGTTCCACCCGTTCGATCGAGCTGAGTTGCAGTTTCCCGGTCGTTTTTGCTCCCGGCGAATTCCCGCCGGGAATCCTGCCGAGAATCTGCTCCACGGGACTTGCTTGAGCGCCGCCGCCCGGCACAGGTCCGCCGCCGAGTTCGCGTTCCGCTCGCGCGGCAATCTGCTTGAGCACCGGTTTCTGCGTCGGCGTGCGTGGAAAGTCCGCATCGGGCCAGACGTACCACTGCCGCATCTGCTGAAACGGCGCCAATCTCTCGTTCGCGCGATCAACCACCGCGGCCGGATCGGCTCCGCCGTCTCGAAGGAGAAGCACGGCGCAAGGAATCGCGTTGCCGTCCCGCCCCAACCCAACTACAACGCAGTCCCGCACCGCCGGTTCTTTCCGCAATTCCGCCTCGAGGTCCTCCGGATAGACGTTGAGCCCCTCCGCCGTCACGACCACATTTTTGCGCCGGCCCTTGAAGTACAGTGTGCCGTCCGCGCCGCGCTCGCCCAGGTCGCCAGTGTGAAACCAGCCCCCAGCATCCAGCACTGTTTCCACTTCCGCGTCCTTCCAATACCCCGATGCGACGTTTTCGCCGCGCACCAGGATCTCCCCCTCTTCGGACAGTTTCACTTCAAGCCCGGGAAGCGATTTCCCGATCGACCCGTGCGTGAGCTGGAACGGATGATTCACGCTGACAAGCGAAGTGGTTTCCGTTAGGCCGTAGCCCTGGATCACTGCATAGCCAAGCCGCGTCCAGAATTCCTCCGCGGCAGCGGGCAGCGCCGCTCCTCCAGAAATGATGGCCCAGAAGCGCCTGCCGAACCGCCGCCGGACTTTCCGGAAACGCCACCAGCGCCTCAGGAAGTGCTTTCCTTCTGCTTCGCGGAACCTGCGGCGGAACCTCTCTATTTCTCCGCGCGCGCTGATCTCACGCTCTACCTGGTCGCGGAGAGATTCGATCAGCCGCGGGACGGTCGCCAGCACGGAAACCTTCTCTTTGCGAATTGTGAGCGCCACATCCGCCGGATTCAGTGTGTCAATGAAAACTGACGTTGCCCCGAGAATCTGCGGCAGAAAAATCCCGAGCAATTGCCCGAACACGTGGCTCAGCGGCAGCAAATCCAGGAACCGCAGCGGATGGAAGAATCGTTCGTAGCGCCGGTAGCCCTCGATTTCCTTTTCGAGCGGCTCCAGGTTCGCAAGCAAATTGCCGTGCGTGAGCACCACTCCGCGCGGCTCCGCTGTTGTTCCCGAGGTGAAAACAATCTCCACCGGATCGCCGCGCTGCGCCGCAACCGGAGCGAAATCACCTGCGCCGCTCTCGCCTTCCGCCGCCCCAAGCTCGTCTAAGGCAACCGTCCGCACCGGCATATCGAGCGCCGGCATGTTTCGCCCGACGGCTGCGCACTTCACTTTCGCTTGCTGCACAACACGCGCCGCGAAGCTTTTCTCTGCTATCGCGTCCATCGGAACGGCGATCGCTCCTCGAAACATGCACCCAACGAACGCGGCTACCCATTCGCCGGAATTCTCGCCCCACAACAGAACGCGATCGCCCTTCCCAACCGACCGCGCTTCCAGTTCACGCGCGAATTGCGCGGCCGCGCGGAACAGGTCCGCGTAGCTCCA
>DATEKA010000152.1:0-24479 GCA_035277685.1 Candidatus Acidiferrales bacterium
CAGCAGGGGCCGGGGGGAATGGGATTGCCGTGGGGGCAGGTCTTGGGATGACCGAGGAAGGTGCAGATGCGCTGATCGAGTTCGGGGCTGATGATGTGCTCGAACTTGCAGGCATCGTTGTTGGCGGCAGCTTCCTCGATGGCGAAGGTATCGGT
Source organism: Candidatus Acidiferrales bacterium (assembly GCA_035277685.1). Taxonomy (GTDB): domain Bacteria; phylum Acidobacteriota; class Terriglobia; order Acidiferrales; family UBA7541; genus Palsa-295. Next base: position 156 of record DATEKA010000152.1, read on the forward strand.
GAGGAGGCGCTCGGCGAGACGACGGCGGCGGACGATATCGCGCGCGCGATTTTCGCCGCGCGGTGTGAGCGAGACGCCGGTTGGGCGCGTTTCAAGCAAACCGAGCGCGCAGAGGCGCGAGACGAGATTTGCGGAGTCTTCGGCGGTCTTGGGCGGAACACAGACGAAGTCGGGCGTGAGGCCCTTCTCGTCGCAGAGCCAGATTTCCTCGAGGAGATGGTCGAAGCGCGCTTCCTCTTCCGCCGAATAATCTATGATGTTGACGAGTTTTCCGTGGGCTAGCTCGATCTGGCGGTCGGCGAGGCGGCCGATGGAAGGGTCGTGCGTAACCATGAGGATCGTATGGCCCTGAGCATGAAGCTCCTGGAAGAGGCGGATGACGGTTTCTTCGTTCGCGGCGTCGAGATTGCCGGTAGGCTCGTCGGCGAGAATCAGCTTGGGATGATTGATGAGCGCGCGGGCTACGGCGACACGCTGCTGTTCGCCGCCGGAAAGCTGGGCGGGGAGGTGATGAGCGCGGCCGGCGAGGGCGACGCGGGCAAGCGCTTCGCGGGCTTCGGACTCGTCGGTGGTGCTGTGGAAATATTGCGCGAGCATCACGTTTTCAAGAGCAGTGAGATAGGGGACGAGATGAAATTGCTGGAAGACGAAGCCCACTTTTTCAGCGCGGAAGCGGGTTAAGCCGGATTCGTCGAGGCGAGCGATATCGGTGCCGTCAATGCGCGCAGAGCCGGAAGCCGGCGTATCGAGGCCGCCAAGAATGTTGATGAGGGTAGTCTTGCCGGAACCGGACGGGCCCATGATGGCGATCCATTCGCCCGCTTCGACGCGGAACGAGATGCCGTCGAGCGCGCGGACGCTGCCGTATTCCTTACGCAGATTTTCGACCTGGACGAGTTCGGCCACTATTCTCCTCTGAATATTACAGCAGGCTTGACGTTGCCCAGCAAACGGAGCGGCAGGGCGGCGGCGAGCGAGACACCAATCATCACCGCGATCGTAAAGGGGAAAACTTCCCAGCGGGGCGAGATGGCTGTGCCGAAGACGCGATGGCCCATCCAATCGGAAAGAACCATACCAGCAATACAACCGAGCAGGCCGCCGATGGCTCCGAGCGCGCCGACTTCGGCGAGAAACAGCGCCATAACGCGCGAGATCGAACCACCGATGGCCTTCATCAGCCCGACGTCTTCGCGGCGCTCCATGGCGAGCGCGGCCATGGTGGCGAGGACGCAGAGCGCGGTGAGGACAAGAATCAGCACAGCCATGCCGACGATGAGGCCGCGAATACGGTTGAGCAGATCGCCCTCGGACTGAGTGATCTGCCGAATAGGACGGACGTCGAGGGCCGGGAACTGCGAGGCAAGGGATTGAACGAAGCCGGAGATGGCAGCGTTAGTGCCCGTGACGCTGAACTGCCAGAGTTCGATGCCGCCGGGCGTCGCGGCCAATTCCTGGACGGCAGGGAGATTGAGAAAGATCTGGTCGTCTTCATCGCCGCCCGCGTCAATAATGCCCGCGACGGTGACGCGGGCGGTTCGCGTCAGATACGAGAGAACGAGCGTGCCGCCGGGCTGGAGATTGAAAGTGGCGGCGACGTTGCGGCCGACGAGGCAGTGCGCGAGATCGGAGCGCGAGGCGACACGAGCGCCTTCGATTTTCCAGGTGGGGGCGAGAGCTTGTATTTCGTCAAGCCAGGTGCCGGCGACGACGACAGAGGAATCGTTTGCGCGTGCGACGATGTAGAGGTAGGGCGCGGCCGCAGAAACATCGGGCGAGTTCACCTGTTTCAGGCCGCTTTCGACAGCAGATTCACTCAAGAGCGAACGAATCGCGGTGCGCGCGCCGGCGGTCTGGACGCCGGGCTTCGACGCCAGGACGACGTTCGCGCCAAGCGAGCGGAATTCGCGGGTCAACTTGCGTTCGAGATCGAGATCGAGGTTCAGAAGCGCGGAAATGACGGCGGCGCCGCTGATCAGCGCAACAAGCGCGACGGTGAGACGTCCGCGATTGCCTCGAATGAGCTTCCAAACCAAGCGGCGAAACATCATTCGCCTCGCAGAATCGGCGCGGGATCGAAATGCGCGGCGCGCCGCAACGGAATCAAACTGCCAAAGATGGCGACAGCGGCGGCGATTCCGACGATGACCGGCAGGAGAACCAGCCGCGGAGTGGCGGGGCTGCCGAAAACACTGGCGCCGAAAGACCAGGCGAGCGCTGTGCCGAGGGCATAGCCGAGGAGGCCTCCGACGAAGGCCAGCAAGAGCTGCTCGGAAAGGAAAATGCTGATCACGATCGCATTGGTTGCGCCAATAGCTTTCATGATGCCGACTTCGCCGCGGCGTTCGAGAACGGTGGTGGCGGAAGTGGCGGCGACGGCAAGCGCGGCGGCAATCAAGGCGGCGAGGGTGACGATCCACAGAAGCGCGCTGACGCGAGTAAGGATGCGGCCTTCGGATTCGGCGACACGGCGAATGACACGCACGTCGGCGCCCGGGAGGACCTGCTTAATTTGGTAGCTGATCGAAGAGATGTAGGGCGAGCAGAACCAGCGGTCGTGCTCGGCGGGCGTCATGCTGGCGGGATCGCGTTCGGAGAGTGCGTCGGCGGGCTTGGTGAGGGCGCTGACGAAAAGGCGGCGGAACTCTCCGGCGTGGCCCGATTCACGCTGGGCGATCGAGAGCGGAACAAAAACCGCGTCATCGCCGGCATCGCCGGTGGAAACAACGCCGGTAATCGCGAGGGAAAGCGGCGAGTTCGAGGCCGCGTTTGAGGCAATCTGGATCGTTCCGCCGATAGAGGCCGTGCCGGGATGTTCGGCGGCGAAACGGGCGCCGATGACGCATTCGTTCGCGGTATCCGCGAACCAGCGTCCGCGAATTCTCCAGAAAGGATGCGTGGAGCTGAGGCCTGTGGTGAACGTGGTGCCGTCGGGGACCGGAACGCCGTGCTGATACCAGGTGCCGATGAGAGTGGCGGGAAGCGGTTTGGCTCCGTTCCCGAAGGAAAGATCAACGGGCACATCGAGGAACGGAGTGAAGCCCAGGATATTGTGGCGCCAGAAGATCAATTTGAGCTTGCCGAGGCTCGCTTCGTGGAGATAAGCGCCTTCGTCGACGGGACGGTAGTCAACGCCGCCGATGTTGACGGGAAGAGAATCTGCTTGCGGGGTGACGACGAGATTCGCGCCGAGGCTGCGAAATTCGCGGGCGAGGCGATCGCCGACTTCGAGCGCAATGGTGAGCGTCGCTGTGGCGACAGCCATGCCGACCATGAGGGCAGCCGCGGCCAGCAGTTTGCGGCGCGGGTTGCGAACGAAGGATTCCTTGACGAGGCGGATCAGCATTCTATTGCGCGTGAATCGTGGAATTGGCTGCGGCCAGCGCCGAAAGGTCCACGATCACTTCTCCCGCCTCGACACGCGACTTGACTGGAATGGGATTGCAGCCTCCGGCCTGACCGATCGAGGGAATGTAGATGACCGCGCCGCAGTTGCGGCAGACAACGTTCTGTCCCTGCTGACGATAGCCCTGGCGGCCGCAGATTTGGCAGGCGTCGAGAGCCGTGGCGAAATCGCCGTTCAGGCGGTGGATGATGAGAAAGCGAATGGTCGTGCCGTTCACGCCGGCGGTATAAAAGTGCAGGCTGGAATCGGTGAGTTCGGAGAGCGGGACGCGAACCTGACCGTTCTGGGCGGCGAGCGTGACAGCTTTGGCGGGCGCGTCCATGGCGCGCGTGTAAACAGATTCGGCGGTCAAAGATAAGACGACGAGCACGCAAAGAATTGCTGCGGCGAAGCTCCAGAGCCGCTGGCGGCGAAATTCCCATTCGCGCATGCGACGCTCGGCGGCGTTCAAAGCGGGATCGGGAGCCAGACGCTTTGCGCTGAACCATTCGCGGAGGACGGCAATGACGGCGACGCCGAGAATCACGATGAAAAAGAAGAGTTCGTTGCGGACGATGGGCCCAACCGTGGCCATTTCCGCGCGGCTGGACCAGATCCATTCGGCCTCGCTGAGTTCGTGGACGCCGGTCAAGGCCAACTGGAAGGCGACAACCATGAGTATGATGCTTGTGACAGAAAAGAACCGATGCAGTGGAATGCGCAGCGTCCCCTGGAAAAAGAAAAGGCCGACGGCAACGGCAAGGGCAATGCCGAGGCCGGTGCCGATCCAAACCTGGACGCCCGCGCTGGAGAACTCGACGGCGCGAAGGATCAGCACCAGCTCGGCGCCCTCGCGCAAAACCATCAAAAAGACGAAAATACCGATGCCCCATCCGGCCGCGCGCGTGGATTTTTGAGCGTAGGTTTCGATGCGGCTTTCGATTTCCTTGCGGAGCGTGCGCGCGACGCGGTTCATCCAGACGACCATGGTGACTACGAGGGCGGCGGCGACGAGCATCATGAGGCCCTCGAAGCCGTCTTCGCTGACGCTCAAGCGCTGGAGCAGAATGGCGGCGACAATGCTGCCGGCTGCCGCAGCAGCAACGCCCGCCCAGGCATAGCGGGCGAGGGTGCGGCGGCCCGTGCGGTTGAGATAAACGAGTACAATGCCAACAACGAGCGCGGCTTCGAGACCTTCACGAAGCGCGACCAATAGTGCGGAAAGCATAGGTCAGGAGGCCGCCATTAGGAGGTGTCTTTCCAGTTGCAACTAGCTTTCAACTAGCACTCCAGTGTATCTCCCTGACCTTCAGGAAGCAAGCGGATTGACTTTTCCCCGCCGGCTACAACACTGCCTGTAGAATGGGCGTCTAAACTGCCTTGAGGCGCGGACGAACCAATTTTTCGAGCAACTTGCGGCGGGCATTTTCCGCAGTGGCGGTGATTGTGCTCGCCGTCGTTGCCGGGACGGCCCGCACGGCTCCGCGACACTCGCCAGGCACGGCCCCTCAGTCCGCCCAAGCCATTCAGAGCGGTAGCTCGGCAAATCCACATTTCAAACGAGAGCCCAAGAAAGCCAAAGAGGCGTTTCATGAAGGCAACGCGGCCGAACAGCAGCAGGATTGGCAGGGGGCGTACGCGTCCTACTCGCGGGCGGTCGAATGGGAACCGGAGAACCACGACTACCTTCTGAGACGAGAGGTGGCGAAGGGGCGGTTGATCCAGTCGAAAGTGGATCTGGCCGAAAAGGAAGCAGTTTCAGGCGAGTTGGGGAAGGCGCGGAGAGAGTTGCTCGATGCGCGTTATCTCGATCCTTCGGATGAGACGATTCGCGAGCGGCTGGCGGAGCTGTCGGCGATGGAGCCCTCGCATACGGAGGAGAAGCCGCAAGGAATACGTCTGGAAAGCGAGATCCGTCTCGAATACCAGACCGGGAAGCGGAACTTCAATTTCCGCGGTGATACGCAAGGTCTCTACGAGGAGATTGCGCGGCAATTCGGGGTGAACGCGGCGTTTGACGCCGACCTGCACGCTCAGCAGATTCGATTTCAAGTGAACAATGTGGACTTTGTGACGGCGATGGAGCTGGCGGGCGACGCGACGCACACATTCTGGTATCCGCTTACAAAGCACCTGTTTTTCATCGCTGACAACACGGCGCAGAAGCGCCGGACGTACGAGCCGCTGCTCGTTCGAACAATCCGGCTGCCCGCGTCAGAAACGCCCGAGCAGGTGACGGAACTCTCGCGGCTTGTGCGCGACATCACGGGCATTCTGCGGGTGGAACAGGATCCGGCGAACCGGACGATCACGCTGAGAGCGTCGGCGCGCGCGATGGCGGTTGCGAGCGATTTGATCGAGAACCTGGAGAAGCCTTCGGGCGAGCTGGTGCTGGAGATGGAGATTCTGGAGGTGGATCGGGCGTACGCGCGGCAGATCGGGATCACGCCTCCGCAAACGGGAAAGATTTACGCGCTGGACAGCAGTCTGCTGGGATCCGGAAATTCGGAAGCGCAAATCATCAGCACGCTCGAGCAGATTTTCGGCACGCCATCCGCGCTGTCGGGGCTGACTGCGGACCAGATTGCCACGCAGGTCGGCGAGGGCACGCTGGATATCAATTCCCTGCTACCGCCGGTGGTGGCGTTCGGCGGCGGAGCAACGACATTCTTCAGCACGCTGCCGGGAGCGACGGCAAACCTGAGCAGGACGCTGACGCTGGTGCGGAGCGGGCGGCGAGTGTTGATGCGAGCGGAGGATGGTCAACCGGCGACGTTTTTCGTAGGCGAACGATATCCGGTTTCGCTGGCGCAGTATTCGTCGAGCCTGGTATCGAACGTCAACACGTCAACGGCCACATCGGAGAATTTCCCGGTGTCAACGCTGAATACGGGGAACGGGCCGGCGTTCGTGACCGGCGCCGTTCTTCGCAACAACAGTATCGAGGACCTGATCGTCGCGAACCAAACGGACAACACGGTGTCCGTTTTTCTGGGCAATGGCGACGGGACGTTCGCGTCGCCAGTAACTTACCCGACGGGTACGGGACCGGTGTGGGTCGCGACGGGTGATTTCAATAATGACGGGAAGATTGATCTGGCTGTCGCGGACAAGAGTGCAAACGCCGTTTCGGTGCTGCTGGGCAATGGGGACGGGACGTTCCAGCCGAAGGTGGATTATCCGACGGGAAGCGTACCTATTTCAGTGGTAGCGGCGGACTTCAATGGCGATGGGAATCTGGACTTGGCGGTTGCGAACCAGGCCGACAACACGATTTCCCTTCTTTTCGGAAATGGCAGCGGCGCGTTCAGCACGATTCCGGGGATACCGAGCGTGCTCGCGACGGGCGGTTCGCCAACGGCGCTTGCCACAGGACATTTCACGAATGCGACGGCATCGAATGGCAGTCCGATCATGGATTTGGCAGTCGCCAATCAAAACGACAACACGGTTTCGGTCTTGCTGGGAAACGGCAACGGAACGTTTCAAACGAGGACGGACTATGCTACGGGCGCGGCGCCGGTGTACGTGGCGACCGGTGATTTCAACGGCGACGCCATCACGGATCTGGTTACCGCCAACAACAAGGACAATACCGTTTCGATCCTGTTCGGACAGGCGGGAAGCACTGGAGCCGCCAACGGGACATTCGGGACTCGCATTGACTATGAGGCCGGGACGGGACCGAGCTCGATCGCGGTGGCGGATTACAATCTCGACGGGATACAAGACCTCGCCGTCGCGGACGCGGGGGGCAATGGCATCGCAGTGCTTTTCGGGCTGACGGGCGGGACTTTCAACGTGCCGTTCCTGTTGAATGCGGGAAGCGATCCGCTTTCGATTTTCAGCGCGGATTTCGACGGGAACGGAACACCCGATGCGGCGATTGCGAACAACGCTTCAAACACGATGTCCGTGGTACTGAATAAAACGACCGCTTCCAGCGGGCTAGGGTCTCCAGGAACGCAGTTCCCCTACTCGGAGTACGTCGACCTCGGGTTGAAGATCAAAGCGACGCCGCGCATTCATGGAAACGGCGATGTAACTCTTCAACTTCATTTCGATCTTACGGGACTTGCGGGACCGAGCTTCAACTCGATTCCGGTGCTGACGAACGATTCCCTCGAACAAACGGTGCGCTTGAAAGAGAACGAGACGACGCTGCTTGCCGGAATACTCCAGCCGTCGGTGTCGAACGCGCTGAACGGAATTCCCGGACTCGCGGAGGCGCCCGGCCTGGGAGTGCTGGCGGGAAACAAAAACGTGCAGCAAAGCGACACGCAATTGCTGATCCTGATCACGCCTCGGATGGTGCAACTCGCGCAGCGGAAAGATGTGACGATCTACGCGGGCCACGGCGAGGCGGGAGGATTGGGCGGGTTCATTTCTCCGTTCCAAAGAAGATTTCCGCAACCGCAGCCGGTTCCGGAAGGCAGTCAAAACCCCGATCAGCCCCAGAATGAACAACCTCAGCCTCAGCATTAAATTGGATTGCCCCCGAAGTTCAGACCATCCTCAGCTTTGAGGCGCCGTTTCCAGGACAACCAACGGCTGATAGGTGCGCGGCACAACGGGCTCGGCGATGGCGATCAAATGGCCTTGCTGGTTGAAGACGCGGAGGCGCGCGGGCTTCCAATCGCCTGAATCGAGTTGTTCGGGAGCGCCTTGAGCGGCCGTGATTTTGCCGGGTTGAATCTGAGCCAGCGGCAGGGTGAATTTCGCCCCGTGGCGGACGCGCTTCTCGATGATCGGGAGCACGGTTGCCCGAGGCAAGTCGGGCAGCATGTTCTCGAGGGGAATGACGCGACGAGCAAACTCTCCGGCCTTCGCATCCCGTTCGAGCTCACCGAGGGGGACCGCCTGGTCGAGGGTGAATTCGCCGACGGCGGTGCGGATGATTTCGGACAGGTGCGCGCCGGCGCCTTGCAGTTTGCCAAGATCATGGGCCAGGGAGCGGATGTAGGTTCCCGCGCCACATTCGACCGAAAAGCGCGCCGTGGAATTCTCGATCCCGGTCAGCCGAAATTCGTAGACATCGACTTCCACGGGAGCGAGATTCACGGGCTTGTTTTTGCGCGCGAGTTCGTGCGCGGGACGGCCGTGGATTTTCTTTGCCGAAAAAGGAGGCGGCGTCTGTTGAATGGGGCCGACAAATCGGGCGGCGAGCGTCGCGAGAGAATCCGCGTCGAGCGAAGGAGAGGAATCCGGACCGAGCGGCTCGCCATCGGCATCATAGGTATCCGTCGCGAATCCGAAGCGGATGGCGCAGTTGTAGCGCTTGCGGCGGCCGGTATAAAAGCGCGCAAGACGGGTCGCGCGTCCCAGAGCGAGAACAAGCACGCCCGTGGCAAGCGGATCGAGCGTTCCGAAATGGCCGATCTGGCGGAAACCCGCAAGGCGGCGGACCATCTCGACGACATCGTGAGAGGTGCGGCCGCTGGGCTTATCGACGACCAGGATTCCATCGAGGGGCGGAGGTTTGGGAGGTCTGGGCATCAGACGGGAACGCGCATTGATCAAGAGACCGCCATGCGACTAGTCTTTCGGGTCCCGCGCCTGGCGCAGGAGGTCGTCAATGTGACGGCCATATTCTTGCGACTCGTCCGCTTGGAATAGAACATCGGGCGCGCGACGGAGCTGGAGGCGTTCAACCAATTCGTGGCGTATGTAGCGGGCAGCGGCTTTCAGGCCGTCGAGAGTAGATGCGCGCTCTTCGGCGTTTCCGGCGATTTCCACGTAAACCCTGACTGTGCCCATATCGGGAGTAACACGCACTTCGGTGACGTTAAGCGGAGCGGAAAGGCGCGGGTCTTTCAGTTCTCCCGCGAGCATGAGACTGACTTCATTGCGAATTTCTTCAGCCACCCGTTCAAAGTGATGGCCATGCCCACCAACGGTCATTGTGACGCTTCCTCGAAATATTCCATTTCCTGCGAAACGAGATCGGGGCCAAGAATGCGCTCGGATTCGGCCAGAATCGCGGCGAACGAGTCCTCGAGATGCTTGCTGTCGCCCGAGAGGCTCACGACGCCAACGCGCGAGCGCTGCAACAGATCCTGGTAATCGAGCTCCGCGACGGCGACGTTGAACTTGGCGCGAAGACGGTCCTTCAAGCTGCGCAGCACCTGTCTCTTGTCTTTCAGAGAGCGCGCGCCGGGAATGTGAATTTCCAGGGCGAGAAAACCGATCGGCATTTTGGGCTCCCAGCGTGTTGTAACGGGCAGGCTGAAAGCTTAACTGCGGCGAGCTTCGGCCGTTTCCGGGGCGCGCCCGCGGTCAACCATCGCCGCTTCGACCGGCGCGGTCTTTTCCACCTTGAAGCACTCGAGGACATCGCCCACTTTCACGTCGTTGAAATTCGAAATTCCAACGCCGCACTCGAATCCGGAACGAACTTCGTTCACATCGTCCTTGAACCGGCGGAGCGAAATGACGCGCCCCGTGTAGATGACGATGTTATCGCGAAGCACGCGCACATCGGCGTCGCGCTTGATGATGCCGTCCTGCACGGAGCAACCGGCGATCATGCCCGCGCCTTTGACTCGGAAGGTGTCGCGAACTTCCGCGCGGCCCATATACGTTTCCTTGATCACAGGCGCGAGGAGGCCGGCGACAGCCTTCTTCAGCTCGTCGAGGAGCTCATAGATGATGGTGTGGAGGCGAATGTCGACATTTTCGCGCTGGGCAAGATCGGCGGCCTTGCGCTCCGGGCGCACATTGAACGCGACGATGATGGCGTTGGACGCGGAGGCGAGAAGCACGTCGGTCTCGGTGACAGCGCCCACACCGGCCTGAATCACCTTCAATTTCACTTCATCATTCGAGAGCTTCGGCAACATTTCGGTGAGGACTTCGACGGAGCCCTGGACGTCGGCTTTGACCACGATGGCGAGCTCTTTGACTTCGCCGGCTTTGAGCTGTTCGTGCAACTGATCGAGCGTGAGGCGGCCGGAAGATGCAGTTTTCGCCAGCGAGGCTTCGCGCTGTTTGCTCTGGCGGTACTCGGCGATGTGGCGGGCGCGGGCTTCGTCCGCTACCTGGAATTGATCACCCGCTTCGGGCACGCCCTGCAGTCCGAGGACTTCGACCGGCGTCGAAGGAATGGCCTTCTTGATGGCTTGAGCGCGGTCGTCGAACATCGCGCGGACCTTTCCGTAGACGGAGCCGACGATGAAGAAATCGCCTACGCGCAGGGTGCCATTCTGAACGAGGACAGTGGCGACCGGGCCGCGTCCTTTGTCCACGCGAGATTCGAGAACTGTGCCGCTGGCGGGCGCGTCCGGATCGGCCTTGAGTTCGGCCAGATCGGCGACGAGCAAAATCATTTCGAGCAAGCGCGGAATGTTCTTCTTGGTTCTGGCGGAGACTTCCACCATGACCGTATCGCCGCCCCATTCTTCGGGCATCAGGCCGCGATCAGCGAGCTGGCGCTTTACGCGCTCGGGCTGCGCCTCCGGCTTGTCGATTTTATTGATGGCCACGATGATCTTGACGTTTGCGGCTTTGGCGTGAGAGATGGCCTCTTCGGTTTGCGGCATAACGCCGTCGTCCGCGCCGACTACCAGAACGACGATGTCCGTAACCTTTGCGCCACGGGCGCGCATGCGCGTGAACGCTTCGTGGCCGGGTGTGTCTATAAAAACGATGCGGCGCTCGTCCACGTGGGCTTCGTACGCGCCGATATGCTGGGTGATTCCGCCCGCCTCGCCCGCTGCGACTTCGGTTTCGCGGATGGCGTCGAGCAGGCTCGTCTTGCCGTGGTCAACGTGACCCATGACCGTAACAACCGGGGCGCGCGGTTGCAGATTGCCGCTTCGCTGCTCGGCAACCTTCTCTTCCTGCGCCATCTCCTCTTCAAAGGAGACCACCTGCACGATTCCGTTGAAGGCTTCGGCCAAACTCGTTGCGCTCTGCACGTCGAGAGCCTGGTTGATGCTGCCGAACACACCGCGGTCGAGCAGGGTCTTGAGCAGGTCTTTGGCGCGAATGTCGAGCTTTTCCGCCAGTTCCCGGATAGTGATACCTTCCGTGACGGTGACGAGTCTTGGTTCACGCTGAACCGGCGCGACCGGCTCGATCTGCGTGGACTTCCCTCCGGGCCCGACGCCCGGGCGCGTGCGAACCGGATGAAGCTTGCGCTCACCTTCGGCGAATCTCTTTTCGATCAGCGGGCGATTGCGCGCGGGCGCGGGCGGCTTGCGCGCATAAAGCGGCTTGCCCGGCTCTGCTTTGGGGATTCCCCCGAGGCCCGGTCCGCCGGGTCTCTGACCACCGGGGCCGCCCGGGCGAGGACCTCCCGGACGCTGCGGAAAACGCGATGGCGGCGCTCCGGGGCGTTGCCCTTCAGGTCGAGGGCGCTGGGCTCCCACTCCTGCGGCCGCGGGACGCATACCGATGGGCGCTCCTGGGCGAGGCTGACCGGGTCTAGGAGGCGCACCTTCCGGTCGCGGAGCCGGTCTCTGCGCCGCCGGAGATCCCGCCGGCCGGGGCGCACCGGGCGTCGCTGGCCGCGGGACCGCCGATGCGGCGGCGGGACGCTGCGCGACACTTCCTGCCGGTTGCAAAGGCGGAGCGCCGGGAGTTGCGGGACGAGCCGGAGTGGCCGGCTTCTGTGCGGCAGGAGCAGGCGCTGAGGGCCGGGCTGCCGTGGAAGCGGCGGGATGCTGAGCAGCAGGCGCAGCCGGAGCGACAGAACGAGCCGAGCCAGCTGGTTGCGAAGGCACCGTAGATGGTGGCTGAGGCGTAGCCGGCGGTCGCGAAACGGGTGAAGCACCGGGAGCGGTCGGACGCGTAGGCGGCGCTGGTGTGGATGCCGCGGGTTTTGCCGTGACAGGAGGAGCAGCCGGGCGCGCGGCGGTCGCACCAGGGCGAGCGCCCCTCTTTGCCGCTTCCTTGGCCGCTTCCGCAGCAGCTTCCTGCGCGGCGAGCTCCTGGAAATGCTTGCGCACCAATTCCGCGTGCTCGACATCGAGCGAACTGGAGTGCGTCTTCTTCTCCGCGACGCCGATTTCCGGCAGGTACTCGATCAAGACCTTGGCCTTGATCTCGAGCTCCCTGGCCAGCTCATTAATCCTGATTTGGTTGGGATCTGACATTAAACTCCCGTAAACACCTGTTCAAAACTCGCGTACTTTCGGCTTCGATCTTCTAGGCGCCGGCCGAGCCACCCTCGTTTTCATCCCTGGGATCGTCGGAGCTGTCCGGCGCAGAAGCGCTCTCGCGCTGTTCGTCCGTCGTTTCGGCTGCGGCTTCCTCGGGGACCTGTGCGGCAGCATCCTGAGTACTCTGGGCACTCTGTTCGGGCGGCTCTCCCGGCGCGGAGAGTTCTTCCCCGCCCTCCTCGATCTTTTCCTCGGCCGCGGACGCAGTTTCCTCTCCTGCGGATTCGGACGCGACGGTCGCTTCGCCTTCCTCGACGGGCAATTCTTCGGCAGCGGCAGGCTGGGTTTCAAGCGCCTCGAAGTGAGCCGCGACAGACTGGTGGATCTTCTCGACCATCTTCTCGCCGATGCCCGGAATCTCGACGAGCTGCTCGGGCGTCATGTCGGCAAGCTTCTCGACCGAGGTGATGCCGGCGGCTTCCAGCTTCTCGATGGTTTTCGGACCGACACCTTTGAGTTCCCCGAGCGGAGTGCCGGGCGCGGTGAGCGCGGCCATCTGCGCTTCGATTTCGCGGCGCTTTTCTTCCTCGCTCTTGATGTCGATATTCCAGCCGATGAGCTTGCTGGCCAGCCGGACATTCTGCCCCTTCTTGCCGATTGCCAGAGAAAGCTGCGTGTCCTCGACGATTACCTCGAGGCGCTTCTCCTCGGGATCGACGATCTGCACGCGAGTCACTTTCGCCGGACTCAGCGCCTTCTGGGCGAAGGCGGCAGTTTCCTCGCTGTGTGGAATGATGTCGATTTTCTCGCCGCGCAGTTCGCGGATGATCGACTGGACGCGCATGCCTTTCATTCCGACGCAGGCGCCCACCGGATCGACGTCCTTATCGCGGCTTTCAACGGCAATCTTGGTGCGTTCGCCGGCCTCGCGCGCAACAGCGCGAATCTGCACGGTACCGTCGTAGATTTCAGGCACTTCCATTTCGAACAGGCGCTGCACGAGCACAGGGTCTGCACGGGAAACAACCACCTGGGGTCCCTTCGCGGCCCGTTCCACGGCGCGGATCGTGACGCGCAGGCGTTCGCCGACGTTGTAGGTTTCCAGGCGCGACTGCTCACGTTTGGGCAGGCGCGCTTCGGTGCGCCCGAGATCGACGATCACATCCGGGCCCTCCACGCGCTTGACGATGCTGTTGAGCAGCTCTCCGACGCGCGTGTGAAACTCGTTGTAAATCGTATCGCGCTCGGCTTCGCGAACTTTCTGCAGAATCACCTGTTTTGCCGTTTGCGCCGCGATCCTTCCCAGAACGTCGGTCGGCTTCGGATGCACGATTTGGCCGCCGACTTCCACGGTTGGGCTCTGCTTTCGCGCTTCGGCGAGTGAAATCTCCCGCAACGGATCGGCGACTTCGTCCACCACTACGTGGACCGAGTAGACGTCCACCTGGCCGGTTTCCGCGTTGAACTTCGAACGGAGCTCTTCCTCTGTGCGGTAATATTTCCGCGCAGCCACCAGCATCGCGTCCTCGATGGCCGCTACGATCACCTCGGGCTCAATGTGCTTTTCCCGGCTGATCTGCTCAATTGTCTGGTACAGCAGACTCGCCATTTCCAGTTCTCCCCGCGAAAATCACCTTAGGATTCCCTGTTCTAGAACTCAACAACCAGATTCGCCTTACGAACAGCGGCGAACGGCACTTCAATCTCTTTGTCCTTCAGCGCCAGCTTAATCGAGGCGCCGGCGAACCCGCCAAGGCGGCCTTCAAAGTACTTCTGGTTCTGCACCGGCTCGTTCAGCCAGATTCGCGCCAAACGGCCCGCGAACCGCTCGTAATCGGCCGGGTTCCGCAGCTTCCGGTCGAGCCCCGGAGAACTCACCTCCAGAACATAACCGGGACCAGGAACAAGATCCTCCACGTCGAGGATCACGCTCAACTGTTCGCTGACGCGCTCACAATCCTTATGGCTGATCCCGCCTTCCGGCTGGCCCGGAACGGGCGGCCGGTCGATGTAAACTCTCAGCAGCCTTTGTTTTCCAATCTTCCACTCGACATCGAAGATTTCGAGGCCTTCGGAGTGCGCCACCCGCTCCGCGGCCGCTCGAATCCGCTCCAGGTCCATTTTGTTCGATTTGCAGGACCTATCCGCCGGTCCTTCGGCTGCTGCGCGCCCCATCTCCGACCGCAAATGCCCGCCAATAAAAAAGTGGGCTCGCGCCCACTCGGCCGTGCGACCTAGATGAAAGCTGTTTCAGTATAGTTTCCTTAGGGGTAAAACGCAAGCCGCCTTTCGGATGCCTCGGGGAGGCCGAAACAAAGCTCGTGTAAGGCTCTAACTCTTTCTGTTTCTGCGACAAAGCTGATGAGCGGAAGGATGGCTCATTTCGCCTCGCTCGACGGCCCAATCATTTTCTTCAGCGCCGTGAAACGACTTCCGCTACAATCGCGGGCCGGTCGCCGCTCCGTTCACCTGCGGCTGCAAAAGTATGCCCGACCGCTTCATCAAAGCACAGACGCGCTTGTCCCTCGGTGAGCGCTTCCGCGAAATCCGAACAGGTTTCGAGCGGTCCTTCTGGGTCGCCAATTTCACGGAGATTTTCGAGCGTATCGCTTACTACGCGACAACAGCCGTTCTCGCGATCTACCTCAGCGAACAACTCCATTTCTCGAGTGAATTGACCGGCTGGTTGATGAGCGCCTTCGGATTCGTCGTCTGGTTTCTGCCGATCCTCGGGGGAACACTCGCTGACCGCTTCGGCTTCCGGCGGGCGCTGATGTTTGCCTACCTCGTCATGACGGTTGGTTATTTCCTTTTGGGATCGCTCTCCGCCACATGGATGGCGCCCCTGAGACATGCGCTTGGGGACAAGTGGCTGGTCCTGGCGATCCTGATGATCCCCGCGCTGGGACCGGGGATGGTGAAGCCTTGCGTGGCCGGAACGACGGCACGAGCATCGAGCGAAAGCGTGCGCTCGATCGGATATTCGATTTATTACACACTGGTGAATATCGGTGGAGCGCTGGGCCCGATCGTGGCTTTTCTGGTACGCGAACAGTTGGGCTGGGGAATTGAAAATGTGTTTCGGATTGCGGCTTGCAGCGTTTTCCTGATGTTCTGGGTCACGCTGATATTTTTCCGGGAGCCGCCGCGTGTGGGCGATGAAAAGGTGGGCAGCACATGGGCCGCCGTCCAGAATATGTTTATCGTACTTGCCAACGTCCGATTCCTGATTTTTCTGGGAATCATTTCGGCGTACTACGTCGTGTTCTGGCAAATCTACGTTTCGATGCCACTGTTTGTAAGAGGCTTCGTGAATCCAAAGGTGGGGGTGGACGCGGTCATCTCCGTCGAAGCCATAACGGTGATCTGTTTTCAAGTATTGATCGCCGTGCTTACGCGGAGGATACCAACGTTCCGCACGATCGCAATTGGCATCCTGCTGACGGGCGTTTCGTGGCTGGTGCTGACGCTTCCGCTGCCAAGGGGAGAAATGACGCTGCATCTGGGGTTTGCAAGCCCGACGATCTACAGAGTTTCGATCTACGTGGGAGCGACGCTGTTCATCCTGGCGCTGGGTGAAATTATGCTGGCCTCGCGCTACTACGATTACATTTCGCGCCTTGCTCCGTCCGGGCAGGAGGGCCTGTACATGGGTTATGCCTTTCTGCCGGTCGCCGTCGGTTATCTGATTGCGGGACCGCTTGGCGGATACCTGGTGCACTATTACGGCGATGTGGTGCGGCGTCCGGCGGAAATGTGGTGGTGGATTGTCGGAATTGGAGTGTTCGCGGCGATGCTGTTGTTAGTATACAACGCGGTCATCGGGCCCGAAGGCCAGAGCGCAAGTTCGTGACTTCGCCAATCATTGCTGAGCCGCTCGCAGGACGAGTTATGGGCTCGCCGGACAGCACGTTTGTCATCGCGGAATGGCGCGATCCGGGAGCTCTTCCGGGACCGCCGCGTTACATAGCTCCGTTGCACCTGCATCACCACGACGACGAAGCGTGGTACGTCCTCGGGGGCGTTCTTTGTGTTCAACGCGGCGACGAAGTTATTGAAGCCCGAGCGGGTTCCGGCGTTTTTGTCCCTCACGGGCTGAAGCACACGTACTGGAATCCCGCGTCCGAGCCCACGCGCTATCTGCTCGTTATGACAGCCAACACATACGCGCTGATTCAGGAAATCCACGCTATGAAGCAGCGAATGCCTGCGGCGTTACACGAGCTTTTCGCAAAACACGATTCCGAACTGCTCTGAAAATGCAACTCCCTGCGATTCTCGAGTTGAACGCGACGGGGAATCAAGCGGCGCCGGACTGAAGCGAAGCTACGGCTTGTTCGGTGCTCGCCAGGCGGGCGCCAAACGAACACAGATCATCGACTGCATGACGGCCGTCTTCCGGTCTCAACGTTTCGATGGCGTCCGTCACGAGCGAAACCTTGCGTCCACGTTCGAGCAGACCCTTGGCGGCTAGCCTCACACAATATTCGGTCACAACGCCGAAAACGAAATAGTGAGCGCCACGCGGCAGACGGGTCACGATTTCGGCGGCAAGCGGATTGTCAAAAACGTCGAGCGTCTGCTTTTCGATTACGATCTGCTGGTACGCAAAAAGATCATCCGGCAAATTGAATCCGCGCTCGTTCGGAACAATCAAGCGCTTGCCGGCGAGACCTTCGGGAATGACCTGGGCGCCGGGCGTGCCCCGAACGCAATGCGGCGGAAACCTCGCGAATTCGGGATCGTCGGGCGTGTGCTGGCAAACGTCAGATACCAGCAGGACTCGCTGTTGACGCGCTGCGTCAACGAGCCGCTTCACGTTCGGAATCATCTTTTCCGCGCCGGGAACGTACAGCTTCCCTCCCGGCAGCATGAAATCGGCCTGCGTATCAACTTCCCAGAAAATGATCTTGCGCGTAAGCATCCGACTTTATCGATGAAATTTCAGGTGCGATTCATTTTCGGCGCCGAGCGCCTGATTCGCCGGCGCACACTTTCCAGCATGGTTTTGAGCTGCTTGCTGTAGCGCACGGGATACTCCGCCCGGCGATCGAGCCGGCGATATTTCTCCGGCAAGCGCTCGAGACCGACAAAAGTACGCGCGCGCAGTTCGCTGACCAGTTCCGCACGCCGCGTGCGGCGGCCGCCTCGCATCACCTCAATCAACAAGGCCTGCCCGCCGCCGGCAGGCTCCTCTTCAAGAGCAATCTGATCGTAGGTGAACTCGCCTGCGCGATTCAAATAGCGCAAGACCTGCTTTCGGCCGGGATAGGTCACCTTGGCTTCGCTGAACTTTGCGGCCTCGCGAGTTCTTCCGCCGCGCTCGATTTCCACAAGCTTATAGACAAGGTTCAAATGAGGGGCGTCGCCGGGGGTCGCCAGGGCCGTGCCCACGCCGAACGAATCGATCTTCGCACCCGACTTGAGCAGCCGCGCGATCTTCGCCTCGTCAAGATCGCCGGAGGCGAAAATCCGGACATCATTCCACCCCGCACGGTCCAGTTCGCGCCGCACCCACTTGCTATCTTTGACCACGTCCCCGCTGTCGAGACGTACTCCGCCCGGCTTTCGCCCCATGCCGATGATTGTTTTTACGGCATTGTGTACGTTGTAGGTGTCCAGCAGAAGGACGGCGTCCCGAGGAAATGCTTCGAGGAAATGGCGAAAGGCCTCCACTTCGTTTTCGTGCGCCATGATCCAGGAGTGCGCTTGAGTTCCGTATGTGTCTATGCCGAAGAGCTGACCGGCGAGGGCGTTCGAGGTTCCGATACAGCCACCGATCGCAGATGCGCGCGCGGCCCAGATGCTCGACACAGGGCCGTGGCCCCGACGGGCGCCGAACTCGACAACGCTGCGTCCTTGCGCGGCCGTCACTACGCGCGCCGCCTTGCTCGCGATCAGCGTCTGGTAGCTCAGTGTCGCGAGCAGGTACGTTTCCATGATCTGCGCCTCGATGATCGGCGCCGTGACGCGCAGCAGAGGCTCTCCGGCAAAAACGAGCGTCCCCTCGGGAACGGCGTGGACGTCGCCCGTAAAGCGGAATGCGCTGAGATAATCGAAGAACTCGTCGCGAATGTTGCGAAATACCGGATGGTGGCGGAGGAAACCGATTTCTTCGGGAGTGAAACGAACGTTTTCGAGGAACTCCAAACCCTGCTCAAGCCCTGCCGCTACAAGATAGTTTCGTTCTTCGGGCAGGTTGCGAACAAACAGCTCGAACGTGGCGCGGGCATCGAAGCGGGTTTGAAGATAGCCCGCCGCCATCGTCAGTTCGTAGAGGTCGGTTAAAAGGCCCGAATACTCGCGCATTTCTGGGATGTTGGCAAAAGCTCGCCTGGACGTTACGAGATGAGCAGCCGGCAGTTCGGCGTCAGGCCGCAGGCGCCCGTGGCGGAGCCAAGTGGAAAGACAAAACCCCCAAGTCTCCGTCCCATTCTGGAACGGGCCGCCCTGGGGGTTTCCTGAATTTCGCGCCGGGAAGCTATTTCAGCACGGCGTCTTTGAAGGCTTTTGCTGCGCGCAAACGAACGACCGTTTTGGCCTTGATCTTGATCGCCTCGCCCGTCGCTGGATTGCGGCCCATCCGCGCCTTGCGGTGCGCCTTAACTGCGCGCCCCAGGCCCGGGATCACAAATTTGCCGGAAGACCGTGCTTCCTTCACCGCAAGCTTGAACAGCTCGTCAAAAAAGCCCGCGATCTGCTTTTTCGAAACGGGCTTCTCGGGCGTGCTGACCTTATCGGCCAAGTGCGCAACGATCTTCGACTTGCTCATCGGACTTGCCATTCACTTCCTCCTCGCACGTGAGAGTGCTCATGGGCCTGCCTGCGGCAGGCAGACATCCGGGAATCCCGGATGCCGCGACGCACTATAAACGTCCTTTCCGCGCAACGCAAGCAAAAAACATCAAAAAACCCCGGAAAAACGACTATTTTTTGCGAAAGATCATCCATGAGGCCTTGCGCAAAGAATTCGGCAGACGCGCCGGCATGTCCGGAGAAACAGACATCTCTATAGCGAAGCAAGACTCTGGTAGAAGAACGCAACTGCCTTTATTCCGCCAAAATAATTTTCCAGCAGGATGTGCTCGTCGGGGGCATGAGCATTCTCGTCAGGCAGTCCGAACCCCATCAGAACGCATGGTATTTTGAACGTGTCATGCATCTGGGTGACGAACGGAATCGATCCGCCCTCGCGAATAAAAACCGCCTTCTTTCCAAAACCGGCGTCGAGAGCGTGAATTGCCTTCTGGAATATCGGATGCGTGTATGCCGCGACCCAGGGCTTGCCTGCGCTGAGCACCTGGAAATCGCACTGTACCGTTTTGGGCAGCAGTTTTCGGATGTGACGCTCGACCAAACGCGCGATTTTCGCGGGATTCTGGTTCGGCACCAGGCGTGTGGATATCTTCGCGGAAGCCTTCGATGGAATCACAGTCTTCGCGCCTTCTCCCAGGTATCCACCCCAGATCCCGTTCAGTTCGAGAGTCGGCCGGATCCAGAGTCGCTCGACCGTAGTGTAGCCTTTTTCGCCGCAGAGTCCGCGCGCGCCGACCATGCGGCGAAAATCCTTTTCCTTCCACGGCAGCGAATTCAGCGCTTTGCGCTCCGAACGCGAGGCAGTTGCAACGTCATCGTAAAAGCCCGGGACCGTCACGCGAAAATTCTTGTCGTGCAGTCCGGCGATCATCTCCGCCAGAATCGTGATGGGATTCGGGACGGCGCCGCCAAACACGCCGGAATGCAAGTCCTGCGCGGATCCTATGATTTCGATTTCGTAATAGTTCAGCCCGCGAAGACCATACGTGATCGAGGGGACACCCTGTGCCAGCATGGAAGTATCGGAGACGATCAAGGCGTCCGCCTTCAGGCGCGCGCGATTCTGCTGGACGAAATCCCAAAGGCTCACGCTTCCTACTTCTTCCTCTCCCTCTATAATCACCTTCAAGTTGATGGGAAGCTTGCCCTCAGTCCTCTGCAAGGACTCGATGGCTTTCAGGTGAATGTGTACCTGTCCCTTGTCATCGGCTGTGCCTCGTCCGAAAAGATCGGCGCCGCGAACGGTTGGATCGAAAGGGGGAGTGGTCCATAGTTCGAACGGTTCTGCCGGCTGGACGTCATAATGTCCGTAGAACAGGACCGTGGGCTTGCCAGGCGCGCGCAGGGACTCCCCGTACACCAGGGGGTGAAGTTTCGTAGGCTCGATCGCGACGTTTTCGAGTCCTGCGGCGCGAAGCCTCTCAGCAACCCACCGTGCTGCTTTCTCGATGTCCGGTTTATGCTCGCTTTTGGTACTGACGCTTGGGATACGGAGGAACTCTTTGAGCTCGTTCAAATGCTCTTCGCGTCTGGATTCGATGTAGCCGCCGAGATTCATCGGGGAAACTCCTGCAACTTCACCATCTTTGAGCTCGTGACCACGGCTGTCTCTCCTTGGAACTGACTCACAAATGTGCTTTACGAAGCGTTTCAGTGACCGGTTTGGTTCGATAGGCGGCTGCCCGTTTGCGGACGCAATCTTAGGTTGCGCACTGCGGCAAGTCAATGCGAACTGGGGGGTTAGGTTTCCTTTGGGTGAAGCCCGGCAGGAGGTGTACCGGCCCCAACGAATCTTGACCTCCATGCTAGACTCTTTCGAGTGGCTTCGCCCGAGCTGGCACGAACTCCGCAGCGGCCCTCGGCGGTCAACCTCCGAGTCAGTGTCGGCTCCGTTTCTCTCAAGAACCCCGTCATTGCCGCCAGCGGCACCTTCGGCTATGGCATCGAGTTCTCCCGTCTCGTTGACCTGAACAAGCTGGGGGGGATCGTAGTCAAGGGCCTCTCCCTTGAGCCGATGCCTGGTGCGCCTCCTCCCAGGATGCGCGAGACACCGAGCGGCATGATCAATGCCATCGGCCTGCAGAACATTGGGGTTCGCGCCTTCGTCGCAGAGAAGCTTCCCCAACTACGCCGGTATGACACTGCCGTCATCGCGAATGTCTTCGGGCGCACGGTTTCGGAGTACATCGAGGTGATTCGTGTCTTAGAGGAGACAGGTGGCCTCACGGCCTATGAACTAAACATCTCCTGTCCGAATGTCGAACGGGGCGGAGCCGAGTATAGTACTGACCCGAAGCTTACGGCTGAGGTCGTTCGAGCAGCTCGTGAAGCTACGAAGCGACCGCTCTGGGTCAAGCTCTCGCCTGTTATTGGAAACATTGGACTTATAGCAAAGAGTGCCGAGTCGGAGGGTGCCGATGCTCTAGTCGTTGCGAACACATACCCTGCGATGTGTCTGGATGTACACAATCGAACGTCATGCCTCGGTAGTACGACAGGCGGGTTGTCAGGTTCAGCCATAAAACCTATAACGGTGAGGTTGGTTTACGAGGCCAGTCGGGTAACAAACATCCCGATTGTGGGACTTGGCGGTATCGAAAGCCCCACCGACATAGTTGAATATATGCTCGTCGGTGCCTCCGCCGTAGAAGTAGGCACAGCGCATTTCGCGGATCCGCGGGCTTCGGAGCGACTGGCAGCGGGCCTCGAAACGTGGTGCCGAACCCAAAATATATTTGAAATCAGCGAGTTACAGGGAGCGTTTCGACCCCAAAGTGCTGTTCAACCAGGGCCCTGTTAGGCTATAATTTGCTGATTCAAATAAAGATAGGTGAACATGAGAGCCAAGGCGTTCGTTATGCTTGAGTCGGTGTTCTTAGGTGTGGCTTTGCTCGTGCTGACCCCTTCCGCCAATCCAACGGCTGCGGTCGGCGCGGACTCAACCCATCCATCTGCAACGTCTCTGCAAAACAGCCTTCTCCCCGCCACGTCCGAACTATCCAAAGGCAGCAAACTGAGGCCACTCGCTGTGTGGGAATGCACCAGTAGCTGGTATGGAGAGGATTTTGACGGCCAACCGACAGCGACTGGCGAGCCGTACGATATGTATGGCGCTACCGCAGCCCATCCCACGCTTCCACTGGGTTCCCTGGTGCTCGTTACGAACATGAAGAACCAACGAAGCGAACTGGTTCGCATCAATGACCGTGGTCCTTACGTAGGAGGTCGCGAATTGGACGTCTCCTACGAGGTGGCCCGGAACCTGGGTTTCGACCGGCGCGGGCTGGCCAAAGTCCGCCTGGAACTCCTGGAGGTACCTTCACGGCCCAACCAGATTCACGGCGAATAATCGTCGCGCTCGACTATGACCGTCTGCGCCCGGCCTTGTCTTTGGCCAGGCGGCTACAGGGCGCAGCCGGGCTGCTGAAAGTCGGCAGCCAGCTCTTCACAGCGGAAGGCCCGCGAGCCATCGATCGGCTTGCGGGCTTCGGCTTCGAGATTTTCCTCGATCTCAAATTTCACGACATCCCGAACACCGTGGCCGGAGCTGTATCTGTGGCGGCGGATCTTCGTGCTGTAACCATGCTGACGTTGCACGCGTCAGGCGGCCTGGCCATGATGCGCGCCGCGCGCCAGGCCCTTACGGGCAAGAAAAACAAGCCCGCCCTTTTGGGGGTGACACTTCTGACGAGCCTGGATTCTGCATCCGTGAAGGAAATCGGATTTGAAGACACGCCCGCGGCTCGGGTGCTGTCACTGGCAAAACTCGCGAAGGAAGCCGGACTAGATGGGGTGGTAGCTTCAGCGCACGAAGCAGGCGCGATTCGGCGCGCTTGCGGCCCCGAATTCCTTATTGTTGTGCCAGGAGTACGCCCTGCGTCAGCCGAGGTAAACGATCAGTCCCGGGTTGCAACGCCCGCCGATGCAATCCGCGCGGGAGCGAGCTACCTCGTGGTGGGAAGGCCTATAACGGCCGCGCCTGACCCGCGCGCCGCTGCTATTGCAATCGCGAAAGAAGTTGCCGCGGCGCAGCGCCAGTAGCTGGAAGCTCGTCAGCGACCGCCCCAGCGTTCCGCCCAACCCGAAAGCACCCGCGAGTCCAGCTCCATTAATGGGTGTTCATGTAGTGGCAGACGTCCTTGACCGCGTTGTGAAGGAAGCTGGTTTGAGTCCCGTACACCGCGTCGCCACCGTGTTTGAAGATAGTGAATTCATAGCGGCCAACCCAGCGGGCCTCGATCATGAAGTCGGACTTCTTGGGATCCAGGGTAATCGTTACGTTGGAGCATTTGTCGCTGAAATTCTTCATGATGTCGGCCTTCGGAACATTGGAAGCAGGCGATAAAAATACCTTCAGGGGCCTGGGGCTGGCTTGAAGAGCCGGCACTCCAGCCATGAACAGCAAAATCGAGCCAAGCAAGACGTTCTTCACGATGCGATCTCCTTGCTGGTCCGGCATCGTGCTCGCCGGAACCGCTCGCGCTGCATTCTTAACAGGCGCTACTTCCCTCTGCCGAAATCCCCGCTTATAACGACGCATTCTCGCACTGAATGGTTGCAGGCTATAAGGCCGCGATCGTGTGTGACGGAGAGTAAGTCAACGCTCCCACCGTTCAGCGGGCCGTCGCAATGGACTAGCTGTTCGCGATTCCGACGGCAAGGATGTCGTTGCCGTGGACCTTCAATAGAATGCGCGGGAGGGGCCGTGGCGGAGGTCCCTGCAGGACTGAACCATCCTTCACAGAAAACATACCGTTGTGGCAGGGGCAAAAGAATGCGCTTTCTTCCGGGTGGTAAAAAACCGGGCAGGAATTGTGGGTACAAATGCGACTGTACGCGACGTAGTTCGTCTCGCTGATGCGGACCAGAATGCAAGGCGCAACATCGGTCGGATACTGAAAGATCTTCGAGCCTCCGACAGGAATTTCATTCGTTTGCGCGATCACTTTGGCTTTCGCCGGGCGCGAATGGTACCACTCGCGGACAACAATCAGTCCGCCGGCGAGGACAGCGCCAATCGCG
>DATEKA010000153.1:0-15483 GCA_035277685.1 Candidatus Acidiferrales bacterium
TCAGGCGACGTGCTGTGCCATCACTGCGGCACCTTCAACAAGAACGTGGTCACCTTCTGCAACAAGTGCGGCGACCCGGTCACGCTTCAGCTGAAATACGACGTTACGGAATGCGAGGAGCGCGGAATGACCTATGCCGCGCCGCTGAAAGTCACCATCCGCCTGACGATCTACGACAAGGATCCCGACACCGGGGCGAAGTCCATTCGCGACATAAAGGAACAGGAAGTCTTCTACGGCGATATTCCGCTGATGACGGAGAACGGCACGTTCATCATCAATGGAACCGAGCGCGTCATCGTCAGCCAGTTGCACCGCTCGCCGGGCGTCTTTTTCGAGACCGCCAACAACCGGACCTATTTTCTGGGCAAGATCATTCCCTACCGCGGCTCATGGGTCGAATTCGAATACGACACGAAGAACATTCTCTACGTCCGCATCGACCGCAAACGCAAGTTCCTGGGTTCCATCTTCCTGCGCGCGCTGGGCATGAAGACGAACGAAGACATTCTACGGACGTTCTATCAGGTCGAGCGTATTTCCCTGCACGACAACGGCCTCCATTGGAACGTTTCCGAAGGGCTCGTCGACCGCAAACTCACGCGCGAAATCAAGCATCCGAAATCGGGAGAAGTGCTGGTTGGCGCGCACAAGCGCATCTCCGACGCGCTCCATAAGGAGCTCGTCAAGGCACGCGTGACGCAGGTCGAGGTTGGCGCCGGCGATCTTGAAGGCGCGTTCACCGTCGGCGAACTGGTGAATCGCCAGACAGGCGAAGTTCTTCTCGAATCGAATAAGCCGGTTACGGGCGAGATGTGGAACACCATCGCGGAAGCAGGCATCACGGAAGTTGACGTGTGCTTCCCCGAGCGCGACGAAGTCGGCGTCATCGTCTCGCGCACGATGGAGAAGGATTCGATTCGCACGCCGAAGGAAGCGCTGATCGAAATCTACCGGAAACTGCGCCCCGGCGATCCGCCAACGCTTGAAACGGCAACTGCGCTCTTCAACGGCATGTTTTTCGACGCGCGCAAGTACGATTTCAGCAAGGTAGGCCGCCTGAAATTCAACATCAAGCTTGGCCTGGAGACCCCGCTCGACAAGCGCACGCTCGATCCCGCGGACTTCGTCGCCGGGATCAAATATCTACTGAAGCTGCGCCGCAACGTGGGCACGGTGGACGACATCGACCATCTCGGAAATCGCCGCGTTCGCGCGGTGGGCGAGCTGCTCGAAAATCAGTTCCGCATCGGCCTTGTGCGCATGGAGCGCGCCATCAAGGAAAAGATGTCCGTGTACCAGGAAATGTCTACGGCGATGCCGCACGACCTGGTAAACGCGAAGCCGGTCATGGCCGCGATTCGCGAATTTTTCGGGAGTTCCCAGCTCTCGCAGTTCATGGATCAGACCAACCCGCTCAGCGAAATCACGCACAAGCGCCGTCTTTCCGCTCTCGGTCCCGGCGGCCTTTCTCGCGAACGCGCTGGATTCGAAGTCCGCGACGTTCATCCGACGCACTACGGCCGCATCTGTCCGATTGAGACGCCGGAAGGCCCGAACATCGGCTTAATCAGCTCGCTCTCCTGTTACGCACGCATCAACGAGTTCGGTTTCATCGAGTCGCCGTACCGCAAGGTGAAGGGCGGCCGCGTTACCGACTACGTTCAGGTGATCAACGCGGGCGACAGCGACTTCAAGGTTGGCGAAATCGTCGAACAGGACAAGGCCGAAGAGGCCAACGAGGACCTGAAGCGGCGGCGCGTTGTCGTGGACCCGTACTGCTTCTATCTCTCGGCGTGGGAAGAGGACCGTTACGTGGTCGCCCAGGCCAACGTCGCGCTCGATGACAAAATGCGCATCACCACGGAACTCGTTAACTGCCGGCAGGCCGGAAACTTCGTCCTGAAGGGCCGCGATGAAGTGGACTACATCGACGTGTCGCCCAAACAGCTCGTGTCGGTTGCCGCCAGCCTGATTCCGTTCCTCGAAAACGACGACGCAAACCGCGCGCTCATGGGCTCTAACATGCAGCGCCAGGCGGTTCCGCTCATAAAAGGAGAGGCTCCGCTGGTGGGAACGGGCATGGAACGCGTCACTGCCCGCGATTCCGGCGCCGTGATCGTGGCGAAGCGCGACGGCATCGTCGATCAGGTGGACTCGGAGCGTGTCATTGTGCGCGTCGAATCTGATCAGTCGGGCGTGCTGAGCCGCGAAGTCGGTTCCGACATCTATTTGCTCACGAAGTTCAAACGCTCGAACCAGAACACTTGCATTAACCAGAAGCCTCTGGTGCGCGCGGGCGACCGCGTCAGGCAGGGACAGGTCCTGGCGGACGGTCCGTGTACCGACCGCGGCGAGCTCGCGCTTGGCCGCAACGTGCTGGTCGCCTTCGTCCCTTGGCGCGGATACAACTTCGAAGATGCCATCCTCGTCAGCGAAAAGCTGGTCGAGGAGGATTACTACACTTCGATCCACATCGAAGAGTATGAAATCGAAGCCCGCGACACGAAGCTGGGCCCCGAGGAAATTACGCGTGACATTCCGAACATCAATGAAGGATTCCTGCGCAACCTCGACGAAAGCGGCGTGATTCGCATCGGCGCGACCGTTAAGCCCGGCGACATCCTCGTCGGCAAGGTCACGCCCAAGGGCGAAACCACTCTGACGCCCGAAGAAAAACTCCTACGCGCGATCTTCGGCGAAAAGGCCGGCGACGTTCGCGACGCGTCTCTCTACTGCCCGCCGGGCATCGAGGGCACCATCGTCGACGTCAAAATCTTCTGCCGCAAAGGCGCGGAAAAGGACGAGCGCCACAAGGCCATCGAAGCGGCCCAGGTGTCCAAACTCGAGAAGAACCTTGCCGATGAGATTCGCATTCTCACCGACGAGCGCCTGAAGCGCCTTACCGGTCTTCTGGCCGGCCAGAAACTCGTCGCCGACCTTCACGACGAGCGCACGAACAAGCGCCTGCTCACGAAGGGCACCGAGCTAACCCGCGAGATGCTGGAGAAGATCTCGACGCGCAACCTCAAACGCCTGCGCTTGAATGAAAAGGACCCGCTACTCATCGAAAAGATCGACGAAATCGAAGAGATGACGTCGCGCCAGATCGATGTGCTGCGCAAGATCACCGACGAGCGCATCGGCAAGCTCAAGAAAGGCGACGAGCTGCCGCCCGGCGTCATCAAGCTGGTCAAGGTCTATATCGCCATGAAGCGCAAGCTCTCCGTCGGCGACAAAATGGCCGGACGCCACGGCAACAAAGGCGTCATCGCGCGCATCGTTCCTAAAGAGGACATGCCCTACATGCCCGACGGCACACCCGTCGAAATCGTCCTGAACCCGCTGGGCGTTCCTTCCCGTATGAACGTCGGCCAGATCCTCGAAACTCACCTTGGCTGGGCTTCGAAGGAGCTGGGCGAGCGTGTCGGAAAAATCCTCGACGACAGGGAATCGCGTGCGGAGGAGGTGCGCAAGTGGTTTAAGGCCGCCTTCGGACCCACGTCCGTGTGGAAGACGGTTTCGCAGCTTGACGACGACGCGCTCCTCGATGTCGCGCATGGCTTCCGCGAAGGCGTTCCCATGGCCACGCCGGTTTTCGACGGCGCTCGCGAAACCGACATTCGTCATCTGCTCGAATTCACCGAGCTGCCCCAGAGCGGCAAGATCACGCTCTACGACGGCATGACCGGCGATGCATTCGCGCAGGAAGTTACCGTCGGCTACATCTATATGCTCAAGCTCTCGCATCTCGTTGACGACAAGATTCACGCGCGTTCCATTGGTCCCTACTCTCTTATCACGCAGCAGCCCCTCGGCGGAAAAGCGCAGTTCGGCGGGCAGCGCTTCGGCGAAATGGAAGTGTGGGCGCTCGAAGCGTACGGCGCCGCCCACATCTTGCAGGAACTGCTCACCGCCAAATCGGACGACGTGTACGGCCGCGCCAAGATTTATGAGGCCATCGTCAAAGGCGAACCGGGTATCGAACCCGGCGTGCCCGAATCGTTCAACGTCCTGGTCCGCGAGTTACAGTCGCTGTGTCTGGACATCGAGCTGATGAAACGCCAAAAGCCGCAGCTCGAAAAGGCCGAAGCCGCGGATTGATTCCTGCGCGCCCGACGGGATCCTTTCCGCCGGCACGCGCCGTGTTCCGAAAAGTTTTTTGCCCCGGCGTGGCCGGGGAGGGAGGCAGCCCTTGTATCGTTCTAGTCCTTATGATCGCGCCAGCCAGATTGCGGATTTCGATTCCATTCGCATCAGCCTGGCGAGTCCGGAAAAAATCCGGTCCTGGTCGCACGGCGAGGTGACCAAGCCGGAAACCATCAATTACCGCACCTTCAAGCCCGAGCGTGACGGCCTGTTCTGCGCCAAGATCTTCGGCCCCGTCACCGACTGGGAGTGCTTATGCGGCAAGTACAAGCGCATGAAGCATCGCGGCGTCATCTGCGACAAGTGCGGCGTCGAAGTCACGCTCAGCAAAGTCCGCCGCGAGCGTCTCGGCCACATCGAGCTGGCGTCCCCGTGTTCCCACGTCTGGTTCTTCAAGGGGTTGCCCAGCCGCATCGGCTACCTGCTCGACATCACCATGCGCGATCTCGAGCACATCCTCTATTTCGAGACGTTCGTCTGCATCGATCCCGGCGAAGTCCCCGGAATCAAGGAAAAGGACACCATTCCGGAGGAAAAGCTGCGCGAGCTTCAGCGCGAGTACGCCGGCCGCTTCACCGCCGGCATGGGCGCCGAAGCCATCAAGGAACTTCTCCGCCGCATTGATACGGACAAGCTCGCGGACGATCTTCGCGAAAAAATGAAGGTCGATCCCAGCCTCCAGAAGCGCATCAAGTACGCCAAGCGCCTGAAAGTTGTCGAGGCGTTCCGCAAGAGCGGCAATAAGCCCGAGTGGATGATTCTCGACGTTGTTCCGGTTCTTCCGCCGGAGCTGCGTCCTCTGGTGCCTCTCGACGGTGGACGGTTCGCCACGTCCGACCTCAACGACCTCTATCGCCGCGTCATCAACCGCAACAACCGCTTGAAGAAACTCATGGAGCTTCACGCGCCCGACGTGATCGTTCGCAACGAAAAGCGCATGCTCCAGGAAGCCGTGGACGCGCTCTTCGATAACGGCCGTCGCGGCCGCGTGCTTCGCGGCACCAACAACCGCCCGCTCAAGTCGCTCTCCGACACGCTCAAGGGCAAACAGGGCCGCTTCCGCCAGAACCTCCTCGGCAAGCGGGTGGACTACTCCGGCCGCTCCGTCATCGTTGTCGGTCCGGAACTCAAACTCCATCAGTGCGGTCTGCCGAAGAAGATGGCGCTCGAGCTCTTCAAGCCTTTCATCTATCACCGGCTCGAAGCCGCGGGCCATTGCACCACGATCAAGCAGGCCAAGGAACTCGTCGAAGCGCAGGACGCGATCGTCTGGGACATTCTCGAGGACGTAATTCGCGAGCACCCCGTCTTGCTCAACCGCGCCCCCACTCTTCACCGCCTCGGCATTCAGGCGTTCGAGCCCACGCTCGTCGAGGGCAAGGCCATCCGCATCCATCCGCTCGTCTGCACCGCGTTCAACGCGGACTTCGACGGCGACCAGATGGCTGTGCACATCCCGCTTTCTCCCGAAGCGCAGGTTGAAGCTTCCGTGCTGATGCTCAGCTCGCACAACATTCTTTCGCCCGCGAACGGCTTGCCGCTCGCCGTGCCCACGCAGGACATGGTCCTCGGCATCTATTACATGACCAAGTCCAAGCCTAAGGCCAAGGGCGAGGGCCGTGCCTTCGGTTCCGTCGAAGAAGTCATCATGGCTCTCGAAGCCGGCGAAGTGGAGTTGCTCACGCCCATCCGCCTTCGCTACACCGGTGAAGTGATCGACCTTACCAACGCCTACGACGATCAAGACGTTCCGCATACCGAGCCGGTCCAGCTCAATCGCCAGTTTCTGCACACCACCGTCGGCCGTGTGATCTTCAACGATCACCTCCCTTCGGACATGCCGTTCATCAACGGCTTGCTCAAGAAAAAGGGCATCCAGGCCCTCGTGCAGTACTGCTATCTGCGCTACGGCCTCGAAAAGACGGTCGTCGCACTCGATAAGCTGAAGGAACTCGGCTTTCTGTACGCTACCAAGGCCGGTGTTTCCATCGGCATCAGCGACATGGTCATCCCAAGCGTGAAGTACAAGCTCGTCGATGCTGCTGAACATGAAGTCTTCAAAGTTCAGCAGCAGTACCTCGACGGCGCCATCACCAACGGCGAGCGCTACAACAAAGTCATCGCCATCTGGTCGGACGTCACCGAGAAGGTTGCCGACGAAATGTTCAAGGCCCTCGAGGAGCAGGACAAGGAAGGCGTCATCAATCCGATTTACGTCATGGCGGACTCCGGCGCTCGCGGGTCGAAACAGCAGATCCGCCAGCTTTCCGGAATGCGCGGCTTGATGGCCAAGCCCTCCGGCGAAGTCATCGAGCAGCCCATCACGTCCAACTTCCGCGAAGGACTGGCCGTGCTCGAATACTTCATCTCGACCCACGGCGCCCGCAAAGGTCTCGCCGACACGGCGCTCAAGACGGCCGATTCAGGTTATCTCACCCGCCGGCTCGTTGACGTTGCGCAGGACGTCATCATCAACGAATTCGACTGCGGCACGGGCGACGGCATCTACGTCGAGCCCATTCTCGAAGCCGGAGTCGAAGTCGAGCCGCTGCGCGACCGCGTCGTTGGCCGCGTTTCCCTCGAGAAGATCAAGGACTACGAAGGCAACGTCATCGTCGAGATCAACCAGGAAATCACCGAGGAGCTGGCCAACGCCATTCAAGCCGCGGGCATCGAGCGCGTGAAGATTCGTTCCGTGCTCACCTGCGAATCGAAGCGCGGCGTCTGCGCCCGCTGCTACGGCCGCAACCTGGCCACTGGCCGCTTCGTCGAGCTGGGCGAAGCTGTCGGAGTCATCGCCGCGCAGTCCATCGGCGAGCCTGGCACGCAGCTTACGATGCGCACCTTCCACATCGGCGGCACGGCCACTCGCGTCACCGAGCAGTCCAAGGTCGAGGCTCGCAACAACGGCTTCGTCCGCTTCATTGACATGAACGTCGTCGAAGGCCGCGGCAAGACCTTCATCGCCATGAATCGCTCCGGCCTCATCGCCGTAGTTGACGAAAAGGGCCGCGAAAAGGAGCGCCACCACGTCGTCTACGGCGCGCGCCTCCGCGTCGAAGACGGCCAACCGGTCACTCTGGGCCAGATCATGGTCGAGTGGGATCCGTACACGTTCTCGATTCTCACGGAAACGGGCGGCACCGTTCAGTTCAAAGACCTGCAGCCCGGCCTCACCATCGAAGAACAGGTGGACGAGGTCACCGGCCTTTCGCAGCTCGTCGTCACCTTGCCTGCGGGCGACGAAAAGCACCAGCCGACGATCATGGTGAAAGACTCCGCCGGCCGCGTCCGCAAACGCTACCTGATGCCCTCCCGCGCGCACTTGATGGTCGCCGACGGCGACGAAGTGCAGGCCGGCGACGTGCTCGCTAAAATACCTCGCGAGACCACGAAGACCAAGGACATCACGGGCGGCTTGCCGCGCGTCGTCGAACTTTTCGAAACGCGCAAGCCGAAGGATCCCGCGGTCATCAGCGAAATCGACGGCGTTGTGAAGTACGGCGAAATCGCCAAGGGCCAGCGCAAAATCTACGTCGAAAGCGAAGATGGACGCACCGTCAAGGAATACTCCATCCCGCGCGGCGTCCACATCAACGTTCAGGAAGGCGAGCGCGTGCGCGCTGGCGAGCCGCTCATCGACGGCCCGCTCAACCCCCACGACCTGCTCGCCGTCCTCGGCGAAAAGTACACGCAGGCCTACCTCGTCAACTCCGTTCAAGAGGTCTATCGCCTGCAGGGCGTCAACATCAACGACAAGCACATCGAAACAATCGTCCGGCAGATGATGCGCTGGGTGAAAGTCGAAGACGTGGGCGACACCACCTTCCTCCTCGAGGAGCAGGTTGACAAGTTCCGCTTCCGCGAGGAGAACGACCGCGTGATCCACGACGGCGGGCGTCCCGCAACGGGCCGTCCCTTGCTCCTCGGCATCACCAAGGCGTCACTCTCCACCGATTCCTTCATCTCCGCGGCCAGCTTCCAGGAGACCACCCGCGTCCTCACCGAAGCGGCCATCTCCGGAAAAGTGGACTATCTGCGCGGCCTGAAGGAGAACGTAATCATGGGCCGTCTCATCCCGGCGGGCACCGGTCTCGAACGCTATCGCAACATCCATCTCCTCACCGAACTGCCGCAGGAAGAACCGCAGGTGGTCGAGCCTGAGCTCACGCCCGAGGAAGCCGCTGCTCTCGACTTCCTCCGCAAGGATACCGACGCCGTAGCGGAAAGCTGACCTGGGAACGCCAATCTCCGGATTGGCGCCGTTCGGTTTTAAGCTTGGGGGCGGGTCTTGGACCCGCCCATCGTGCCGAGTAGTATCGACCAACTCTTTCTTGCCGCCCGATTTTTGATCGCCCCTTGCCGCTGTTACGCAACTCGTCATCGCCTGCCGCTTTCGTCATTTCCCGCTCGCTCGATTGCTGTAGAATTTCCTTGAGCGAATTCCCCACCCCCGCTCTGCAGTTGGGCTTGGGCGTCGAAACATGTCCGAACACCCCGTTAACCATCGAGAAAAACCGGATCAGCCGGAGCCGCGTCCTGATCCCGCCCTCGAAAAACTCGTCGATGTCATTTCGCGTTCCCAGCAGAGTTACCGCGAGCTGATTGACAACCTCGACCAGGCCGTCTTCACCCTCTCTCCCGAAGGTCAGGTTCTCGTCGCAAACCGCCTCCTCGCCGAAGTCCTTGACGTCCCGTTCTCGGAATTCATCGGCCGTCCATTCACGGACTTCCTCGATTCCCCCTCGCTTGCCGATGCCAAACGCGCGCAAGCCCGCCTTTCGGAGAGCGGCGTCTGGCGCGGGACGATTCCCGTCCGCCTGAAAAAAGACAAACGCCTGCGCCATTTTTCCTGCTGGTTTCAGGCAGTCGCCGGGAATAACGGTCTAACGGCGGTGATCGGTTGGGCCCGCGATGCCAGCGCTGAACACGATTCTGAGGTCCGCCTCGCCGAACTGTTCGCTTCGCTACGCGAAGGAATGTTTTTCGCTGCTCCTGACGGCGCCTTGCGCGACGCCAATCCTGCCTTCGTCCGCATTCTGGGCTACTCGAAGAAGGAGGACCTTCCGGCCGGGAACCTCCGCGATTTCTTCGTCAATCCCGCAGAATTCGAGTCCCTCGTCGGCGAATTGCGATCCTCGCACTCCGTGGGCAATCGCGAAATTGTTCTTCGCCACAAAAACGGCGCGCAAATTTACTGCCGGGCCTCCGCTGTTTCGATTCTCGACCCTTCAGGGCGTTTCGCCGGAGTCCAGGCCACGCTCGTTGACGTCACCGAACGCCGGGAAATCGAGCGGCGTCTCCAGCAAGAACAGGAATTCGTCCGCCGTTTGATCGCCAGCTTCCCGGACGTCATTGCCGTCCTCGACTGCGAAGGCCGCTACACCTACATCAGCCAGCGCGTCGAAGACATGCTCGGCGCTCCGCCTCGGGAATACATCGGGGAAGAAGTCACGCAGCGCGTTCACCCTGAGGACGCTCCGAGATTGAAAGATGCGCTGCGCGAGTTGCTCGACGCGGCGACCCCCCAGGTTCAGGTGGAATTCCGTATTCGGCGTCATGACGGCGCTTGGCGGACGCTCCGCGCCAACGCCGGACCGCTCTATGACGCCGATCGCATCAGCGGTGTTGTTGCTTCCGCTCGCGACGTCACCGACTCAAAAAACTTCGAGGAGCAGCTCGCGCGCAGCGAGAAATTCGCCGCCATGGGCCAGATGCTCACCGGGGCCGCCCACGAACTGAACAACCCCCTCACCGCGATTCTTGGTGTCGGCGACCTGCTGCGCGAACACGCCGCCGACGACTCCGCCCGCCGTCATGCGGACATCGTCATTAAACAGGCCAGGCGTGCAGCCGAGATCGTTCAGGATCTCCTCGCCTTTTCCCGTCCGCCCACGCAGGGAAGATCCAAAATTCAAGTGGCGGTGGTCGTAAAACGCCTCCTCGACAATCAGCGCGACCGTCTCGCCGCAAAGAACATCGTGCTGCGCTTCAGCGCTCCCGACACCCTCCCGCTCGTCGAGGGAGACCCCAAACTCCTCTCCCAGGCCTTTCTCAATATCCTGAACAACGCCGAACAGGCTGTTTCTTCCGCCCGCGACCGCGGCTCAATCGATGTATCCCTCGCCGTGCGCGATCACTCCCTGGTCGTTGCGTTTGCCGATGATGGGCCCGGAATCGCCCCCTCCGACATCCAGAGGGTCTTCGATCCCTTCTTCACCACCAAGCGTCCGGGCGGAGGTTCCGGACTCGGCTTGACCATCAGTATGGTCGTGGTCAAAGAACACGGCGGCACCATCGAAGCGCAGTCGCAACCCGGCGCCGGCGCCACATTCCGCGTCCTGCTGCCCATCGCTGAAGAGACCCGAACGCCCGCGGAATCTTCGCAGAAACGCGCAACAAAAGCCGGCAACGTCCTAGACGGCCGCACCGTCCTCGTTGTGGACGACGAAGAGAGCATTCGCGAGATCGTCCAGGAAGGCCTCGAGGCCCGCGGATTAAAAGTGCGTTGCGCGGAAAGCGTTCCGGCCGCTCTGGCTTTGCTCGCCGAACGCCCTTATGACTTCGTGCTCTGCGATTTCAACTTGCCCGGCCACCGCGGAACCGAACTCTTCGAGCGTATTCGAGAGACCTCGTCGCACCCCACCCACGCCTTCGTCTTCATGACCGGTGATCTTGTGGAACCTGCGAAAGCATCCGGCCTGCAAAAGAAAGGCGCCCACATTCTGCAAAAGCCCTTTCAGGTTTCCGCGCTTGCCGCTCTCCTCGCCGGATTTCTCCAGCCGCAAACCTCAGCCAGGTAGAACACAGCCCAAAAACCGCTGTTTACTTCGACGCCCGCTTTGTTTCCCCCGAGGCCGCATCCACGCCGAAATCCCAAACGTAGACGCTCAGTTGGTCCAGGTCCGTTCTGCCGGGAATCACTTCAACCAGAGCGTATTCTCCCGGCCGCAGCGTCTGGCCCAGCGTGAACCGGTACACCTCGTTCGCCACTTGCCAGCGCTGCATCATCAGTGGGTTCACCGTGGCTTGTTCCATTTTGAACAGTTGGTCCACCCTCCCGATTTTCCGGTGGGCGCCTTCAACTTCCGCGGACACCAGTTCGAGTTCCGGTTCCGAATTCGCCTTTGTGCGCATGTAGAATTCAGGCTGCCCCGTCCGTATTCGCACCTTGGCGTGCGCGCCATTGATCATCACCGAGTGCCGCGTTGATATCACGGGTATCGGCACCAAAATCTTCTCGATCTGGTGCTTCTTGTTCGTCTTGTACGTCGGCTCGGCGGATGGAAGCTGCAGAACGGCCTTGTTGTTGAACACCCATACGCCCTCGCCCGGCGGAAGGAAGACCCCAGGCGCAACCTCCAGGCTCGCATCAATACCGAGCTGCATGGTCCGCCGCTCCTCTTCCTGCCGCCGGGCCTTTTTCACCAGCGCCGCGCCGGCGTTGCCTGCCTCGGCTTCCGCCTTCTTTGTCGCGTCCCAATCAACGAGCGACGCCGGAATTTCTTCCCAGTCCGAGCGGTCAATACTGTAGAAGCGGATGCGGTCCTCTTCGATCTTGTACTCGCGCACCAATTGAAACGTGCCGTCTTTCAGCATCAGTTTCATCCCGCGCCGCGAAACTTCGGAAGCGGAGTCGCTATTCGGTGACGCCGCCTGTGATGCCTGTTCACGATTCGGTGACTCCTCCTGCGCTCGTGCCCCCTGCGAAATGGCCGCGAAGCACACGATTCCGGACGCGATTAGGACCAGCACCGCGCAAATGTTGCGGGTCGGCATGGGTTCGGTCCGGGTTTGTGATTCGCGCATGAGTCTGGATCTCTGAGTCACTGAGGGTACGATGCCCCGTCGGTCTTCCAGGTCTGGGCGATCAGCAGAATACTTCGCCGGCCCGCAGTCTGCAATGAACGGGACTCGCGGCATAAAATATAGCGCGCGCCGCCCGCGCTTCGTTTTTCGCCTCAGGACATAGAACGCTTTGCCCGTCCGTAACTGCGCGAACAAATTCGGCCCTGGCGCTGGCGCTAGTCGGGGATAAGGGGAGAGATACTTCGGCTTACGGGGTGGGGTGGCCCTTGCTCTAGTGCTCGCAGCGGGGATGCAGAACCGCAAGAACCATTAAGTCCGAGTTCGTGAACAGCCACTTTTCCGCTTCCGCGCCGGCTGCTTCCGCCACGCGGGCCAGCGTTCCCAGGTGCCGGTTGCGCGCCAATCCGCGCAGGTGCTCCAGGCAAATGCCCGTCAGAGTCACCACTTCTTCCTCGGTAAAGACCTTCTGGCTCGATTTGACTCGCACCATTTATGTCCTCACGATTTCTGTGATGCTGTAACGAATCTAAACGTCGCTATTTTCCCCTGCAATAGTCGTTCCGTACTACACAAGCGGTACCCTTCGTGCCAATGTGCAGGCTCTGCTGAGCCAGAACTCCCTTGCCTTCTGTGGATTGCAGGCCGGTTCAACTCGACTCGTGTTTGCCCCTTCCCGGTTCGCCTGCGGGCGTCAGTCGCAAAAGCAGGGTCCGTGTCTATGGAATATTTGTACGTTTTACGGAATCTTTCTGAGTACATGGGAGATACGCGCAAATCGGGTAGGAAGTTCCGCGGGCGCTACTGTCGCTTTCCGGCTTAGCCGTACTGGTTTGTCCTCAGATGGTGAATCCTCCGGCTTGCTCGAACGCGTGCGCCAGTTGGAGCACCCGCGCCTCGTCAAAATGCCGTCCGAAAATCTGCATCCCAACTGGCAGGCCCACCTTGGTCTTGCCGCAAGGGACAGAGATACCCGGAATTCCCGCTAGCGATCCTGTAACTGTATATATATCAGCAAGATACATCTGCAATGGGTCGGCCGTCTTCTCGCCCAGCCGGAACGCTGGTGTTGGCGCCGTCGGCGTCACAATGGCGTCCACCTTCTGAAAAGCGTCCGCGAAATCGCCCGCGATCAGTGAACGCACCTTCTGCGCCCTCAAGTAATACGCATCGTAATACCCGGCCGACAGCGCATAAGTCCCGAGCACGATCCTCCGTTTCACTTCCGCGCCGAATCCCTGCTCCCGCGTCTTCCGGTACATTTCCATCAGCGTTCCGCCCGGTACCCTCAGTCCGTACCTCACGCCGTCGTACCGCGCCAGGTTTGAGCTGGCCTCCGCCGTCGCGATGATGTAGTAGGTTGCAATCGCGTAATCCGTATGCGGCATCTGTAAAGGAATCCGCTTGCATCCAAGGTTCTCCAGCAGCGCGATGCCCGCTTCCACCTTTGCCCGCACCTCGCCCTCGAGACCTTCACCGAAATACTCTTCGGGGATGCCAATGCGCAGCCCGCGCAAGGGTTTGCCCATCTCCGCGTCATAGTCGGGCACCGGGATCGGCGCCGAAGTCGAATCATTCTCGTCGCGCCCGGCAATCACCGCCATTACCGCCGCCGCATCGGCGACCGTCGTCGCGAACGGCCCGATCCGGTCCAGCGACGACGCAAACGCAATCAGCCCGTACCGCGAAACGCGCCCGTACGTCGGCATCATTGCCGGGATTCCGCAGCACGCGCCGGGCTGCCGGATTGACCCTCCCGTATCCGTGCCGAGCGACACCACCGCCAGCCCCGCCGCAACAGCGGCCGCCGATCCTCCGCTCGATCCACCCGGTACACGATCCAATGCGACCGGATTTCGCACCGGCCCGTACGCGGAGTTCTCATTCGAGCTGCCCATCGCGAATTCGTCGCAATTCGTCTTGCCCAGAATCACGGCCCCCGCTTTCTCCAGCCGCTCCACCGCCGTCGCATCGAACGGGGGCGCGTAATTCTCCAGAATCTTCGACCCGCACGTCGTACGCACGCCTTTCGTGCTGATCACGTCCTTGATCGCGATGGGAACGCCCGCCAATACCGGCAGCCTTTCGCCCTTGGCTATCGTGGTATCCACACGATCCGCCTGCGCGTAGGC
The DNA here is from genome assembly GCA_035277685.1 of Candidatus Acidiferrales bacterium. Classification (GTDB taxonomy): domain Bacteria; phylum Acidobacteriota; class Terriglobia; order Acidiferrales; family UBA7541; genus Palsa-295. The sequence continues at coordinate 14,088 of DATEKA010000153.1, forward strand.
CCGCTCTTGGCTCACCGTCAGAAATGCGTTCAGCTCAGGATTCCGTCGCTCGATTCGCGAGTAAAACTCTTCCGCGAGCTCCCGCGCCGAAACCTCCTTCGCCTTCAGCCCGTCGCGCACGCCCGCAATCGTCCATGTCGTTCCAGCACTCACCGCTCGATCACCTTTGGTACCCGGAAGAACGGCTTCTTTGCTTCCGGCGCCTGCGCCAGAATCGCCTCCGCCGCATCACATGGAATGGGCGTATCCTCGCGCAACTCCGCATGCGCCTCCGACGCCGACTGCAGCACCTGTGCCATCGGCTCGACCGCCGACACGTCGAGCTCCTCCAGCTTCGCAATGTACGTCAGAATCTCGTCGAGCTGTCCTCGGTACGTCTCGACTTCCTCCGCCGACAGTTCCAGATGCGCCAGGTCCGCCACACGCAACACATCCTCCCGGCTAATTTTCATCAGCGCACCGCAGCGGAAGCGGCTTTTGCATCGGATCGCTCCCTTCGCGAATCATCATCCGGCAATCTTAGCACGCGCTCACGCGATCTCGGGTCGGCTGGTAGTCGCGACGAACACGTCTTGCCTTCGTCCTGGGCATCTTTCTGCGGCAAGCCGTGGGCGCTGTTTCCGGGAAAACAAAGGAACCTCATTTCGCCTCTCTGCTAAACTGTGCAGCCCTGTTTCCAAAACGCGACGGGAGGTTATTCGTACGCAATGAAACTCACAATTCCGTTTATTGTCCTGACCCTAACGGGAATGCTTACTGCCGGCGCGCACGCTGCGTCATCATCCAATCCAAACGTTGGCGTTGTCGCGTTCAGTTCGACTCCTGTCGCCAAGCGCACTCTCACCGTTGACGACTACTTCCGCATCAAAGCCGTCACCGACCCGCAGATCAGCCCCGAAGGGAAATGGGTCGCCTACGTGGTCACAACCGCCGACCCGAAAGAGGACAAGAACGAAGACCGCATCTGGATGATTTCCGCCGATGGCGGCGACGCCATTCCCCTCACCTCCAAGGATGAGTCCTCATCCCATCCCCGCTGGAGTCCCGACGGAAAATACCTCGCCTTTCTTTCCGCTCGCGGCGACGACGCCAAAAAGCAGGTCTGGCTCCTCAATCGCGAAGGCGGCGAAGCCCAGCAGCTCACCGATACGATCCAGGACGTTGGTGATTTCGCCTGGTCTCCAACCAGCGACCGCCTCGTGCTCGTCCTGCAGGATCCTTCACCCGACGAAATCGAAGCCTCCAAGCACAAGCACCAAAATGATTCGCCAGCGGACGATGCTGGCGACTCCGGCGCTGACGCCAAGCCGAAACCGAAGCCCCGCCCCTGGGTCATTGACCGTGTTCACTTCAAGGAAGACGAGATCGGCTACCTTGATCGCCGCCGGCTGCACCT
>DATEKA010000154.1:0-30977 GCA_035277685.1 Candidatus Acidiferrales bacterium
GGAATCGCGCGAATGCGATCCAGCAAGTTCTCGGCGAAGGGTTGTTGCCGGACGTCCGGAAGGTTCAGCCGCGTGAAATCCAGATCGGCCGCTACTACGCCGTTCTGCTGAAACCCCGGGTTGCGTGTCATCAGATTGCGCAGGCTGCGAGCGAAGAGGAGAGCTCCTGCGAGTAGCACAAGCGAAAGGGCCACCTGCGACGCGACCAGGATGCGCTGGAAGCGGAATCGCTCGCGCCCGGCGGTCGTGCCGCGACCGCCGGTTTTCAGCACGGCGCCTGGGGGCACACGGCGCGCGCGCAGAGCCGGGGCAAGCGCGAAAAGGACGGTCGTGAGAACAGCGAGAGCCGCAGCGAATCCGAGGACGCGCCAGTCCGTAGGCATGTCCAGAAAAACAGGATCTCGCGGCGTGCTGATGAAGGCCACTAGGAAACGGCTGAGGGCGGCGGCGAGAAGTCCACCGCACACGGCGCCGGCAACGGCCAGGAGCGCGCCTTCGGAGAGCAATTGCCGAATCAGTCTTGCGCGCGACGCGCCCAAAGCCAGACGCACGGCAATTTCGCGTTCGCGCGAACTGGCGCGAGCGAGCATCAGGTTGGCCAGGTTGGCGCAAGCAATGAGCAGCACCAGGCCGGAGAGGCCGAGCAAAAGCCACAGAGGGTCGGAACTGTCGCGGCGCATCTGAGAAAACCCGTTGGCGGCGGGCCACGCCTCGAAACTGTAGGCGAGGTAATGTTTGACGCCCTCGGCATCGTATTCCGGCGGAATTGTCTGGTGGAGAGACGGCGAGGCGATCACGGCAAATTGCGCTGACGCGCGCTTCAGGTCCCAGCCCGGCTTGAGGCGCCCGAAGACGGAGAGCCACCAGCTTTCGCGGGCCCGTTGTCCGGTGATGCGGCTGAATTCACCGCTGATAATTGGCTCAGTGCAAACCGGAATGGCGATGTCGAAACGATCGCCGACCGAGACGCCGTAGAAGCTGGGCGGCGTCACGCCAATAATGGAAAAGGGATGGCCATCCACAGTCAGCGTCTGGCCAATGGCTGCGGCCGAGCCGCCGTAGCGGCGCTGCCAGAAGGCGTAGCTGAGGTCAACCGCGCCCGAGCATCCCGGGTGGTCGTCGGCGTCGGAGATGAGCCGCCCAATCATGGGCTGAACGCCGAGGGTGTCGAAGAACTCGCCGCTGGCCCACACAACACGCGCCATATCCACTTCGCCGCCGCGCGCGAGGTTGCGCTGGTCTTGTCCCCAGGCGGCGATGGAGGAAAAGGCCTCCTGGCGCTTTTGCACCTGCTGCCACAGCGGAAAGCTGAATTCGGCGTATGGGCCGTTGAAACTGCCTGAGCCCCAGTGTTTTTTGTCAATGTGGACGATAGCGAGCCGGTTGGGATCCTTGACGGGGAGCGTGCGGAGGCGGACGGCGTCAATCAGCTGGAAAATAGCGGCGTTCGCGCCGATCCCGAGAGCGAGAGTGAGAATGGCGACTGCGGCGAATCCGGGCGACTTGGCCAGAACGCGCAGGCCGTAGCGAACGTCCTGAATCAGCTCTCGCATGGGCACCTCACGTTGGAGAATACGCAGACTTCGCGCGAAAGGTTCCGAAGCCGCACTTTATCAGACGTGATTGGGTGCCTCCGGTGAGCAGGGAAGCGCGGATCAAACCGGATTTCAGGCGGTTGACACCAGCGCCATCAGGGTTTTGAAGGGGCGATCCCGAGCGAGCGCATCTTGCGGTAGAGGTGGCTGCGCTCGAGGCCCAGGGCCTGGGCGGCCTTGGTCATGTTCCAGCGGCTTTCTTCGAGCTTGCGCAGGACGAATTCCCTCTCGTAAGCCGAGCGCGCCTCCTGCAGGCTTTCGTAGGGCTTTTGCGGGCTCTTTGAGGCGCCGCGGAAGACTTCCGGCGGGAGATGATGCGGCTCGATGCGATTCGACGGGCAGATGATGACGAGGCGCTCGACCAGATTCTTCAATTCGCGAACATTGCCGGGCCACGGATAAGCCCTGAGGACCTCGATGGCCGGCGGACTGAATTCTTTTGGCCGCTTGCCGTATTCGCGGCAGAAATCCGCGAGAAAATACCCGGCAAGAATGGGAACGTCTTCCGTGCGCTCGCGAAGCGCAGGCACGTAGAAGGGGATGACGTTGAGCCGATAGAACAAATCCTCGCGGAAGAGATTGCGCGCGATTTCCTCTTCGAGTTTTTTGTTGGTGGCGGCGATCACGCGGACATCCACAGTGACCGGCTGGTTCGAGCCGATGGGTTCGACGCGCTGTTCTTCGAGGACGCGCAGGACTTTCGCCTGGGTTTTCAGGCTCATGTCGCCGACTTCATCGAGAAAAAGGCTGCCGCCGTCGGCCTTTTGAAATTTGCCGATCTTGTCCTCGCTCGCGCCGGTAAAGCTGCCTTTGCGGTGTCCGAAGAGTTCCGATTCGATGAGTTCTTCAGGGATGGCCGCGCAGTTGACTTCGACGAAAGGCATCGAAGGACGTGAACTGCTGGCGTGCAGCGCGCGCGCGACGAGTTCTTTGCCGGTGCCGCTTTCGCCGTAAATCAAAACGCGACCGTTGGTCGGCGCGGTGAGCGCGATCTGCTGGCGCAAGGCTTTCATCGGGATGCTGACGCCGAGAATCTGGTGGCGGCCTTCGAGTTCGGCGCGCAGGCGGCGGTTTTCGTTTTCGAGGCGGAGATATTCGAGGGCGTTGCGCAGCACGAGGGAAATCTTTTCGACCGACAGCGGCTTCTCGATGAAGTCGAAGGCGCCGAGCTTCGTCGCGCGGACGGCCGTTTCGATGTTGCCGTGCCCGGAGATCATCACGGCGACGGGCGCATCTTCGCGAGACTGAATGCGTTCGAGCGCTTCGAGGCCGTCCATTTGAGGTAACCAGACGTCGAGCAGGATGAGGTCGAAGTGATGCTCGTCCAGCAGGGCAAAGGATTCTTCCGCCGAGCCCGCCGCGGTGACCTCGAATCCCTCATCACGCAGGAGCGCGCCAAGGGATTCACGAATTCCGGCTTCGTCGTCGACGATCAGAATTGATGCGGGCATTGATAACTTGGACCTTCGGCCGTCCGGCCCGTCACTGAGCACCTGCCGCGGGGGACGCCGCGGCAACTTCCGCGGCCGGAAAACGGATCACGAATTTCGTTCCAACCGGCAGATTGTCTTCAACGCGGATGCTGCCATTGTGTTCGGCAACGATGCGGCTGGCGATGGCCAAACCGAGGCCGGTCCCGCGGTCTTTCGTCGAGAAATGGGGAAGAAAAAGCCGTTCCTTGTCTTCCGGCGAAATCCCGTGCCCGCTGTCGCCGACCTCGATGACGACCGCATCGTCCTCGCTCTCCGCGCGCGTTGAGACGATCAGTTGCCGGATGGCCGAGCCTTCCATCGCCTCGGCGGCGTTGTCGATCAGGTTGACGACAACGCGCCGCAACAGCTCGGGATCGGCTTTGATCACTGGCAACGTCACCGCCAGACTCGCCCGAACCGTGATTCCTTCAAGGCGGCCCTGAAAGAAGTCGAGCGCGCTGGAAACGATCGCGTTCACATCCGCCGGCGCCAGGCGCGCCGCGGGGAATCGCGCGAACTGCGAAAATTCGTCCACCAGGGACTCGAGCGTTTGGACTTCACGCACGATCAGGCCGGCGCACTCGGCAACGACCTTCTCGAATTCCTGGCGCTGCGAAGCGCCGTCCGCACGGCTAAGATGCCGCGTCAAACGCTGTGCCGAGAGCTGGATCGGCGTGAGAGGATTCTTGATCTCGTGCGCGATGCGCTGCGCGACTTCCTGCCAGGCGGCGGCGCGCTGGGCTCGCAGCAGGTCGGTGAGATCGTCGATCACGATGATAAAGCCGGGATTCGAACGCCGGGGCCCCAAGGAGCTGACGGTAACGGCGGCGCTGACGAATTTTCCGTCGGCCGAAACCTCGATTTCGCGCGAAGCAGCGCCCATGCGCAGGGAACGGCGCATCAGGTAAAGGACGGTTCGCGCCGCCTCTTCACCGAGCAGATCGGAAATCGCGTGGGCGTTGCGCGCGCGGTCGCCAAAGATCTGGGCCACGGCGGAGTTCACGCGCATGATGTTTCCGGAGGCGTCGAGGGAAACGACGCCGGTGGGGATGTTCTCCAGGACGGTTTCCATCAGCTTGCGGCGGCGCTCGCGTTCCTCGACGGCCTGCTCCAGGCTTTGAGTGAATTCGTTGATGCGCTGCCGGCCTTCACCGAGCTGTTCGGTCATGCGGTTGAATGAGCGGACGAGCATGCCGAGCTCGTCCTGTGCGTGAAGATGGATCCGGTGATCGAAATTGCCGCGCGAGATTTCCCGCGTGGCCTCGGCAAGCGCCTGAATCGGTACGGTGACCTGCTTTGACAAGAAAAAGGCCACCCAGGTAGTGGTGAATAGAAGCAGCAGAGTTACCAGCGCGAGCGCCAAGATCAGATTGCGCTTGTATTCCCGAAGATGCTGCTTTTGCCCGGCGTAGGTCGCGAGCTGCGATTCGATCTCGTCGTAGCGCTCGAGGAAGTCGCCTGGGAGGCGGCGAGCCGCGTAGAGGGTGCCTCCGGCGGCTGGCGCGTGCCCTGCCATATACAACTGGTCCCCAGCTCTCCAGATATCGGCTCCGCTGCTAATCGTGCGAACGAAGACGGGATGAATGGCCTGTCCCTGTGGGCCGAACGAATTGGACGATTCCGCGGCTGTGGGCGCGCCAGGAGCGGGTGGGGTCCGCGACTCTGCGGTTCCACGGCCGCGTGAAAAACGAAGGGCGGCGGTAACTTTGCCGTTCGAATCGGTGATCCACGCGGCGTCGGCAACATCGCCCAGCTCCGGAACGCTGGCTTGAGCTCCGGCGCGGGGCGCGGCGGCGGCAGCCAGGCCGCTCAGGCGCGAAAACTCGGTTTTGCTGAAACTCGCGACCAGCACCTGGCTCTGCTCGTTCGCAATTTCAAGAGGACGCGGGAACCATAACGCCAGAGACCGGTTGACCAGCGCGTAGCTGAAGAGAAACAGGAAAACGACCGGCAGAAGCGAGATGCCCATGGCCCCGGCAACCATTTTTACCTTGAAACGCGAACCCATCCGCCCAACGCGACGCTCGCCCCACAGCCGCAGAAGATTGCGGCCGAGAACCAGGGATAAAACCAGGAGCGCGGCGAAAAAGATCGTGGAGAGGGCGAAGAAAATGGGCAAAGAGATGTCGCCGGTAGGATGCAGCGGCGTCCTAAGAGAGCCGAGCGTGAACACGGCTGCCGCCAGCAGCGCGAGCACAACGCCGCCTACAACCAATCCGAGACGCTTCCGCTTTGGCTGCTCGGGAGTCAACGGCCTTCCTCCAAATACCGTCCGAGCGGGCATTCGTCGCATCTCGGCTTCTGTTTCAAACACCAGCGCTTCCCGGTCTGCACGATCAAAGCATGGAATTCATTGAAGAGCCTGGAATTGCCTGGGAATTGCCGCTCGAAGAGCCACTGCACGTCGCTATATTCGGGGTTTTCGTCCACCCAGCCGTGACGCGTGAGGATGCGCTTGGTGTAGGTGTCAACGACAAACACGCTGTGCCCGCCCGCATAGAGCAGGATCGAATCGGCCGTTTCCGGGCCGATGCCAAAAACACCAAGCAACTTCTCCCGGAGCACAATAGTCTGCGAGGCAAACATACGGTCGAGCGAGCCGCCATAGCCGGTTTCAAGGAAAGCGCAGAATGCCTTGAGCTTGCGAGCCTTCTGCCGGAAATAGCCCGACGGGCGGATCAGCCGCTCCAAACGCCGCAACTTGACGCCTTGAATGGCACGAGCCGAAAGCAAATTCGCCTCGCGCAGGTTCGATATGGCTTGTTCGACGTTTTTCCAGGACGTGTTTTGAGTCAGAATCGCGCCGATTACGATCTCGAACGGAGAGTTTCCCGGCCACCAGTGTTGCGGGCCAAGCGCCGTGAAAAGCGCGTTAAAGTATTCATCCAGTGGAGGCTGCGCATCAGGGGAAGGCCGATGGGGGCTGGATGGCGAGCCCGTGTGAAGACTAAGAGCCGCTGTCCGGGCCATTTTGGGAGCGGAACTCATCCGTAAGGGACGATAGACGTGAAGGAAAGGCAAAGTCAAGTCAGGTGTGGCTTTCTAACCACACCCAGTGCGGTCGAAACGGCCCCGAACTGAGGCATCAGCAAGTAGCCGCTCGATTTGAAACAAGCCGGGTTTTGGTGTCTTCGCGCTTAGCCGTTGGTGTTTTCGAATTCGCGCATAAAGCCGACGAAGGCCTCGACCGCAGCCATGGGGACGGCGTTATAGAGGGATACACGCATTCCCCCCACCGAGCGATGTCCCGCGACGCCAACCATTCCCGCGCTTGTGGCCTGCGCGACGAAACGCTTCTCGGTTTCCGCGTCGCCGTTGGCCACGCGAAAGACGACATTCATGCGCGATCGCGAGTCCTTTTCGACGGGGCACGAGTAGAGAGAAGACGAATCGATCGCATCGTAGAGCAGCTTAGCTTTCGCTTCGTTGCTCTTCTCGATTGCTTTGACGCCGCCCTGCGCCTCGATCCATTCGAGAACCAGTCCGCAGACGTATACCGCGAATGTAGGCGGCGTGTGGTAAAGGGACCTTTCCTTGAGCTGCGTGCGGTACTGCATGAGCGCCGGAAGCTTCTTGTCCGCGCGCTCGGCCAGGTCGCGACGGATGATCACGACTGTAACTCCCGACGGGCCCAGGTTTTTCTGTGCGCCCGCGAAGATCAACCCAAACCGGCTGACGCCGATCGGTCTCGAAGCGATATCGGACGACATGTCCGCGACCAGCGGCACGGCGCCGGTTGCGGGAATCGCATGCCACTGCGTGCCTTCGATGGTGTTGTTGCTGCACATGTAGACGTACGAAGCGTCCCGCGCGAGCTGGACTTCGTCCGCGCGCGGCACGCGCATGAACTTCTGCGCTTCGGTCGACGCGGCGAGACGGTACGGAGTCCCTTTCTTCAGTTCGGAAATTGCTTTCGCGGTCCAGGCGCCAGTGTGGAGCACGTCCACCGGTTTTCCAGCTACGTAGAGGTTCGCGGGCACCATTGAGAATTGCATGCTGCCGCCGCCCTGCAGAAAGAGAACTCCGTAATCGTCCGGGATCGCCAGCAAATTGCGCAGAGTGCGTTCGGCGCGCTCCAGAATTTCCTCGAATTCGGGTGACCGGTGGCTCATCTCCATCACCGACATGCCGGAGCCGCGATAATCGAGCAGCTCTTCGCGAATGCGCTCAAGCACCGGCAGCGGCAGGGCGGCCGGGCCCGCATTGTAGTTGAACGCGCGGTAAGTCTCGTTTGCGTACTTGCCGGAAAATTCGTTCTCGGACACAGTCGTAGGTTTCACTTTAAGTCAGGTCCTCGCACGTTCGGGACGCCATGTTCCGTCGGCCGTCCCGTAGGGACTGGCAACCACGACGACATAGCCGTCCGGGTCCCGCATCCAGCACTCCCAATGATTGGGGCCGCCGTCACCAGCGGGCGGGTTTCGATGTTTGGGCATGACAACCTCCGCGCCCATTTCGGTAGCGCGCTGCATCAGCGCGTCAAAATCGTCCACCTCAAACCACAGCAGCACGCCGTTTCCGTATGGCTTGTTGTTGCGATCACCGATCGGACCGTGGTGATGTGCTACCTCGAAGCGGTGCAACTGAAGCACGATTTGACCATTCGAGACCAACTGCTCATATTCGGAGCCGCCATGGTTGTTCCGGCAGCCCAGCAGACGCTGATACCACCGGCTGCTTGCTTCCACATCGGTCACGGCGATCAGAGGTTGAGGGCGCACGCAAATTAGTCTATCAGAACCCGGGCTCACGCCGCAGGGAGCGGAATCAGTCCATTTTCCGTCCCGTCGCTGGCGAAGTTAATTATAGGTGATGACGAGGTGACCGTCTGCGACCTGAAGATTGCTGATGCCGGACGGAAGTTTGAGGGATTCGCGATTCTGCGGAGATGACGTCAGCCTTTCGACCGCCGCGTCGAGCGCCGATTGCGGCAATGGCAGCGAGCCGAATTTTCCCGCGACCGGGCGAAACGTCAGATAGCCGTTCTGTGCGCCGAGATGCCCGTCGAGTTCGAGCGAAAGATCCTTCCCGTGAAAATCGAACATGACGTACGCCTTGATCACGTCGCCGGCCATGGCGATCCTCACGTCCGTCACGGTTGCCTGGAATCGCGAGCCATTCGCGTCTGCGCCTGCAACCGCCGGTGTGCCCGTTGCGGCCTTTGCCGAATCCGGCAAATCCACGGCGTTCGAAGCAGAAGGCGGCGCGCCCGTTTGGGGCGATGCTTCCAGCCCGAGACTGCCGCGCAGATAGGAATTCAGTTCCGCCGCATCGAGATCAACGCTTGCCGGCGCGCCCGCCGCTTCCGCCTGATCGGCCGCCGCGAACTTCTGCTGGACTCGCGCCGCCGCAGTCGGATCGTAAGAAATCTCGGGCACCGGCGGCTTGTGCAGGGCAAGAACCAGGGTGAGGGCGAGCACGACCAACACCGACCAACTCACAACCCGATAAACGATCTTGAGTGGCGAGGAACTGGCCACGGACTTCTCCGTACGTCTGGAGTCCAGCTTAGCAGCACTGCCGAAAAAGGAACCGCTAGGGGGTCGGAGCTTCAGCTCCGACATCAAGTGCTCCGGAAGCTCAGGGGTTTTAACCCCTGAGGCAATCTGGAGCATTATCCACCCAGCCGAGTCAGGGAGGTCAACGCCTCTCTGGCTCGGATTCCTTGCTCAATCCACCTTGGACAAATACACTACCGACGAGCGTAGGAGGCCCGCCATAAAACTCTCAGTCTTCTGCGGAGTGAGCGTCGACGGCTTTCTGGCCCGGCCAGACCATACGCTCGATTTCTTAGATGCTGGCGGACAGGAACCTCACGGGTACGAGGAATTCTATGCCAGCGTCGATGTAGTGGTGATCGGTCGCAAGACCTTCGAAGTTGTGCTCACATTCGGTCAGTGGCCTTACGGAAAGAAGCCCGTAGTTGTACTGAGCAGCCGCCCGCTTGACTTCTCATCGTTAAAAGGCGGGGTGGTCGAGCAGATGTCGGGGGAACCGGCCGAAATCGTAAAGCAGCTCAAGTCCCGCGGCTTCAAACACGCCTATATAGATGGCGGCATCACGATTCAGCGATTCCTTGCGGCTGGATGCATCGACCGATTGGTGATCACGCGCGTGCCAGTCTTGATCGGCTCAGGCATCCCCTTATTTGGCCCGCTCCCGCGCGACATCAGCCTTCGCCACGTCGCGACGCGCTCCTATAAAGGTGGCTCGGTGCAGAGCGAATATGAGATTGGTCCTAGAGAATCTTCTTAAGTAATTAAGAAGCCTGAGGCGAGACAAAGCCTATGAATAAACCTTTGAGCCTGCTTGTGATTTTGGCCCTGTTGGCTTCTTTGTCGGCGACGTGCGTTCAAGACGGCGGATGGCTGATCGCCGCGGCTCAGAACATCGAAATCAATCGCATTGTCAAATAACAAATGCCGGCCCGGTGATGGCTATCGCCCTCGTCTTGAACGAACTCGCCCGCAATCGCGGCCTCTCGGAGCGGCAACAGCGACACCCTCAGAAACCAACTTCCCTCGGGAAACTGCTTCACCGAGCGCAGCAAAACCAATGCTGGTGAAGTCTCGCTCCACACCTACCAAGGAAGGAGGCCCTGCTTATGCGGTTAACGTCAAGATCGATCGCATGAAAACCCGTCAGGGCGAATCTCTTTTTCTCAAGGTGGATGTCGGTGGCGAGACGGTGCGTGTGTTCGGCCGTCCCGAAGAGCTGGCGGAGCGTCTGGAAGCGAGTGGTTACGACATTCCGGCGAGTGAGATCGAAGCTGGGATGGAACTCCATCTTCCCTGCCTGGTGAAAGTCGGTCAGGGCCACAACGGATACAAGAACATCGAAGCGTTCTTGCCCGAAGCCTGCCTGCCGCGGTCAGGCTGCCGAATGACCGCCTGCCACATCCACCTAACCGAGTCAGAGGGGCGAAAGCCTCTCTGACTCGGAATTCTTTTGCCGAATCCCTGCTTGCGCGCTTGCAATAGACGGAGTATGCTCTTCTCGGTTACCGAGGACATGGACATGAGCAAGCCTTCCGATCTCGTGCAGGGCACGCTGGACATGCTGCTCCTTAAAATTCTCGCGCTTGGGCCGATGAACGGCTTCGCCGTCAGCCAGCGATTGAAGCAAGTATCCGGCGACGTGTTGCAAGTGAGCGACGGATCGCTCTATCCGGCTCTGCACAAACTGGAGCAGGAAGGCTGGATCACCGCGGAGTGGAAAACCTCGGATAAAGGCCGCCGCGCGAAATACTACTCGTTGACGCGGCTGGGGCGACGACAGCTTGAAAGAGAAGCGGACAATTGGGGCAGGTTGTCGGGTGCAATCTCGCGAGTGGTGAAATTGAAAGAAGCTTGAAATCGAGAACGGGGCTAGGCGATGCGACCAGAGCACTGGCTATACACCATTCCGCTGCGTTTGCGGTCATTGTTTCACCGGAGACAAGCGGACGAGGAGTTAAACGAGGAGCTTCGCGATCACGTCGAGCGAAAAACTGAGGAGTACGTCGCGAAAGGTCTGGCCCCGGAAGAAGCGCGTCGCCAAGCGCTCGTTGGAATGGGAGGGATCGAGAAACGTAAAGAAGAGTGCCGAGACACCCGCCACGTCACTTGGCTCCAGGACTTCGCGCAGGATTTCCGATTTGCGCTGCGGATGCTACCCAAGTCGCGTGGGTTCACGGCCGTCGCTGTCCTCTCGCTCGCCCTCGGCATCGGCGCTAACACCGCCATCTTTAGCCTTCTGAACGCGGTACTGCTGAAACCGTTGCCCGTGAAACAGCCCGACAGTCTCGTGCTCTTCGGCGACGGCCGCGACTGCTGCATCAGCGACGCCTTCCCGAACACATCGCTCTACTCATACCCGTTCTATCGCGAAGTGCAGAAGCGCAACGATGTCTTCTCCGGCGTTGCCGCCGCCTACAGCACTGTCCAGCGCGTACACGGATTCATTGCCGGCAGCGCCGACGCCGAACCGATGGACGTCCTCCCTGTGTCGGGAACGTATTTCTCAGTGTTGGGTGTGGGCCCTATTATTGGCAGAGCATTGTCGGAGCAAGACGACGCAACGAAAGACGCGCATCCCGTTGCCGTCGTTAGTTACGGCTTCTGGTCCCAGAGCCTTGGCCGGGACCCCTATGTTCTAAAGCGGAACCTGACCATTGGTTCGACCGTATTCTCTATCATTGGCGTCGCTCCTCCGGGCTTCTTCGGAACACAGCTTGGCGAGCAGCCGGACATCTGGGTGCCTCTCTCGATGCAGAAGAAAATTCCTCCTGGTTGGGACGGCTACAACGACCAGATGTTCGAATCCTTGAACTTAATCGCACGCCTCCAGCGCGGCGTCACTCCAGCGTTAGCCCAGGCGGACGCCAACCTGCTTTTTCATCAAATCCTACACGGCTTCGGGGCAGCGCCGCATACCCCGCAGGCCCTTCAGAAACTTGATAGGACCCACCTCGAACTCACCTCCTTGTCCAACGGTTTCTCGCGTGTGAGTTGGAACTTCGTCGGAGTCTTGATGGCGGTGGTTGCGCTCGTACTCCTGATTGCTTGCGCCAACGTGGCAAATCTTCTCCTGGCCCGAGCTACTGGCCGCGGTCGCGAAATCGCCGTTCGACATGCGCTGGGGGCCGCGCGCTCGCGCCTGGTACGCCAATTATCCACCGAGAGTCTAGTCCTGGCTCTGGGGGGCGGCGCTCTCGGCGTTGCTCTCGCCTCTCCGGCAAGACATTTTCTGGTACACCTGGTTTCGACTGGCGGTGATATTGTGCGCCTCGACGTTCCGATCGATGCTCGCGTCCTCCTGTTCGCGCTCACGATCACATTCGCAACGTCCATCCTGTTCGGCGTGATTCCGGCACTTCGCGCCACGCGCTTCAACATCGCCGATTCGCTGCGAGACGGACGAAACCGACCGAGCGCTCCGGCTGGGACACTTGCTGGCAGGGCACTGGTGATTTCACAGGTCGCGCTTTCGCTCGTCTTGCTGGTAGGTGCGGGATTGTTTCTGCGCAGCCTCGTGAACCTGATGGATGTTCACACGGGCTTCAACAAGGAAAATGTGATTCTCATCCGTGTGGACCCGAGTTCGGCCGGATATAAAGAAGACGCTCGTCTCGCCGCTTTATATAGCAATATACAGCAACGCCTTGCCGCTCTTCCCGGGGTACGCGCAGCGAGCTTCTCGCTCTTCACCTTTAACGAAGGCACCTGGAATAATCCCATTTGGGTTCAGGGCTACCTTGCTGGACATCAAGACATCGATGTGCATCACAATGTGGTGGGAGGCGATTACTTTGCCGCGATGGGAATCCCACTCCTAGCTGGCCGCGCCTTCAGCCCTCAAGATACACCCACGTCGCCGAGAGTTGGTATAATCGGGGAAACGCTGGCGCGAACATTGTTTCCTGTGGGGTCCCCGATCGGGAGACATTATGGTCGGGGCGGCCCCGACCACGCTGGCGATATCGAAGTGATCGGCGTCGTCAAGGATGTGAAGTACGACAGTCTCGACGAACCACAAAAGCTTGGCGATTACCTTCCTTACACACAGGCCTTTCGATATCTCAGCGATTTTCAGATCCGGTATGCGGGCGATCCTAGAAGCCTCATCCCCAGCGTTCGCGAAACCATCCATGACGTCGATCGCACGCTGCCAATTTCCGCTGTTACCACGCTAGAAGATCAAGTATCCGCATCGATCGGCAACCAGCGACTCGTCGCGGACCTTTCCGCTTTCTTTGGTCTGCTTGCCGTGTCGCTCGCGTGCCTTGGCATCTATGGGTTGATGTCCTATGCGGTGACGCGTCGCACCCACGAGATCGGCATTCGCATGGCGGTAGGAGCGCAGCCGCGCGACATCTTGCGCGTAATTGTCGGCCAGGGATTGAAATTGCTGGCCGTCGGCGTCGCGGTTGGCCTGGCAGCATCGCTGGCGCTCACACGCTTGATGACTAGTTTGCTTTTTGGGGTCACTACCACCGATCCACTGACGTTTGCCTCTGTGGGTTTCTTGCTCTTTGTCGTGGCACTCACCGCTTGCTACATTCCCGCGCGGCGCGCGATGAAGGTCGATCCCATGGTCGCCTTGAGATACGAATAGAACTCCACGTTTCAATCCCACAATCCGTTTCAACCCACAGCCTTTGACGACCGGGACATATTCTTCGCCCCGGTGACGACACATCCCCAAGCTTCCTTCTCCCACCCTCTCGCTTTTTAACCCAAAACAAAGGAGCAACACCCATGCGAACGAACACCCACCGCGGCGGGCAGGCGCAGGAGGCAGTTTTGCCCGCCCGTCGCAGGTGGGTCTGCCTACATCGCGTCCATCAGAGAAGGCACGCTGCGCGATGCAGCCCGAGATGCGACCGAACTTTGCAGACTCGCGAACTCGCTCAATCGTTTGCGGGTTTCAGGGTTTGCACTTGCAAACCCTGAGCCGAAGAAAGCGAGATCGCCTGCAACTGCCGCCTCACCGCGCGGCAAGAGCGGCGCAAGCAAAACCTACAAACCCGGATCAAGGTCGTGCTGGAACGCGCGGGCTTGGTCCTCAACCCTGCCCGCGGCAGGCAGGCACTTCAACAGCGATCCACGAGGCTACGCCGTGTACCTCGATCTGCCCGATGGCTCCTATAACTCCTTCGGCGGACGGGAATGCGGCTACGGCATCGGCCTGCCTGCCGGGGCAGGGAAGTCAAACATTAGGACCGGGTAGGGTCAGGAAAGCGATTGAATCACGGCTCGGGTGAACTGCTCGGTCGAGGCGCTGCCGCCCAAATCGCGCGTCAGCGTTTTCCCTTCGCGATAAACCTTCCGCAGCGCCGCATCGACGCGCCTTGCCGTTTCGTTCTCCTTTAAATAATCGAGCATCATGATGGCGCTCATGAGCAACGCCGTCGGATTCGCGAGTCCCTTGCCGGCAATATCGGGGGCGGTGCCGTGGACGGCCTCGAAAATCGCCGCTTTTTCGCCGATGTTTCCACTCGGCACCACGCCGAGGCCGCCGACAAGCCCTGCCGCAAGATCGCTCATGATGTCGCCGTAGAGGTTTGGCATCAACAGCACGTCGAACTGCGCCGGGTCGAGGACCATCTGCATGCAGGCGTTGTCAATGATCAACTCCTTGTACTCGATCTCCGGAAATTCGGCCGCGACCTTCCGGCAGGAATGGAGAAATAGGCCGTCCGACATTTTCATGATGTTCGCTTTGTGCATGGCGTGGACTTTCTTGCGGCCATGCTGCCTGGCGTACTCGAAGGCGAAGCGGGCGATGCGCGTGGAAGCCTTGTCCGTGATGATTTTCAGGCTCTCGACGACGCCGGGCACCACCGTGTGCTCCAACCCGGAATACAAATCCTCGGTGTTTTCACGGACCAGAATGATGTCCACGCCCTGGTAGCGTGACGGAACGCCTTCCAGGTTCCTGATGGGCCGAAGGTTCGCGTAGAGCTCGAGCGCTTTGCGCAGGCCCACATTGATGCTGGGCGCGCCGCCTGCCACTTGCGTGGCCATCGGCCCTTTCAGTGCGACGCCATTACGTTTCGCCGACTCGACGACGCCGGATTGCATGTAGTCCACGCCGCGCCTCTCAAGCTCTGCGCGCGCGGGCATCTCTTCCCAGGAAATCTGCGCTCCTGCCGCTTCTAGAATCTGTTGCACCGCGCGGGAAACTTCAGGACCGATGCCTTCGCCGGGAATCAACGTGACCGTATGCGTCATTAGGAGTTGTCATTGTAGGGGAATCCCGGCGGCTTGTACACGCCGCTCGAAAGCAATTAGAGCAGCGCGACGCGAACATGGATGGCAACCGGAAGCGGCGCGTTGTAAACTCGATGCGTTCCATGTCCATCAGAATGCACAAACCAACGGCGCAAAATCATGAATGGACGCTAAGACTGCGGAGCCGCCTGGCGCTGCCGATAGTTGCGCTCTGTCTGGCTGTCGCTTTGAATTGTGCGTCGGCCCCCGCGCAGCAGGTCCACGCCGCCCAGGACGAGCTTTCCGCATCCGACATTACGGTTCGCGTGTTCGGTCCGGACAACCATCCGTTGAAGGGGCCGGTATTTGTCACGCTCTATCAGCGCGGCTCAAGCATGCAGTTGGGAACCGTGCAGACCTCGGCTTCATCAACCGCAGTACTAACCGGCATGCCGTCATACGGACCCTACACGGTGGAAGTCAAGGCGCCCGGCTACCAGACAACGAGCAAGGATTTCGACTACAACCAGGCCTCCGGGCGCGTAGAGGTCGACGTCACGCTCCACCCCGTCGCCACGGAGAACACGGCTTCCCTTGCGCCGCCGCTCGATCCGAAAACGCAGGGCCAGGTGGACAACGGCTTGAAGGACATGCAGGCGCGGAAATTCCAGGACGCGCAAAAGGAGTTCATGGCCGCCCACAAAGCCGCTCCGCAGAACGCGAACATTTGCTACCTGCTTGGGGCGGCTTTTCAAAAATCCGGAGACCTTAAGGCCGCACAAGCGTACCTTGAAAAATCCCTCTCGCTCGATCGGGACAATGTAAGCGCGCTTGTCGCGCTGGGCCAACTCCACGACCAGCAGAAGGATTACCGCGACGCCATACCGCCGCTCGAAAAGGCAGTTACGATCGATGCCAAAGAATGGCTCGCGCACTGGGTCCTGTCCGACGCCTACCTCCACGTTGGGGAATATGAGAAGGCGCGAAAGAACTCGGAAGCGGCCGTCGAGCTCGGCAACGGCGCCGCCAACAAGGCGGAATTGATCGAGGGCCAGGCGCTGGCGCAGTTGGGGCGCACAGACGACGCAATCAAAGTGCTCGAGGATTTCCTCCACAATGTTCCAAATGACCCGGCGGCGCCGGCGGTGCGCGCGTTCATCGGCAAACTACAGAACTCCCGGCCGTCAGCCCGCTGAGATCGCCTTTGCACCGGCTGATGTGGAAATTTTTGGCAGGCTCGGTTTTTTCGCGCCGCGGAAAGGATTCCGGCATGCCTGTTACTGCGCGTGAGTTCCGCAAATTCGCCCTGAGTTTCCCCCAGACCGAAGCCAAATCGCACATGGGGCATCCCGATTTCCGGGTAGCCGGAAAGATTTTCGCCACACTGGGATATCCCGATAAGGACGGCGGCATGGTGAAGGTGACGCCCATCGAGCAGGGGATGTTCGTCGAGTCGGAGCCGGACGCTTTCCATCCCTGCAGTGGTGTCTGGGGCCGGCGCGGCGCGACCAATGTGAAATTGAGCAAGGTCAAGAAGAGCACGCTTCGTCGCGCGCTCGCAGCGGCGTGGGCGCTGTCCGCTCCACCGAGCCTGAGGCCGGACAACCCGCGCTGATACGTAGCCTCGCCACGGCGCGACCTCGCGTTTCTGCAAATCAGCTCGGCGGGAGACTCTCCACGTCGGGAATTGGCGGAGGAACGGACGGCGGGGGCGGCATAGGAACAGGTTGATAAAGAGCTGTCCGGTATCGTTTGTACCACTCCGTCTCGCTGGCGTGCTGCCAGAGCCGGGTTCCCAGCCAAAACAACGTCATGGCCTGGCCGACCAGAATGGCAGGTCCTGTAGAATCGGGCGGCAGTACCAGCATCCACAGGCTGAGGCCAGCCGCAAACACCACCCATCCCACAACGCTGATGCGAATGTAGAGCCAGAACAGCGAGCCGAAATTGTTCCACACGAGCTTCGCCGAGCGCCCCAGCATCCGGTACATCCGCCTGTCGTTCTTGGCCATTGAAATGATCTGCGCCATGTCGAACCAGATGCGGATCGAAATCAGCACAAACAGGAACAACAGGGTGACGGCGGCAAGGAACGCCACGGAGGAATAGGGCGAGACTGACGCGTCATCCACGTTGTCGTAGAGACTTCCCACCGCCGAGCCCGCAAAGACGACCGGAATCATCACGATAATGAAATAAATCGCGAGGCGAACGAAGCGCCAGAAATGCCGGCCGCACGCTTCGAAAAATCCGGCCGCATCCAGCCGCAGGTCGTCGTAGTACGAAACAAGGATTCCACCCGTCGAGAAGATCATGAACAGCGTGAAGAAAATAGACGGCCAGACGAACATCGTCCTCGTTCCGCGAAGCGGCTGCTCCGGCAGCGAGCTCAATTCGCCTAGCGCCGACAGGTCGAATCCCTCGACCAGCCGTCGCGCCGATTCCAGGCTGTGGTTGAGTGCCGCGCCGCTGTTCTCCGCCACATTGTGCGCCACAAACGAGGCGCCCGCGAATGCCAGAACCAGGTTGACCGCGAAAATCCACCAGAGAATGCGCTGCCGCGTCCACACCAGACCCGCCCCGGCAAGAAAGGCCCTTGGCCCCGGCTGGGGCGCTCGCTGCGTGCTGTCGATGGCCATGTCGAGCATGTCAGGTTATCCACGACGTCAACTGCGAAATCCACTCGTTGACGAAGACCCAGATGTTGAGCAGCTTGTGCGTCGCGGAGTGGTAGCTCTCAACCGTGCGGCTATTGTTGAAGAAATTGCTGTCGAGCCACACGTTGTGGTCCGGATCGATCTCCGCCGCTGTGACTTTCGCGGTCCGCTCGTACGTGTAGCGAATCCAGCGATCGCGCCCGTCCCAGTGCTCGGTCTGGGAACTTTTGTCGTCGAATGTGATCTTCACATCCACCGGAAACACGAAATCGCCGTTCCGATGAACGGTTACGTAGCTCCGATACACGCGCGGACCGGTTGAAACGGATTCATACCATTTCACCGGATCCGAGTGAACGTCGCGAATCTCGTAATCGAGAATATTCGTGCCGGATACGGCTTGGTTGAAATACCAGTCGAAATTCCGGCCGGAAACTTCGTTGATCGTGTTCAGGAAATCCGCGCCGGTCGGGTGCGTGAAACGGTAGCGCATAAAATATTGGCGCATCACCTCGCGCATCTTGTCTTCGCCAATCATTTTTTCCAGCGTGAGCAGCACCGTGGCGGTCTTGCCGTATGTGATTCCTCCATAGGATTGATCGTCCACGAATTTCCAGGCAAAACGAGTGAGCGGATCGTAGTCCGGAAGCCCCAGATAGCTTGTCCGCTGCGCCTCCGCGTCGCTCAGTTGCGCAAACGGCAGATTGATCATGGACGTTTTCGGGCCGTACAGGGCGTCCATGATTTTCACTTCTTCGTAGCTGTTGATTCCTTCGTCCAGCCAGGCTTCCTCGAATTCATTCGTCGCAACCATGCCATACCAGTATTGGTGGCCGAATTCGTGCGCAACCACCGCCTCCGGCTCCAGCACGCCTTTCGGCATGTACCACGTCGTACCCGCGGTTATCAGGGTCGGATACTCCATCCCGCCTGCGTCCGCTGCGCCGTGCGGCGGATCAACCACGGTGATGCGGTCGTAAGGATATGGCCCGACGTTTTTGTCGTAATAAGCCAGCGTGCCTTTCAGCGCCTGCATGTATCGCGGTGCACTTCCCATGTGTCCGGGCGACATCAGCAGATGGATTTTTACCGTTCCGGCGCTGCCGGTCCAGGAATCCTCCACGTCCGTGAAATGAGGGCTCGCCGTCCAGGAGAAATCGTGGACGTCCTCGGAATGAAACGCCAGCGTCTTCGTGCCGTCCGCGTTGTTCTTGCTCGAGACGAGATCGCCCGCGGCGCCGACTACGTCGTCCTGCGGAACGGTCACGTTCACGTCGAAGGTGCCGAAGTCGGCGAAGAACTCCGTGGTGGCATGGAACTGATGGCAATTCCACTGGTTGTGCCACCACACGCCAATCTTGGGGAACCACTGGCCGACCATGTAGAAATCGCGCTTATACCCCGTGCGTTCGACAACTTCCGGCATCACGTCCACGAAGTTCATATGAAAGATGACGGAATCGCCGGGCGCGACCGGATGCGGAAGGGATACCTGAAAGACGGTCCGGTCCTGCGCGTTGTTGTCGTCGGGATGGATGAAATGAATGCTTTTCGTCACATCCCCTATCCCGTCTACTTCGAGCTTCGTCACCGTTTCCGATCCGAAGTGCTTGGGATCCCAGTCCGTTCCGGAGCTGTTTCCTCGCGTCCCGTAAAGGCGCATTTCCGTCATGAACGTTGATTGCGGTTGAAATGCGTTCAAGTACATATGGAAAGGGAACGTTTGCAGAGGCTGGCCCGTCAGGTTCTTGTAGACGAGCGTCTCGCTGGCGTTGATTTTATGCTCGCGAGGAACCAGCGTGGCGTCAATCTTGTATGCGACCACGCGCGTGGAAAGGCTTGATGGCTCCGCTCCAGCGGGCGCCGGGGTTTTGGCGTGTTTTTGGGGCGGAAGCCTTTTGGCGCCGGCCATGGGGGCGGCGAAAAGCGCCCCGAACACAAGCGCAGTTTCGAAAATTCTGCGAATCGGCATGTGCGTCTGCGCAAAACAATCTTGACCGCGCGCGATGTGGGACTCGCCGCGTCCCGAAAGGATATGCCGTTTAGCCCCGTTCGCACAATGGGCAGCTGAATTTTCGATTTTGACGCCGCCGGCCGCGGGCGCAGTTTCCATCGTCGGCGGGCGGGGATTACCCCGGAAGTTGACGCTTTCCGCCGCGACGATTAAAATTTTTGTAAGAACGGTCGTGACGCGCTTTTGGCTGCGTCGAGATCGCGATGCGATGAGCCCAACTGTCCTACAACAGAAGCGGCACCAGCAGATACTGACGGATGTGGTGCGCGAATACATCGAGACGGGAGAGCCTGTCTCTTCAAGGAGCGTCGCCGCGCGCCAGCCCGAGCCGCTCAGCTCGGCCACCGTGCGAAACGTCATGGCCGACCTCGAGGGCGAAGGCTATCTCTATCAGCCGCATACCTCGGCCGGCAGGGTTCCTACAGCCGCCGCGTACCGCTTCTTTGTTGAAAATGTGGCGGCGCAAGCGAAGGCCCGGCCCGAAGACCGCCATTGGATCCGCCGCGAGTTGGAGTCTGCGGAAACGCCGCAGGCTGTGATGGAGCGGGCGAGCCATATCCTTTCGGCTGTCTCGCGAGGTCTTGGAATTTTCATTTCGCCCCCGCTCGCGCAAAGCGCCGTTGAGCACGTCCGCTTCCTTCTCCTTCCTGAAAATCGCGTCCTGGTCGTTTTGATCGCTCCCGGCGGCGCTACGCGCGACAAAGTTATCCGGCCCGAGCGTTCGTTTCGCCAGGAAGATCTCGACCGCGTATCGGATTATCTCAATCGCCATTACTCCGGCTGGACCCTGGATGCCATGCGCGCCGACCTGCGCGCGCAGTTGGCGCGCGACCGCGAGCAATACGGCCGGCTGGCGGATGATGCCCTGATGCTATGCGATCCCGTTAGCGTGGGTGAGGCCGGTGTACGCAGGATTTACGTCGAAGGCGCCTCGCAAATCGCGGCTGCACCCGAGTTCACCAACCAGGAACATCTCCGTGAATTGCTCGAAGCAATCGAAGAGAAGGACCGGTTGATCGCCCTTCTCAGCGGCTGCATTGACGCGCCCGAGCCGCTCCACGTCGAGCTCGGAATCGAACGCATTTCCGAGGCCGGCAAGCACCTTGCACTGGTTTCGTCCTCCTATGCATCGAAAGATCAGGGGCAGGGAACACTCGGAATTCTCGCGCCCATGCGCATGCACTACGAGCGCGTCATCACGGCTGTCGCTTTCATGGCCCAGTTCTTCTCGGACCGGGAACAAGGGAGTTAATTGTGCCCCATCATCGTTCAGAACACGAAGAAAAGCGCCCGGAGCCCGTTATCGAGCGCGATGAGTCCGCTTCTGTGGCCGAACCGGCAGATCCCGCCGCTGCGGCCGAGGGCGCGACAGAGGCGTCTGTGCCTCCGCCGGACGACCAATTTCAAAAGCTGCTCGCCGAAAAGCAAGCCCTGTTGAACGAGAAGCAGGACCTGATGAGTACGCTCGTCAGGCGGCAGGCCGATTTCGAGAATTACCGGAAGCGCGTCGAGAAAGAGCGCCAGGCCGACCATCATCGAGGCGTGGAGATGCTGGTCGAGCACTTGCTCCCCGTTCTCGACGCCTTCGATCGCGCGCTCGGCGGAGACCACGATTCAGGAAACGCCGAATATAAGAAGGGCTTCGAGTTGATCCGGCGACAGTTGTCCGATGCGCTCGCGAAGCAAGGGCTAAAGCGCATCGAGGCCGTAGGAACGGAATTCGATCCGCACAAGCACCACGCCATCGAGCGCGTCGAGACCATGAATGAAAAGGACGGCGCCGTGATCGAAGAATTGCAGCCGGGTTATATGTTTCACGACCGCGTGCTTCGCCCGGCGATGGTTCGTGTCGCCGCCGAGCCTGCGTCGAAACGGGCCGGAAATTGACGGCCCGGGCTTCGGCAGCGTGCGGTGCCCGCGGTGCTTGGTGCGTGACGCGCTGCTTTCCGGAAACCGCGGCGCGTCCGGCGCATCCAATTTTCTTAATGCTCAGCGCGAAAACGGTGATCGTGTGACCGAAAGGGAGCCGGAATAGAAATGCCTGCCCAGCTGGACTATTACGAAGTGCTCGGCGTCGCGCGGGAAGCTTCGAGCGAGCAAATCAAATCGGCGTATCGAAAACTCGCGTTGAAATACCATCCCGACCGCAATCCCGAGAACAAGCACGAAGCCGAGGATCGCTTTCGCCAGGCCACCGAGGCCTACAGCGTCCTTTCCGACGCTCAGAAGCGCCAGATTTACGACCGCTACGGCCACGCGGGGCTGAACAATCGCGGCTTTGAGCCTGCCGATTTCAGCGCCTCGATCTTCGAGGACTTTCGCGACATCTTCGGCGATCTGTTCGGTTTTGAAGAAGTCTTTGGCGGTGCAGGTGGAAGACCACGCGGTCGCGGGCGCGGTTCGCGCGGCCAGCGCGGCTCCGACCTGCGCTACGACATGAGCCTCTCCTTCGAAGACGCCGCCTCCGGAGTGAATACGCAGATCAAGATTTCCCGCCGCGAAATTTGCGAGGCTTGCCGGGGCACGGGAGCCAAGCCGGGAACCGGAATGACGACCTGCCAGACGTGTCACGGCCGCGGCCAGCTCCAGTACCAGCAGGGTTTTTTCGCGATTACGCGCACCTGCTCGGCGTGCGGCGGCGCGGGGCAGGTGATTCGAGATGCCTGCGCCACCTGCCGCGGCCAGGGACGCATCGAACGCGGGCGCACGCTCGACGTGGGCGTCCCCGCGGGTGTGGATTCGGGCACTCGTTTGCGTATGGCCGGACAGGGCGAACCCGGCGTGAACGGCGGGCCTCCGGGGGACCTCTACATTTTTCTCGAAGTGAAGGAACACGCGTTTTTCGAACGGCGCGGCGCCGACTTGTATTGCACGGTTCCTATCAGCTTTACGCAAGCCGCTCTCGGCGCGACTATCGGAATTCCCGCGCTACAGGGCGATTTGGAGTTGCGTTTGCCCGAGGGAACTCAGTCCGGCCAGATCTTCAGGCAAAAGGGCAAGGGCCTCCCCAACCCGCACGGCGGGCGCGGCGATCTTTACATAAACATTCGCGTCGTAGTTCCGTCGAAGTTGTCGCGCGAACAGCGCCGTGTCCTCGAGCAGCTTGGCGAGGCGCTGAAGGTCGAGAACAAGCCCGCCGAGCGCAACGCCAGCTTCTTCGACAAGGTCAAGGACATCTTCGGCTAGAGCGGGGCTTAGCGAACACAAAGCGAACAGAAAATCAATCGGTACACCTGCCGGGAAAAAATCGCCGTAAATCCAATCGGTTCATCAAAAGCGCCGAAATCAATAGGTACAAAATCACGTCTTCGAAAGCTGGATTTCCGCCGAAACTCCGGTTCGCCTTCTCTTCGCCTGCTTCCATCGCTTATAATCCTTCTTCGTCATGCGCCGCCGTTTCTTCGTTGACCGCTTCGACCCAGATTCCGCCACCCTCCGAGGCGATGCCGCCGCACATCTCGGCCGCGTCCTGCGCGCTGAGCCGGGGCAACTTTACGAACTAAGCGACGGCGCGCGCGTCTGGCTTGGCCGGATCAGCCGCGTGGCTCTCGCAAAATCGGGAAAAGGCGAAATTACATTCGAGTTGCTCGAGCCCGTCGCGGTTAAAGAACCGCCCTGGCGGTTGCATCTGCTGCTCTCGATCGTGAAATTCGACCGATTCGAGTGGTGTTTGGAGAAAGCCACCGAGTTGGGCGTGAACGAAATCACGCCGCTGATTGCGGCGCGCACGGACAAGCCGCTGGTTGCGGCTGCGTCGAAGAGGAGTTCTCGATGGGAGAAGATTCTGCTCGAGTCTGCACAGCAGGCGCGGCGCTTGCGTCCGCCGGCGCTTCACGCTGCGGTTCGGTCCACGGAGAGCTTTGCGCGCAGCAAAGGTTCGCTCAACGTCCTTCTGTCGGAGCGCGAAGACGCGCCGGCATTCGGCCGGGCGCTCTCTGGCGTGCGCGCGAGCGATGCCGTTCTTGCGATTGGCCCCGAAGGCGGCTGGACAGGCGAGGAAATTGCCGCGGCCCGCGCCGCGCAATTCGTGGAGGCGTCGCTCGGCGACACGATTCTGCGGACTGAGACGGCGGCTCTCGCGGCCCTCGCGATCCTGCGCTTCTCGTTGGCCGGCGCGGCATAAGCGGACGCGTGACACCCGCGCAGTTGGTTTCTGAGGCGCTCGACGATGGCAGAGCGGATCGATCCCTTATCGACCCGTTGTCGCGTTTTCCCTCCGTGCTTACCTTGCAAACTCCGGAAGCCGCAAATATACTGATCTGTTTGGCGCGCTCGAAAATTGCGGTAGAGCGCTGTTCTTTCAGCGCGAGTTCCTTCCGGAGAAGGCATGGCGTCCGTAGCGGTCGGGTCCAAAGCGGCCGAGTCGAAGACGAGCTACATCCTCGATAAACTGCAATCCCTCAGCGGAATCGTTCCCATCGGAGCATTTCTTCTCGAGCACTTCTGGTCCAATAGCTATGCCCTGGTCGGCACGAAGAACTACGATGCCGTTTCGGTCGAACTCCAGAGCATTCCCTGGCGGTTCGCGGTCGAGCTTTGCATTCTCTGGATTCCGATCGCCTTCCACGGGTTCTACGGGCTGTGGATCTGGTGGAAAGGGAAGCAGAACGCGTTTGCGCATCCGTGGATGGCCAACTGGATGTATGTGCTGCAGCGGTGGACGGGAATCATAGCGTTCGCATTCATCGGCTGGCACGTTTACACGGAGCGCTTCGCCGGGCATGGCCGCACGAATTATCAGGACTTGGCGCAGGCGATGTCGCATCCGTGGTATTTCGCGTTCTACATCGTCGGCGTGACCGCCGCCTCGTTCCATCTGGGCAACGGCACCTGGAACTTCGCGTGTAAGTGGGGGATTGCGGTCAGTCCGCGCGGGCAGCGCTGGTGGGGATGGTTCGGCGCAGTGATCACGGTCACGATGACTTTCGCCGGCCTCATGATCGCGGTCGGCTTCCACAACCACTGGTTCCCGTTGAACGGATACGTGCGATGAGGAGCGACGCGCGAGATTCGAGGAGTGTTTTGTGTAGCTCCGGCGCCTCGCCGGCAACGCTCGCTTTACCCGAAGCTCGCACGCCGAACTTCATCCGGTCAATATGACTCGAGAACCGAAAATCATCGTCGTAGGCGGAGGGCTCGCCGGCCTGATGGCGACGATCCGCGTCGCTGAATCGGGCGTACCCGTATCGCTCTTTTCCATTGTGCCGGTCAAGCGCTCGCATTCCGTCTGCGCGCAGGGCGGCATCAACGCCGCCAAGAACCTGAAAGGCGAGGGCGATTCCGCCTGGCAGCATTTCGACGACACGATCTATGGCGGGGACTTCCTGGCGAATCAGCCGCTGGTGAAGGGAATGTGCGAGGCGGCGCCCGCAATCATTGATCTGCTCGACCGCATGGGCGTGATGTTCAACCGCACCCCCGAAGGGCTGCTCGACTTCCGGCGCTTCGGCGGTACGCTGCACCATCGCACGGCGTTTGCAGGCGCCACCACGGGCCAGCAGTTGCTGTATGCGCTGGACGAACAGGTGCGCCGCTTCGAAGCCGAAGAGAAAGTCCGGAAATTTGAAGGCTGGTCGTTTCTCTCCGCCGTCCTCGATGACAACGGTGTCGCGCGCGGAATCTGCGCCATGAACCTGAAAACGATGGAAATCAGGACCTTTCCGGCCGACGCCGTGGTTTTCTGCACCGGAGGCATCGGCGCGATCTTCTACTATTCGACGAATTCCGTAGTCTGCACGGGCTCAGCGCAATCCGCTCTGTTCCAGCAGGGCGCCTGTTACGCCAACGGCGAATTCATTCAGGTGCATCCCACGGCGATTCCCGGCGAGGATAAGTGCCGCCTGATGAGCGAATCGGCGCGCGGCGAGGGCGGCCGTGTCTGGGTGCCCAGGCAGCCGGGCGACAAACGCCGAGGAAAAGACATTGCGGAAGGCGAGCGGTTCTACTTTCTCGAAGAGTGGTATCCGAAGTACGGCAACCTCGTTCCGCGCGATGTCGCCACTCGCGCGATTCACAAAATCGTCTTCGAGATGAAGATGGGTCTCGCCGGCGATCAGCCTGCCGTCTATCTCGACGTTTCCCACATCCCGGCCGACGTGCTTGACCGCAAGCTCGAAGGCATCCTGGAGATTTACGAAAAGTTTCTCGGCGTGGACCCGCGCAAGGAGCCCATGAAGGTTTTCCCGGCGATGCACTACACGATGGGCGGCCTGTGGGTTGATAACGAGCATCAGGCCACGAACCTTCCGGGAATTTTTGCCGCCGGGGAGTGCGAGTATCAGTATCACGGCGCCAACCGGCTCGGTGCGAACTCGCTTCTTTCCTGCATCTACGGAGGGATGGTAGCCGGCCCTTCCGCCGTGAAGTATGCGCGCAACCTCGAGCACGGATGTGAAAGCGCGTCCTCCAGCGTCTACGAGAAAGAGCGCGTCCGGCAGCAGGACAAAAACGACGCGCTGCTCAATCAGCTCCAGGGCACCGAGAACCCGATGACCATCTGGCGCGAACTCGGGCAGCTCATGACGGCGAACGTGACCGTGACGCGCGATAACACGACGCTGAAGAAAACGCTGGGACAAATTGACGTGCTGGCCGACCGTTACAAGCACATCAGCCTGTCGGACCGCACGCAGTGGTCGAATCAGACGCTCAACTTCGTTCGCGAGCTCGGAAACATGCTTGTGCTCGCGAAGGTCATCGCGCTGGGCGCGCTCGAACGTAACGAAAGCCGCGGCGCGCACTGGAAGCCGGAGTTTCCGGACCGCGACGATCAGAATTGGCTGAAGACCACGAAGGCGAGCTTTCACTGCGGCAACATCAAACTCGAATACGAGCCGGTGGACATTTCCCTGATTCCGCCGCGAGAGAGGAAGTACACGGCAAAAGCATAGCGCATGGCTGAAACGACATTCATCGTTCGCGTCAAGCGCCAGCAGCGGCCCGACGAGTCCGTGCGCTGGGAAGAGTATGAACTGCGCCTTCGCCCGCATCTGAACGTGATTCAGTGCCTGCGCGATATCGCCGAGCGGCCCATCACGCGCGAGGGCAGGGAATCGACTCCCGTCAGCTACGACGCGAATTGCCTGGAAGAAGTCTGCGGCGCGTGCGCCATGCTCATCAACGGCCAGCCGCGGCAGGCCTGCTCTGCGCTGGTGGATAGCCTCGAGAAGCCCATTCGGCTCGAGCCGTTGACGAAATTCCCGCTCGTGCGCGATCTCCAGGTGGATCGCTCGAAGATGTTCCACGACCTGAAGAAAACAAAATGCTGGATCCCGATCGACGGCACCTACGACCTGGGTGAAGGTCCGCGCATGGCGCCATCACTCCAGGAAATCGGCTATCCGCTGGCGCGCTGCATCGCGTGCGGGAACTGCCTCGAAATCTGTCCCAAGGTGAACAGCCACACGCAATTTGTCGGCGCCGCCATTATCAATCAGGTGCGCCTGTTCAATCTGCACCCGACGGGCGCGATGCACGCTGCCGAGCGCCTTGATGCGTTGATGGGGCCCGGCGGAATCGAAGATTGCGATAACGCGCAAAACTGCGTGAAGGTTTGCCCGAAGGGAATTCCTCTTACCGAGTCCATCGCCGCCGTCAACGGCCAGGTTCTCTGGCACGCCGTAAAATCCTGGTTCGCCGGGCATTGACCTCAGCGGAGAGATCGTGATTCCTCATCGGAGATTTCCCGGATCAGCTCGATCCGGTAACGGTGAATCTGCTTCCGATTTCGCGGGAATTGTAGCAAAATCTTGCGTTCATTTGAGGGAATAATGACGCGCATGTGGATCATTTGGCTCTGTTGTGCTTGTGCAATTGTTTTGCCGCTGGCCGTTGTAACGGCCTCTGACCAGGCCACTGATCGGCCCGCTATCTCGAAGAGGGCGCACGACCTCCATTTCAGTTCGATCGTGATTGATACGCACGACGACACGACGCAGCGCCTTCTCGATCCAGCATTCGACATCGGCGTTCGTCACAGCGACGGCAACGTGGACATCCCGCGCATGCGCGAGGGCGGACTCGGCGCGTTGTTCTTCTCGGTCTACATCCCGGGCACTATCACGGGACCGCAGGCGATCAAGCAGGCCCTGGACCAGATTGATGCAGTCCGCGAAACGGTCGCGAAGTATCCAAAAGACCTGATGTTCGCGCGCACCGCCGACGATATCCGCCGTGCTCACGCAGAGGGAAAGATCGCGTGCCTCATGGGCGTCGAAGGCGGCCACATGATCGCCGATGACCTGGGCGTGCTGCGAATCTACGGCGCTCTCGGCGTGCGCTACATGACGCTGACGCACATGGTCAACACGGATTGGGCGGACTCCTCG
This sequence comes from Candidatus Acidiferrales bacterium, assembly GCA_035277685.1. Lineage (GTDB taxonomy): Bacteria > Acidobacteriota > Terriglobia > Acidiferrales > UBA7541 > Palsa-295. Next base: position 27,759 of record DATEKA010000154.1, read on the forward strand.
ACCGACAAGCCCGCGCACAACGGCCTGACCGATTTCGGCAAACAAGTCGTGCGCGAGATGAATCGCCTCGGCATCATGGTGGACATCTCGCACGTTTCCGACAAGACCTTCTACGACGCGCTCGCCGTCAGCCAGGCGCCTCTGATCGCCTCGCATTCATCGTGCCGCGCGCTGTGTAGCGCGCCGCGAAACATGACGGACGACATGATTCGCGCTCTTGCCGCGAAAGGCGGCGTGATCCAGATCAATTACCATGCGGGGTTTCTAAGTAATCAGTACCGCGCCGCGGACACTCCGGAAATAGATAAGGAAATTGACGCTGAAGTTGCGAAGCGTTGCGCCGGCAAAATCGGGTGTGACGAAGTGGAAGACAACACCGTCACGCGGGAATTCATGGAGCAGGGAAAGCTTCCGCGCGTCGATTGGACGGCGATCGTGGACAACATTGACCATGCCGTGAAGGTCGGCGGTGTTGATCACGTCGGTCTGGGCTCGGACTTCGACGGCTCGGTGATGCCCTTCGGTATGGAAGATGCCTCGCACCTGCCGCAGATCACCGACGCGCTGCTGAAACGCGGCTATTCGGATGCCGACGTCAGGAAAATTCTCGGCGGCAACACGCTGCGCGTGATGGAGGCTGCCGAAGCCGCCGCAAAGAGGCTACAAGGAGAAAAGCCGTGAACCGTTTCGCTTTGCTGTTGACGCTTTGCCTTCTGACGGCGCTGTCTCCCGGCGCTTTTGGCGCCTCCCCGGCGCAAACGAAAACCGCAACCCACAAAGCCACGACCACCCATCGCGCAGCGACTCACTCGGGCATCGATCCCGCGCTGTATCATCCCGCGACGCTTCGCGCCCGCGCGCCGGAAGTTTACGAAGTGACGTTCGTCACGACGAAGGGCCCATTCGTTGTGAAGGTCACGCGAGCGTGGGCTCCAATTGGAGCCGACCGTTTTTACAACCTCGTGCGGCATCGTTTCTACGACGATATGGCGCTATTCCGCGTGGTGCCCGGATTTGTCGTGCAGTTCGGGCTGGGCCCGAGCGGCGCGGTCAATCGCATTTGGGACGGCGCGCGGATCAAAGACGACCCCGTGAAGGAAAGCAACAAGCCGGGGACGATCACGTTCGCCACGGCGGGAGCGAACACGCGGACCACGCAAGTGTTCGTCAATCTGGGCGACAATGCCTCGCTCGACGATCAGGGATTTGCGCCGTTTGGACAGGTGACATCGGGAATGGACGTAATCACCAATCTCTACAGCGGATACGGTGAAACGCCCACGAACGACCAGGGCAACATAACGAATGGCGGCAAGCCATATCTGGAGAAAAAGTATCCGAAACTCGATATGATCAAGACGGCGACAATCACGTCGCCGGCGGCGGCTTCTCCGGTGCACAAGGCCGCGTCCAAAGCACCGGCGCGGAAACCGTAGCTTCGGGCGCCGCTCTCTCCCTCGCGCCACGGAATTCGGTGCGGCCCACAACAATCGCAAGGCCGGTTCTTCGAGCCGCGCCGCGCAATCCAAGCATCCGAATCGAGGACCGATGTCCGAAGAATTGCTGAAGCCGAATTCGCTCAATGAAAAAGCGCCGGATGTATTCGATGTGGAATTCTCCACCACGAAAGGGAACTTCACCGTGCGGGTGAACCGGGCCTGGTCTCCGTTAGGCGCGGACCGTTTCTATAATCTCGCCAAGCACAACTTCTTTGACGATGCAGCTTTCTTCCGTATCGTGCCGAACTTTGTCGTGCAGTTTGGCTTGAGCGCCAATCCGGAAGTCAACGGCGTTTGGCGGAACGCAAACATCAAGGATGATCCTGTAACGCAGAGCAACAAGCCCGGATACGTCACGTTCGCTACGGCCGGACCGCACACGCGGACCACGCAGCTCTTCATCAGTTTGGGCGACAACGCGTTTCTCGACAGGCAGGGTTTTTCTCCCTTCGGACAGGTTACCCAGGGAATGGACGTCGTTCGGAATTTCTATGGCGGATATGGGGAAAGTCCGGACCAGGGCGCCATCACGCGCCAGGGCAAAACCTATCTCGAGAAGAGCTTCCCGAAACTCGACTCGATAAAATCCACGGCCATAAAATCCGGAGCGTAGAACAATGCAGGCGTGACGCGCTCCATCCGGCGGCGCCGGCCGTCCCGAGCGCTCCCTTTTCGTTTCATGACCATTTCGACGTACCGCACGGAAGTCCTGCCGGAAGCCCAAACGCCTGCGCGCGTTGGCACGCCTCAACTGGCGGCGCGCGGATTGCTGTTTCTCGCGCTGACCGAGATCGCCATCCACTGCGCGGGAATCACCCGCTATGGCTTCTTTCGTGACGAGCTCTACTACATGGCCTGCGGCCGCCACCTCGCCTGGGGTTACATTGACCAGCCGCCGCTTATCGGTCTTCTGGCCTGGTTCTCGCGCCACGCATTCGGGAACTCCATCATTTCCATTCGCGTACTTCCGGTTCTTGCGGGCGCCGCCGTTGTGTTTTTGACCGGCGTCCTCGCGCGCGAGCTTGGTGGCGGAAAATTAGCGCAGCTTCTTGCCGCGGGAGCCATTCTGCTCGCGCCGTCTTATCTCGCGTTCGACAGCTTTTTTTCCATGAACGCCTTCGAGCCTCTGTTCTGGATGCTCTGCGTTTGGCTCGGTATTCGCATTGTGAAGGGCGGGTCGCCCAAGCTATGGCTCGTATTCGGGCTCATCGCCGGCGTTGGAATCGAAAACAAACACACCATGCTCGTATGCGGATTCGCCCTGATCGCCGGGCTTTTGCTGACCGGCAACCAATCGATCCTTCGCTCCAAATGGCTTTGGATCGGCGGCCTGATCGCTTTTGCGATCTTCCTCCCGAATCTCTTGTGGGAGGCGCGCCACGGCTGGCCTCAGATTGTGGTTGTTCGCAACGCCCAACTCCTCAAGAACGAACAGATCGGCCCGCTCGCGTTTCTCGGCCAGCAGATTCTTTTCCTGAATCCGCTGGCGCTGCCGATCTGGCTGGCGGGCCTTTTCTGGTGTTTCATGGCCCCCGAGGAAAAACGGTTCCGGTTTCTTGGCTGGGCCTACGTCATTATCCTGGCGATTTTCATCGTGGGCGACGGCAAGAGCTACTATCCGTTGCCGATATATCCCGTCCTTTTTGCGGCAGGCGCCGTCGCCTGGGAACGCGTTCCCTCCATTTCCCGGCGGCGGCAGCGGGCTGCGCTGATCCCGCTG
>DATEKA010000155.1:0-28176 GCA_035277685.1 Candidatus Acidiferrales bacterium
GCAAGCGCCGCCCCGATGGTCCAGCTTGCCTGCCATGCCATCTTGATCCTCATCAGCTCCGCTCCAGAAAATCGATAATGTAGGCGGAAAGCACGCCCCGTGTCCGCACATCATACTCGTTTCCAGGCAAAAATCTTCCTCGTGTTCGAAATTCGCCTTGCCTGCGGCGGGAACCTGGAATTACGAGGATCAGCCGGATTTGAGCAAGCCCTCAGGAGTTGACGGGTCGAGGCGGATGCCGAGAGGCAGTCTAAGGTTCGTTCCCGGGCTCCGCTTCCGCCGGGGGCGCGGCAGCCGGTCTAGTCGAATGTACGTTCCGAGGAGGATTGCTGTTGCGTTGCTTCCAGGCGTGATAAACGGCGGGCACGAGCGATACTACGATAACCGCCGCGATTACATAGTGAATCTTCTTGTCAATATTAGGGATCGTGCGTCCGAGCGTATAGCCCAGGAGGACCGTGCTCCACACCCACAAGAATCCGCCGGCAATGTCGTACAGGAAATACCGGCGATATGGCATCCTTGCGGCACCGGCAACAGGCGGACAAAACGTCCGAATAATAGGAACGAAGCGAGCCAGAATGACCGTCTTCCCGCCGTAATGTTCGTAAAACTCATGAGCTCGCTCGAGGTGGCGCTTTTTGAAGAGGCGCGAGTCGTCGCGCTTGTAGAGGCTCGCACCGGCCCTCCAGCCTATAAAATAGCCGAGCTGATCGCCCGCGATCGCGCAAAGCGAAACGAGCGTGAGGAGCATCGACAGTTTGAGCTGGCCGGCTCCGGCGAATACCCCGGCAGTGACCAGCAGCGAATCGCCAGGTAGAAAAAAACCGACGAACATGCCCGTTTCAACGAAAACGATTACGCAGCACAACGCCGTACCGCCCCACTCGATGAGTCCGCGGACGTTGTAAAGCTCTGAAAGAAGATGTCTTAATTCATTCATTCTGGCTAATTCCGGGTCCAACCTTTATCGCGCCAGCTTGGCATTTGAAGCCCCAGAATAACAGAAAAAAACGAGGCTCACTGGGATTGGTCGAGACGCGTTCCCTGGCGCGTCGCCAAAGGTCGAGCGACGCCGCTGAAATCCGCCTCCGAGATTGTTTCACGTGAAACAATTAGCTCGCGAGTAAGAGGCTTCTCCGACGATTCCGCTTTTGTTGGGTTTCGCCAAGAAGTCGAACCGGTGAAAATCCTTTCAAGCGTGAGCAATCAATTGACATAGAATGCGTCGGGCTATCGCGAGGACGCAGTGCTCTGAATCGCCAGCGCAGCTTGACAATGTGGGAATTGCGATGCGAGTGATGGGACTGATGTCAGGAACTTCGGCGGACGGGATTGACGCGGTCCTCGTGCGCATTGAGGGCGCCCCACCGCAGCTTCGGACGAAATTCGAGGCACATTCCCACGCCGCCTTTCCCAGTGCCGTGCGTGACGCCATTCTGCGCATCTCAAACGGCGGCGGGACCACGTCGGCGGAGGTCAGCCAGCTGAATTTTCTGCTTGGAGAGGAATTCGCCCGCGCGGCGATTGCCGCATGCAAAAAATGGCGCGTCCCACTCGCAAATATTGGCCTGATCGGTTCGCACGGGCAGACGATTTATCATCAAGGGACTAGGTCTCGATTTTCGGGCGCGCGGCGCGTGGCGTCCACGCTGCAGGTTGGGGAACCGAGTGTGATTGCCGCGCGGACGGGGGTGCCGGTGGTCGCCGACTTCCGTCCCGCGGACATGGCGGCCGGAGGACAGGGCGCCCCGTTAGTGCCGTTTGTAGACTACCTGCTCTATCGGGACGAGAAGCGCGGACGACTGGCACTGAACATCGGCGGAATTGCGAACGTCACCGCAATTCCGGCGCGAGCGCGGCCTGCCGACGTGTTTGCATTCGATACGGGCCCGGGAAACATGATTATCGACGCGCTGGTCGAGCGTGCGACGCGAGGACGCGACGGGTTCGATCGCGACGCGCGTATCGCACTGAGCGGAAATGCGATTGACGCTTTGCTCAGACAAATGATGCGTGATCCCTATCTTCGAAAGAAACCGCCCAAGACCGCCGGACGCGAGCAGTTTGGTCGTGAGTACGTGGAACGAATCGTGGCGTGGGGCGCGAAGCACGGCTCGCGCCCGGTCGATCTGGTGCGGACCGCAACCGTGTTCACTTCCCTCTCCATTGCGGACGCGCTCCGACGTTTTGTTTTCCGGAGCACGAAGGTGGATGAATTGATCGTCGCGGGCGGCGGCGCGAAAAATCCGCTGATCATGGCTCAACTTGGCGCGATGCTGCCGGGCATTGAGATCGTTCCAGCCAGCTGGTTCGGCGTGCCCAGTGATGCGAAGGAGGCATTCGCCTTCGCGGTGCTGGCCTATGAGGCATGGCACGGCAGAGCAAATAATCTACCATCGGCGACGGGCGCGCGGAAGGCCGTGATTATGGGCAAGCTATGCCGGCCGTGAGCTTTGAGCGGGTTTCCGAGGAATTGTTTAGAGGCATCCCCGAGGCAAACGGGTTAGAACCCGGACATTATAAGCGGAAGTCCATGGGCATCATCGCAGTCGCAGGGACTAGGGGAATCTCACCGTTCGCTAACAAGGAGATCGAACGATGCTCAAATCTATCGGAACCGTGGCAGGCAGCTACGTGCTGTCGATCGTCCTGGTGCTCGGAACAGATCCGCTGCTGTCTCGCATTTTCCCGGGTGACTTCATGAAGGGCCGCGTACCCTCAAACAACGCGCTCATGACGAGCACGGCGCTGTTCGTCGTCATCTCGATCGTTTGCGCATGGCTATGCGCCCGGTTGGCTCCGGCAAAGCCGGGGCGGCACGTGCTGTGGTTCTTCATCACCGGTGAAGTGATGGGGATCATCGCAACCATTCCTAACTGGAGCAAAGGCTGGCCGCACTGGTACTGGCTGTCGTGGCTGGTTACGTGGCCCGTGAGTTGCTGGATCGGCTTGATGATTGCCGGGCGGAGGCAGAGTACGCCGAACCGGCCCGTCGTCGAAGGACGCATCTGAACTCAAGGAAACGCCACGGTGGCCAGACCAACGCTGCTAAGAAGGCCGGGAGGGCGAGGCTGAAGCCGTTGCATCGGACGGTGTCCGGCGGGCACGGACGCGCAGGACTTTGCGCTGATTGGCTTCGAGGACTTCGAAGCGAAGACCGTCAGAGTCGATAATCTCGCCCGTGCGCGGAACGTGGCCGGCGAGCGAATTCAACAGGCCGGCAATAGTGGTGGCGTTCGCTTCCGCGGCCGCCGACTCGAGGGAAATCCCGAAAAGCTCCGTAATCTTATCGACGGGAATGCTGCCGCGCAGAACCATGGCGCCTCCGGCTTCGCGCAAAACATCGGGCGCCGGGCGGCGATCCTCTTCGCCGATCTCACCGACGATTTCTTCGACCAGATCCTCGGCGGTAACCAGGCCCGCCATCAGGCCGTATTCGTCAATTACGACGGCCATCTGCTGATTCTTGCGCTGCATCTCCTTGAGCAGGTCGGAGCCGAACTTCGTTTCGGGTACGAACAGCGCGGCCCTCATCAACTCGCGAACGAACCGGTGGAGCCGATCCCGATCGGGAACCTCGAGCATGTCGCGAGCGAAAACGACTCCGACCACGTCGTCGAGCGATTTGTCATAAACGGGCAGCCGTGAGAATTTCGTCTTCACGATCAATTCCCGCAGATCTTCCAAGCTGGCCATCGACCGGATGGCGACAACGTCGGGCCGCGGCGTCATCACATCGCGGACGCGCTTCTCGCCGAACTCGATAACCTGCTCGATAAGGCGGGCCTCGTCCTGCTCGATGATGCCCTCTTCCGTTGCGGCGTCGACCAGGGCTTCGATCGATTGCTCTTCAGCGGGCGCGGTCTGGTCTTCCTCGGAAAGGTGCAGGACCGAAATCAATCCTTCGAGAACCGCCTCTACGGGACGCACGATCCACAGACACGCGCGCACAATCGGAACGAAGGGCGAAATCCAATTGCCACGGACTCCAGCCAGCAGCAGGGCTGGGAGGAATTGCATGAGGACAGCCACTTCGACGCCGAGAAACACCACCATTTCCAGCGCCGCTTGCCACGAACTGGGAACAAAGAAGATGATGCCGCGCGCGGTGAATGCAGCGACGAGCACGAGCCAAAAGCGCGCGAGAAGATTGAAGGAAAAAGCGAGACGCTTGCGGTCCATCCTGAATCGCGGCTCGATTTCCGCCTCGAAGATCCGCAGGTGCCGGTGAACACGACCCGAAGTCACTGCGCTCAATTCGCGATAGACCCGATCCAGATAGGCAAAGACAGGCAGTCCGCACGTAATGAGCAGAACGCAGACTGTGTAGACGACCATCTTGGTGGTCATTGCTAGGCAAGCTCCAGGGACCGGCGGAGGCTTTGCTCGAGACGGTCCATCTGACCTTGATCCGTCTCGTGATCATATCCCAGCAAGTGCAGAGCGCCGTGGAGAATCAGGACGCGCAGTTCATCGTCCAGTGTACGGCTATAACGTCGCGCGTTTCTGCGCGCTACAGCGGGCGCGATGGCGATATCCCCGAGATAGGAAGTAGAGGAGAAACCGATCTCTTCTTGGCGGCGGTCCCTGCCACGAGCAACGGCCCTTCCGGGTTCGTGGGCGTCGCCAAAGGGAAAAGAAAGCACGTCGGTTGCGCCCCGTTTGCCGCGGAACGCGTGGTTCCAACGGGCCATTCGGGCGTTTGTGACGAGGCAGACCGTAATGGCATGTGGACCGAAGCGAAGCTTCCGCGCCACGCGTTCAAGGAAAAGCTCCAGGTTGCCGATCGAGACGCGAACCGCCTTTTGACGATTCAGAATGATCTTCACACGAGAAGTAGCCGGGCGTTTACGCACGCGAAGAGGGTTCGGCGGGCTTCTGCGACGATGCGGGCTCGCGCGGGGCCGGTTCGCGCGCGGACGGAGCTTCTCCACGGGCGGCCGCGGGACGGATTCCATTGCTCGGCTGCGGAGAATGCTCGTCATAGGCTTTGATGATCTGCTGTACGAGGCTGTGCCGAACCACATCGCGTTCATCGAAGTAGATGAAGGCAATCCCTTCGATTTTACCCACAATGTCCACGGCTTCCACTAGTCCCGAGCGGCGGTCGTTGGGAAGATCGATCTGCGTGATATCGCCCGTGATGACCGCTTTGGAATTGAAGCCGAGGCGCGTGAGAAACATTTTCATCTGCTCGCTGGTGGTGTTTTGGGCTTCATCAAGGATGACGAAGGAATCGTTGAGCGTGCGACCGCGCATGAAAGCGAGTGGAGCGACTTCGATGATACCCTTCTCGAGAAAATTTTCCAGCTTGTCGGCTTCGAGCAGATCATGGAGCGCGTCGTAAAGCGGGCGCATGTAAGGGTCGACTTTTTCCTGCAAGGTGCCGGGAAGAAAACCGAGGCGCTCACCGGCTTCGACAGCGGGACGCGCAAGAATGATGCGGTTCACTTGTTTGCTGAGCAGCGCGGAAACGGCCATCGCGACAGCCAGATACGTCTTGCCCGTTCCGCCGGGGCCGATGGCGAAAACCATGTCGTGCGATTCGATGCCTTCAACGTAGCGCCGCTGGTTGGCGCTGCGCGGCGTGACGTGCTTGCGGCCGACGTGGCGCGGGCGCACGGGCGAAAACGCCTGGTGGAGCTGAGCGGGAGGCTCCTCGGCGGCCACACGAAGCAACGCGCGAATCTCGTCGTCCCTCGGGGCTCGGCCTTCGCGAACGCGCTGGTTGTACTCGCCAACGATCTTGACGGCGCGCTCCACCTGTTCGGGGTCGCCCTCGATTTCCAGGTCGCCGCGATCTGCCAGATGAGTGCGAATCTTCAGGGAGGATTCGAGCAGCTTCAGGTTTTCGTCGAGAGTGCCGAAAAATTCGTTGACCTTTCCGGAGATACGAACAGTCTGTTTCAGAAGCGGGCTCCTGAACTGAGACTAGCGCGGGTTCGATGGACCGTCAAGAAAGCCGCGACCCAATTCACATAGCCGTAAGACGAAATCCATCGTTCAACACCGTTTTAATGAACCGCCGCCGGGAAGGAGACCCTGGGCACGGCGCGAGAGGATTCTGACGCCTTGAAATAGGCGTCGTTGCGATGAAACCCAGCCCAACCGGCAAAAGCGTTGTTGGGGAACTGGCCGATGTAGGTGTTATAGACCTGCAGCGAATCGTTATAACGCTTGCGGGCTACAGCGATGCGGTTCTCCGTGCCGGCGAGCTCGTCCTGGAGCCGCAGGAAATTCTCGTTGGCCTTGAGCTGAGGGTAGTTTTCGACGACGGCAAGCAGGCGGCTCAGAGCGCCATCGAGCTGTGCATTGGCGGCGATCTTCCCCTGAGGAGTCTGCGCGCCGGCAAGCGCTGCCCGGGCCCTGGCGACGTCGTCGAAGACGGTCTGCTCGTGGGCAGCGTATCCCTTTACGGTTTCGACGAGGTTGGGAATCAGATCGGCGCGGCGTTCAAGGTTAACGTCAACCTCGGACCAGTTCGAGTTGAGCGCCTCGTTGAGGGCGACCATCTGGTTGCGGCGCGACACATACATGCCGCCGAAAATCAAACCCAAGATGAGCACGATTACCAGGAGCACAGCAATGGCCTTCATGTTGAGCCTCCCTTAGTGAATGCGCGCTGCCTGCGTCCCGCGCGGGTGCGTCCCATGCGTCCCAACCTGCCTAATTCGGGTGCGACCGGCCTGCGGACCGGTCGGCAAGCGGCGCCCCGAGGTGCCAACAAGACGATCATTGGGATTCGAGACGCCGGTCGACTTCGTTCGTGACCACCTCCACCAATTCCAGATACGTGCGGAGCGTGTCTTCCATATCAATGCGATAGGTTTTGCGCTTCCCTTCCCTCAGTTCGAGTATCGCCTGAAAAGCCGCGGCATTGCCCCCGGTAAGCGCGGCGACGCCATCCACGGCTTCGCGCCTGGTTGCGGGCATCTGGCCCTCAAGAGCCCACAACACATGGCGAAAGAGCGTGCAGAACGTCGAGACGGAAGAAAGCATGATGGCGAGGCGCGCCTTGCGTTTCGGCGGAGCGCCAAGGATCGCCTCGCGCAGGCGAATCCAGTTGGTGCGGAGCTCGCGTTCGAGTTGGAGGGCGTGAAGGCGCAGCGGCACTTCGAAGTCGTTGAAGAAATCGTCGCCGAAGAGCATACGGTGATGCAGTTTGATGTCAACCAGTTCGATGGCAAAAACGTCGGCCGAGCGATTCAGCTCGTCGAAGGTAAAGACGAGCGGGGCAGGATGACCCTGACCGGTCCACCAGCGAACGACGTGATGAAGGCGCTCGAGGTCGACGTAGCCGGCGCGATCGATAATGCAAAGAATGTTCAGGTCAGAATATTTGGACAGGAAGTCGCCGGTCACCGCGGACCCGTAAAGGACGACGGCTTTCAGGTCGTCGCTCGACGCGTTGCGCAAACGGCGAACCAGCTCCGCCAATTTCGCTTCCATGATTGTCTCCGGAAAAATGCCTGTGCCAGTGATGAACCTTACTGTTGCGGAAGACTACCAGCTTCCGCTGGCCCCTCCACCGCCAAATGAGCCGCCACCAAAACCGCCAAAACCTCCTCCGCCGGAACCGCCACCCCAACTGCCGCCGCCAAAACCGCCACCGCCGAAGCCGCCCATCATTGGACCAATCCACCAACCTCCAGTGCGACGGCGATAACCCCGGTGCGGGCCCGAAAACATGCTACCGATCACACTAAAAACCAAAAAAAGCAAAAGCAGGATACCAATTACTATGAATGCGGGCGGGAGCGACAGTCGCTGGATCGAGTTGGAAAGCGGCGCCGGAGCTTGGGACCCCGATGTTAGCGAAACGCCACGATTGGCGGCAATGACGTTCGCCACGCGTCGAGCCATGAGCAACAGCGCGGCATCATAATTGTTCTGCCGGAGGTACGGCACGGCCTCACGGCCGAAACTGCCGACTTTGCCGTCAGGGAGAATGCCTTCCAGGCCGTAACCGACCTCAAAGCGGTACCTATGGTCGTTTACGGCGAGAAGGATCATTACTCCGCGATCTTTCTGCTTCGGGCCGACGCCCCAGCGCGTGGCGAGGTCAAGCGAATAGTCCTCGATAGGCCGGCCGTCAAGAGATTTCACCGTGACGACGGCGATCTGGGCTTGGGCCTTCTCGTCGACCTCCGTGGAAAGAGCGGTGAGCTGTTCGCGCGCCGATGGGCTGAGCACATTGGCGAAATCGTTGACGTAGCCTTGCGGTTTCAGCTGATCCGGACTCTGCAAGGGCGCTGCTGCGCCACGCAGCGGTGACGCGCGCAGCCCAATGGCCAGCAGCAGAAAGCAGAATATGGATAACGCAACTCGAAAAAGCGGCCGAAACAATGAGGTCGCGTCATCAAAGAACCGCGCGGGAAGCGGAAGCTCCGGAAGGGCGAGAGTTTTCATGTCCGCAAGAGCCGATGGTAGTAGGGGTGTGAAACGGTGTCAACGAGCGGCGGTTCTATGGGAACGCGCGTCTACTGCTGATCGGGTTGGCCGGGTTGGGGCCCGCTGGGCGGAGCCTGAATCGGACTGGTCCCGATGCCGCCGGTCGTGGTAGTCGCAGGCCCGGGAAGGCCGTTTCCCTGTCCGGGCCCAAGACCCGCCGGCGTGCCGCCGAGACCTTGTTGGATCGCACGCGCCTGATCTTCGATGGGATTCCAGATGAACTCCCAGTCGGCATACTTTTTGCCGCCCTTCCAGACTTTCACGGACTTGCGGTCTACGGTGCTGCCGACGCCCACAAGAAAACCTCCGATGACGGGGCTATCTACCGGCCCGGTCGGTTTCATTTTGAGAAGCGCCTGGAGTGCGGCGGGCGCGATGCCCTGAAAGCCTGGAGCCTGAATGGTGCAACCACTCTGATTGGCGCCGGCCTGAGTTGTGGGACCGTTCCCGAGTGAAAATGTATTGAAGGGGCTGGTTTGCGCGGGCGAAGGCGGCATCAGTTGGCCGGGTACACCCGTAGCCGATTGGGCCATCGCCGACGAAGTTGACTTCGACGTTCCCGGCGGGCACTTGCCGTTTGACGTGTCGTCCTGGACGCCGGGACCGCCGCTGTCCTGGTCGGAATCCGAATCGCCCGTTTTCATGCCGGGGATTTTCCCGCCGTAAAGATCGAGGAGGGCCATTTGCTGCATCGTTGCGTAGTGGACGCTGCCAATGATCTGTCCGGTGGGATTCGTATAGATGAAGCGCCATTTGCCATCGCCGTCTTTGTCCATCGGATCAACGAGAGCTTCCGGACGGATGAAGTGAATGTTAGCGACGCCTTTTTGCAGAGCCTCCAGATCCTGGGGATAATGGCCCGTTCGCTTGTAGTACGCGCGAATGGCGCGAACGACCTGATTGCCGCGCCAGATCATCTGGTCCTCGCGCTCACGGCGGCCCTCCGTGCGGCCGTCGGTCAAAACGGCCATGGAACCGACGATCATCGCGGCGATAATAAACAGCGCCAGGAAAAGCGCGTAACCGGAGTTGCCGGAGCGGCCCTTGCGCTGGCGCGTGCGGCGGTCCTTCATTGGTTCATAGCCTCATCCGGCGGTAGCTCGAGAGGAACCGAGGCGTGACGTCCCGAGGAGATCTCCACGACGTCGGCGGAGGCGTTGCCGATGTGAACGAGACGGAAGTTGCCCAGGAAGGTGTCTCCCTCGCCAACCACGAGAACGTCGTCTCCATTGAGGAAGAAAGCAACCCGGTTGGAATCGCCTGCGCCGTTCGCATAGCCGAAAAACTGGGCCGGAACCTGGACAGGGAGCGGCTCGGACGGGGCCGCAGGGCCGCTGGGGTTGACGATCCCACCCGGCGCCGTCTTAGGTTCTGGCGGAGGCAACGGCTGCCCGCTGAAGATGTCGCGATGACGACCCGTGTATTCGGCCTTGTGGATTTCTTCCAGCAGATCCACGCGCAAGTCGGGCTCTTGCACGCCAAGTGGAGTGAATTTCACGTCGGATGCCTGGACACGCGTCACGCGAGACACACCGCCAAAACTCCGGAGAAAGAGGAACGCAGCGATTGCCAGGAGACCGACCAGGACGTAGATTTGGGCGCGTTGCGACATTGCTATGTCCGGAAGAACGTGCGCAAGTTCAACTGCAACCGTATAGCGCCCGCCTTCGCTGAATTCAGCTGCAAATCGTTGAGAAGATAGAAATTTTTCGAGCGCTCAAGGCCGCTGATAAACTGAATAATCGCGGGATAATTCCCTTCCACCGTCGTTGCGATGGAAACTTCCTTTACGCCATGCGTCTTGACGTCCTTCTCCTTGAAGATCGTGTCGGAAATGCGCAAGCCGGCCTTATCGGCGATGGAACTCAAATCAGCGTCAACGGAGGAATACCCGGAAGCCTCGTCGAGAAAGGCCGTCTGATAGAACTTGCCGCAATCCTTCTCCACCTGGGGCAGAGACGAACGGATTTTCGTACCGCGCGCGACGTCGGCCTCGCCTAGCTTGGCGCGGAGTTCCAGCGTCTTGAGTTGGGAGCGCATCTCAGCGGGTTTCTGGAGCGACATCCTCCACAGAAAAATTCCCGCCGCAACATCGGCAGCGAGCAGAAGTCCCAGGGCGACCATGGCGGTGGTCCTGGTTCGTCTCCAATTGGACCTAGTGTTCATATCGTCTCGTACGTAACCTTCAACTGCAGAACGATCTGATCCAGCGAATCCGCTCTTTCCGCGCGTCGCTCGGAAACGATCTCCAGATTCGAAAAGTCCTTCGACTTTTCCATGGCCTGCAGGAACTTGATCTTCTGCTCGTCGTTGGCCGCGCCGATGCTGAGCGTGACCTGCGCGCGCCCGTCGACCAGTTTCGGCGCGATGCTCACCACCCTTACGCCGTCTGGCAGTGTTTGCTCGAGCGATTCGAAAATTTTAGTCCAGGGGAAACTGCGCTCTCCGATCAGAGAATTCAAAAAATTGGCGCGGCCCATTACGTCGCGCGGTTCCACACCCTGGAAATAGGTCGCGAGGCGCGACTGCTCGATCGCGCTTTCCCGGATTCTGGCCTGCAAGGCGGATATCTGCGATCGCTCGGTACGATTAGCCTGCCAGGAATCGTACCCGGCGCGCGACAGCAGGACCAGCGCGAGCGCGCCAAGAACACCCGCGAGGAGCGAAGTCGCGATAAAAGGCCTTCGATTCTCCTGCGGGGCGGTCGATAGATTGAGACGGACTTTCACGTTCGGTGCGACCTCGTCTTCACATTCCTCTTCGCGTTCGGGGTCTCCGAACGGCGCTTATCCCCCGTTCAACATCCAGCCAACTAAGGCGTCCAGGTCCTGGTTGATCAGGTCCTTCCCGCTCGAGTCGAGATGGAAAACTTCGGACGTATCCGCCAGCGGACCCACCGGTACGCGCAACTCCTCCGATAATGCAGTGCGGAATACTCCATCGCGCGATCCGAAACCGGCGAGCCGTGCGCGATCAACCGATTCTCCCCAAGTATCCTGGTAATAGGCAATGGCCGGAAAAATTTCGTCCAGCATCGCGTGAGGAGTCAGATCGCTCGCAGTCTCCGACGAGCGGTAAACACAAAGATTCGAGCCCCGAACGATTACGGTGGTCAAGGTCCTTCCGGAGAGGCGCACGAATAGAGTCGAACCGCGCTCTTCGAGCAACGGAAGAGAAGAAAGAGTCGAACTCAGGACCACTCTTGCGTTCGTCCCGAGATCCTCGATGACCTGCTCATATTCCCGCATGATTCGCTGGCGCGCCACGGCGGCCATTACCTCGAGCTTGCCGTCGCGGCCCTGCTGGCGCATCCACGAAACCACCGTCTCATCCACGTCGAACGGAACGCTTTTCTTCAGGCGCCAGCGCAAAAGTGGCAGCGCGTCTTCCGCGCGTCTCGGCAGCGTCTCGAAGGGAAGGATGAAAACGCGCACGACCGGGTCGGGCAGGAGCATGGCGACGGGTGCGCCATGGTGCGGAACGCGATTGAAAACACGGCGCAGAACGGACTTCAAAGCCTCCGGCTGAGGGATGTTTGTGTCTACCGGCGAAGGCATCACCGCTCCGCGAGGCAGATCCTCGACCGCAAATGACTCGAGGTGGCCACGAGCCTTGCCCCAACGCGCCGCCGCCACATGGTGCGCAGCCACTTCCACCACACAGAGCGGATGCGGCATGGCATAGAGCCAGCGATCCAGGCGGGCAAATGCTCCGCTTCGTGCGGACGGCGCCGAAGAAGCCGCAAGGCTGGTCACTATCGCTCCCCCTGCGTGCCGAGGGCACACCTCGAGAGCTCCGGCACAGCCGAAGCGACGCCATTTGGCTTAATCAAGAAACGTCACCTTGTTGATCTCACGGAGCGTCGTCACACCGGCGCGAACCTTTCGCAAGCCGGATTCCCGAAGAAACTCCATACCCTCGGATTTAGCCGCGCGCTTGATTTCCGAAGTCGGGCGGCGATCGATAATCATCTCGCGAATCCGGTCGGAGAGGTCGAGCAATTCGGTGATCGCGGTGCGTCCATGATAGCCGCTGCCGGAACATTCCAGGCATCCGCGACCTTCATGGAACGGTATCTGCGACCATTCGGCGGAATTAAGACCCGATTCGCTCAGAACTTCCGGCGCGTAACGCACCTGCTTCTTGCAGTTCTCGCAGATCACGCGGACGAGGCGCTGCGCCATAATGCAATTCAGGGCGGAGACGAAATTGTAGGGCTCAACGCCCATGTTGATGAAGCGGCCAATCACATCCGTCACGTTGTTTGCGTGCACTGTCGTAAAGACCAGGTGTCCCGTAAGAGCGGAGTTGATGGCGATCTGAGCCGTTTCCTGGTCGCGGATTTCGCCAACCATGATCTTGTCGGGGTCGTGCCGCAAAATCGAGCGCAAGCCGCGTGCGAAAGTGAGGCCTTTCTTCTCGTTCACCGGGATTTGTGTAATCCCGCGCACCTGGTACTCGACCGGATCTTCGATCGTGATGATCTTGTCTTCGTCGTTCTTGATTTCGTTGATCGCCGCGTACAGCGTGGTGGTTTTGCCCGACCCCGTCGGTCCGGTAACGAGCACCATGCCGTACGGTTCGTGGATGTAGCGGCGGAAGCGCGCCAGCTCCTCGGCGTCGAAGCCCACAACGTCCAGGGTTAGATTCCGGAACTTTTCGCTGAGGCTTTCCTTATCCAGAACGCGCAACACGGCGTCTTCACCGTGAATCGAGGGCATGATCGATACGCGGAAATCGATCGAGCGGCCTTTGTACTTGACGCGGAAACGGCCATCCTGCGGAACGCGGCGCTCGGCAATATCGAGTTCGCTCATCACCTTGATACGGGAGAGGATCGTCGCGTGCCAATCCTTGGCCAGAGGCTGCATCGCGTATTGAAGGACGCCATCGATACGGTACTTGACCACCACTTCGGCGTCGCGCGTTTCGATGTGGATGTCGCTCGCACGGCGTTCAAGAGCCGTGAAGATTACGGTGTCCACCAGGCGCACAACGGGGCTAACGCCGGTTTCGCGAGTGAGCTTTTCAACGGAGATATTTTCTTCGCTGTCTTCGTCCTCTCCGACGACGGTTAGCGTGAATCCTTCAGTGGCCTGGTCGAGAACGCGCTGCGACTGCTCGGTGCGCTTCAGCAAATCGCCAATCTGCGAAGGCGTCGCCACTTTAATCTGCAAGCGCTTGCCAAGCAGCAGGGCCAGCTCGTCCGTCAAATGCAATTGGCTGGGATCGGCCATGGCAACGACGAGCGTCGTCTCATGTGATTCCAGCGGCACGAAGTTGTACCGAAACATCATTTCCGCAGGGATACTTCGAAACAGCTCCGGATCGATCCGCTGCTCACGAAGATCAACGAACGGACAACGGTAGCGTTCGGCGAGACGTCGCGCCTGCTCGCGCTCGGCCGCTTCATTCGGAGCGCCGACGGTTACGGGCGCGGGAGCCGGATTGTTGCCTGCTGTGGCCATAACAATTGCTTCCTTACCCGCCCCCGGCGGATCCAACCTGAAGGGAGAACATGGGGAGATAGAGAGCGATGAGAATCAAGCCTATCACAATCGCCATCACGACCAAAACCGCGGGCGAAATCCAGAGTAGCGTGCGGTGCAGACGCGTGTTGACCTCTTCCTCGTAGAACTCCGCAATGCTCGTCAGCATGGGCGCCAGCGCTCCCGAGGCCTCTCCCACTTCAATCATTTCGAGCGCAAGTGGAGGGACAATCTGAGTCTCCACAAGGCTGGTGTGCAACGACTCGCCTTCCTTGACCCGTCCGGCCGCCTGCCTCACGGACGCCGAAATGAGCTTGCTCCCGATCGCGGCCGCCGACGTATGGAGTCCGGAGACCAGCGGAGTGCCGCCCGCCAGCAACGTTGAGAGCGTGCGGACAAACTGCGCGATCTGCGCCTTCAGCCAGATATCGCCGAGGATGGGCGTCCGCGGTTTGACGCGGTCAATGGCCAGAGCGCCGTTTTCCGTGCGCGTCCACAGAAACGCGCAAACTGCAATCACCACCGCGAGAGCCGCAATCACGATGAAGTATTTGCGAAGCGGCAGAGAAAGGTCGAGAACGAAACGCGTGATCGACGGAAGCGGAACGCCGAGGTCGTTGTACAGAGTTGCGAACCGCGGCACGGCATACGTAACCAGATAGGACATCGTCACGATCACCGCACAAACCAGAATGGAAGGATAAATCAAGGCCGTTGCGAGTGAACGCCGGAAACCGGTGCTTACGCGCAGATAGCTGATGTATTGATCCAGAACGCCGGTGATGTTTCCGCTGCGTTCGCCCGCCGTGATTGCCGTGACGTAAACCGGAGGAAACGAACCCTGCGCGTTGAGCGCCTCGGACAGCAAAGCGCCCTCCCGAACTCGCTGCCGCACATCCATCAGGATCGGCCGAAGCCGCGGCGCGGCGGCACGCTCGGCCAGCAAATCCAGCGCTTTCAGGATAGGCAGGCCGGCCTTGATCAGCGTGTTGAATTGCTGGTTGAAAATCAGAAAATCCGCGGGGCGAATCGCGCTTTCTGGACGCCGGCTTCCCAGCTGCGTGAGCAGGCCCAGGTGGTGGCGGATCGCGAAGACGTAGAAGCCGCGGTCGGCAAGTTTCTGCCGCGCTTCTTCCTCCGATTGCGCCGTCTCGACCTGCTGAAAAACACGGCCGGAGGTATCCCCGACTTTGCAGACAAATTCAGCCATGACTCAGCTCAGCACTTTACCGCCGGCAAGGCGGGAAACTCCCTGAAACGCGTCATCCCATTGGTCCAACACAGGCCGGGGAGGCCGCCCAGGAGTGTAGCATACCCCCTCCTGCCCTTAACTTTGTGGGCCGAAAACAGGACATTAGTAGGATGTGACAACAGTAAAAAGGCTGTATGGTTCTCCGCGTTTTCGACGGCCAGCTCCTCTCTCCCATCCGGCGATAGATAGCCTCAACGAGGTGCAGCACCTGAGCCTTCCGCGGTCGGCGCGAGGGACGTGAGCCGGTCAGTTACCCTATCTACACAGACAATCCCCTGTTCTCTTGTGGGTTGGCCTCGGCGCCATGTCTAATATTTGCAGAAGCGCATGGTTCGGCTTGAGAAATGGCGATCCTGGAAACCCGAGTGAGATTATCCCGCGGCATCTCGGTCGTCGTGCCCGTCTACAACAGCGCAACGATACTTCCGCGACTGGTCGAGCGATTGGAGCCCGTCCTCGCTTCCCTGGCCTACGATTATGAACTGGTGCTCGTCAATGACGGCAGCCGCGACCAGAGCTGGACGGTCATCCAGGAACTCGCGCAATCGCTGCCCTGGATTCGCGGAATCAACTTGATGCGAAATTACGGCCAGCATAATGCCGTTCTATGTGGCATACGCGCCGCGCGATTCGACACCATCGTAACCATAGACGACGACCTGCAGCATCCGCCAGAAGAGATTCACAAACTGATCGCCAAATTGGAAGAAGGGTTCGACGTCGTCTACGGTTACCCGGAACGCGAGCCCCACGGGCTACTGCGCGGACTCGCATCCGGGTTAACCAAGATGGCGCTCCAGAAGTCGATGGGCGCTGAAACGGCGCGCCATGTAGCCGCGTTTCGCGCGTTTCGAACTCGGGCGCGCGACGCTTTCACCAGTTACCAAAGCCCGTTCGTCTCCATTGATGTAGTCCTCACCTGGGCCACTACCCGATTCACAGCCGTTCAGGTGCGGCATGATCCGCGACGCGAAGGCGCTTCCAACTACACGTTCGGCATGCTTTTCCGGCACGCGATGAACATGATGACCGGCTTCTCAACCTTGCCTTTGCAGCTCGCCAACCTCCTGGGATTTTTGTGTACGGGATTCGGCGGAGTCATCCTCGTGTTCGTCGTTGGACGGTACCTGCTGTATGGGACAACAGTCCCCGGGTTTACTTTCCTGGCTTCGATCATCGCCATTTTTTCCGGTGCACAATTGCTCGCTCTCGGCATCATGGGAGAATACCTGGCGCGGATGCATTTCCGGACCATGGAACGTCCCACTTACACTGTCCGCGAGGAAGTTGTTTCTCGCCATGAGGTGGCGGTGTAGCCGGGCGGTTCTTGAGTTCCTATGAAACGCCAAACACTGCTCGAACAACCGGCCCGTCAGATAGAGCAGGATTATTCAATCCCATTCAATCAGTCGTCGCTGCTTGGGCAGGAACTCGATCACATTTCCGAAGCGATGACGATCGGCCAGATCGCCGGCGATCAGACCTACTCGAAACGGTGTCACGCATTCCTGGAACGCATGCTCGGCGTGCCGAAGGCCATGGTTACGACGTCCTGCACACACGCGCTCGAGATGTGCGCGCTGCTTCTGGACATCCAACCCGGCGACGAAGTGATCGTCCCTTCCTTCACGTTCGTTTCCACCGCGAACGCTTTCGCGCTCCGCGGCGCGCGCATCATTTTTGCGGATATCCGCCCTGACACGCTGAACCTCGACGAGAAACAACTCGAAGGCCTTATCTCCACACGGACGAAAGCCGTTGTGCCCGTCCACTATGCCGGGGTCGGTTGCGAGATGGATGTGATCGGCGAGATTGCCGCTAAGCACGGCATCTCGGTTGTCGAGGACAACGCTCATGGGCTATTCGGCAAATTCCGGGGGCGCTGGCTTGGCACTTTCGGCCGCCTGGCAACTCAGAGTTTTCACGAGACGAAGAACATCACCTGCGGCGAAGGCGGCGCTCTGCTGATTAACGATGCGCGTCTGATCGAACGCGCCGAGATCATTCGCGAAAAAGGCACGAATCGCAATCAGTTCTTCCGAGGGCAGGTGGACAAATACTCCTGGGTGGATATTGGGTCAAGCTACGTGATGAGCGATGTGCTGGCGGCTTTTCTCTACGCACAGCTGGAAGTCTGGCAGACCATCCAAACGCGGCGGAAGGCCATCTGGAACTATTATGACGCGAACTTGCGCGAATGGGCGCAGGACTGCGGGATCGGCTGCCCCATCGTTCCGGGCCACTGCGAGCAGTCTTTCCACATGTATTACCTCGTCATGCCTTCGCTCGAAAAGCGGCAGTCGCTCATTTCTTTCCTGAAATCGCGAGGCATTCTGGGCGTATTTCACTACGTGCCGCTCCACCTCTCTCCGGTGGGCCGGCGGATGGGAGGACGCCAAGGGAGCTGTCCGGTTACCGAGGAGAAAAGCGACAGGCTGGTCCGGCTGCCCTTCTACAATCGCCTCAGCCGAGGCGACCAGGATCGGGTGATAACGGCCCTCCAGCAATTTCAATCATGAAGATGGTTGAGAGGCTTTCTTCCGTTCTGGCACTCCCGGCTGCTTACCGTTTCTTCACGACAGTGGTCGGTGCGGATAATGCCTGGAAAACCTATCTCAACGAGTATGTAAAAGCCGCGCCGGGAGACAACATTCTCGACATTGGATGCGGTCCCGCCGTCGTATTGGAGTATCTCGCCGACGTTGACTACACAGGCCTCGATATAAGCCCGGAATACATCGCTTCAGCGAAGAAACGCTACGGGTCGCGTGGTCGCTTTTTGTGCGGTGATGTCGGAATGGCGGCGCTCGAAGAAGAACGCGGTACCTTCGACCTGGTTCTCGCCACGGGAGTCGTCCACCATTTGGACGATGAACGGGCAACGCGCCTGTTCGATTTGGCCAGCCACGTTCTTCGACCCACAGGGCGTCTGGTGACCTATGACGGGTGCCTCGTCGCGGGACAATCGCCAATCGCCCGGTGGTTGCTTTCCAGAGATCGCGGACACTTCATCCGCACCCGCGAGCAATATTTACGGCTGGCGTCGGCCCGCTTTTCCAAGGTGCAACCTGTTCTCAGGCACGACCTTCTTCGCGTTCCCTATACGCACCTGATCATGCGGTGCTCCAACTAGGACTGCTGAAGACCAACGGCGGCCCCGGTCACTCCGCAGCGGGCCGATAGCCGGAAAACCGGGCGAGAGAAAGATTCTCGAAATAGCTCACGGAGGACTTCATAGGAATTCTCTCGACTTGTTTCTGCTGCGCGTGGTCCAGCAGATCAGCCGAAACCTGAATGTTCCAGTAATACAGGTACGCGCCCAACCACCACTTGGTCGGCAGTCCCGGTGGAGGCGGCGGGTTCGGGGGCAACTGTTTCGGGCGAATAACCGGCATATTCCCCGCCAGCCACACGGTATGGCCGTCGCGCAAAGTGTCGGTTATTTCCCGGAGCACCGGGGACATCGGGTCTCGCCGGCTCATTTCTTCCATGACCAGGTCGGTGCGATGAACCTTGTGCGAGTCTATTGGCGGCACCGTCAGCCATCGAGCCGGGCCGTGGTAATACCGGTCGAAAGTGATTCCTTCCCATGCGTCCTGCATCACCACCAAATCTCCAGGTGCGGCCTTCAGTTCCAGAACAGAGGCAATCAAGTCCACATTGCTTCGGCGGGTGTGTGCTTCCTGCCAGGCCGACCCCGCGCTGAGCGCCATAACTACGATGAGGAATGCGATCCGCATTCTCCCCCATGGACTCAGGGCAGGCCAATCAGCGCCAAGCATCCCGTCTATCGCAACCGCCCACAGAGCCAGAATCTCCACGAAGTACCAGCTCTGCATGAAGAAGCCCAGCCTGAGCAGAAAAACGAACAACCCGGCCCCTGCAACCAGCGCGCTCACGGAACAGTACAGAGCCAGGTCGGCTCGGATATCGGAAATCCGTATCTCTGCCCGTTCACCGCTTAATTTCTGATTCCTTCTGCCAAGCTGCAGCGCCACTGCGAGCGCCGATCCCCCCAGCAAAAGCACGGCCCAGAGCCATATCTGCGGGCCGCTTGGGCCGCCGGGATACGCGCTGCTGCGGAAAGCCAGCGCGCGGGAAAGTCCCGACAACAGTTCCGAGGAATGGAAGAACGGCTCGCGAATCATGGGCACGGCAGCCGCGGTTCGATCGGTGATCGGCAGATAGATAGCCATGGACCCGCCCGAAACAAGGCCTATCGCCACCAGTGAATAAAATGCGCGCCACTGACGGCGCCGCAGCGCCACCAACCCCGCGCCGGCAAGAATCGCGCACAGAAGTATCGCGTCGTAATACACGCATTGCGCAAACAGAAAGCAAGCTACCGCGGCTCCCAGAACGCGGGAGAATGATGGTCGTTCGAGCATCCGCCAAAGCATGCCGAAGCTGACCACCAGCAGCGAGCTCGCCAGACCGTATGCCCTGTTCGCTCCCAAAAGGAAAATCATCGCTGGAAGACTTCCCAGCAGCGCCACGCTTAACGTTGGCGCGCATGCCCCGATCCATCGCGCGCAGAGCCAAAGCGAAAGGAGAAAGAGCAGACCCACGCAAAGGCCGAGAAGGCGGGTACCCAGATCGCTGTTCGTCACACCGAGAGAGCCCCACGCGCGAACAATGAGCGGCCAGAGCGGCGGGAAAGACTCGAACTGCAAATTCGCCCAGAGTTCTTTCAACGAAGCCATATGCGCGACGTTGAACGTATTGACCTCGTCGCGCCACAAAGGCCCTGCGTGCACCGCTGTCTCGACCAGCAAGATTGCTGAAAACGCGGTGCCCGCCAGTGCAACAGCAGTTTCCGTGAGACGCTTCCGAGGCTTCGTGTTTATGCGAACTTCAGACGGGGTCCCCAGAGCAACCTGATCAGTGACCATTCGGCCCCCCGCCTCCACGGACGACCGTTTCTGTTCCATCGCCGGCCGGGGCCATCTCCAGAATCGTCTGCTCTAGCGAGATCGCCGGTTCAAAGCCGAGCGCGCTCCGGGCCTTGCCGATCGAAACGTCCCAGACGACGCCTTCCTGACTGTCCATTCCATCGAACCGAATTTGCGATATTGAGCCCAGCGCTCGGACACACATTCTGGCGAGTTCAAGATTCGAGACGCTTTCTCCCCGTCCAATCTGATAGACACCGGAAGCAACCGGCGTCTCCACCGCTGCTCGAACAGCCCGCGCCGCGTCTTTTGCGTGGATATAGTCCTGCCGCCGCGTTCCTTGCCCTGCGACCACCAATTCGCGATTTGCCGCCGCATGTTGGATGAACGTGGGAAAAATACGGTCGCTCCGCATCCCCCGGCCAACAGGAGATGTCAGACGGAGGCTTATCGCGCGAAGCCCTTCTCGTGCCGCCAACGTCATCAAATGCTCACCAAAAAGCTTCGACGCGTGATAGACCGTTTCCGGAAAGGCTGGATGGTCTTCCGTGACAGGGTGTTCTCGAGGTGTGCCTATCACCTGCACGCTCGAGATGTAAACGAGCGACGAAACCTTCCACTTCCGCGCCAATTCCAATACCTGCTGGGTGCCTGCACAGTTCGTTCGCGATACAACCGCTGAATTCGGATCCAGGCTGAGCGACGCGGCCGAGTGAACTATCGCATCGCAGGGTTCCGTTCCAGTTGTCACGCGTTCGATGAAATCCGTGTCACCCAGTGTCGCGCGAAGCGGCTGAACGCCCGTGAAAGAACGGCACTGAGATTCACGGCAGAGCGCCACGACCGCATGCTGCCGCGCCAGCAAATCCACGATTGCAGAGCCGACATGGCCTGCGGCGCCCGTGACGAAGATTCTCATCGAATGCCGTAATCCTCAACCTTCAGCTGATGCGCGCCCGGATCGCGCAGTTCTCCGCCCGACCGGAGTTGGCTCGCCGCCGCCGGATCTAGGTACATCTCATTCCAGTAACGCAGCGCGACGCCGCTTTTCACCACAGGAAGATCGCTCGGCGCCTCTCCCAGCACAAAATGCCGGAGAGCAAAATCCACTTCGTTGAAACCGAACCGCGCCCGTATTGGCGTCGTTCCCGAGAACCGCAGGTTGATCTCAAAACAAACCGGACGTCCCCGATGAATCCTCGACTGAATATTCACGGGCCCGACGGGCCGCAGCTTGCTGGCGATGTTGCAAGCCTGTTCGCGTACCGCCGGATGGTCGCAGACTTCCGCACGATACGTCGTGCCGTGGAGAAGGTCGCGCTTCATGCAGATGCAGCCGCGCACTATGCCTTCGCGGTCGCAAACGCAACCGGCGGTGAACTCCGCATCGTCTGACCCGAGATACTCCTGCACGATGTATCCCGGGCGCTGCATGATCGCGCGCAGGGCGGACTCGTCCTCGATCCGGCAGAAGCCGTTAGCCCCCTTTCCTGACCGGGGTTTCGCAATCAGAGGAAAGCCGCAGCGCCTCACCAGTTCGTCTACTTGCGACTGGTCTGTGGAGTCGGCAAAAAGCGGGTACGCAAAGCCATTGTCACGCAGCCACTGGCAGGTGCGCAGCTTGTCGTCAGCTATGGCGAGCTTGTCCGGCTGGCTGACGATCGGAATTGCTCCAGTCTCCCTCCTGATTTCTTCTGCGTGTTCCGAAATGCGTGCGAGCACAGGTTCCACTCCGGACAACACTGCGTGGATGCGTTCTCGCCGGCAAACCTTGAGCAGCCATGGCACAAACTCCGAACACGATGCAAGAGGCGATACATACGCCGCATCGGCGGTAAACAATCCCACGCTCAGCGGGTGAACGCATGCCGCAACCGTGCGGCAGCGGAGCGGGCTCAGGGCCAGCGCTTTGAGGATTCCCTGGCTGACGTTTCCGCCCACGCCGGCAACAAGTACGTTGAGATTCTCCGTTCTATCCCCGCATTCGACATGCATGACCAGTTCAAATAATATCGTCTGCGGAGGACGGCTGGCCGGTCCACGACGGCATCGTGCGCACTATTCAACAACCCTCGCTCGTCTTCGGGCCCGGTCAAGCACCCTCTTTTGACGCTTGAGTTTCGCCTTTTATTCGCCTATACTTCCTGCCCGTAGCCGCCACTTCCTTTCTGGAGGAAACACATGGATTACAAGGATTTTTTCCTGAAGTTCTGGGACAAAGAAGGCCACGCCACGCGCAAAGTCATTAGCCGGATCCCCCAGGACCGTTCCGAATATCGGGCTGACCCAAAGGCTCGTTCGGCTCGGGAGATTGCCTGGCTCATCGTCCACGAAGAAGCGGCGCTCGCGGAAGGGCTGGAGAAAGGCCGGTTCGAGTGGATCGAGTCCCCCACTCCCGGCGCTGTCGCGGAAATCGTCGGTAGATACGATCGCGAACACGACGCCGTTACAAAACGGCTTCATGCAATTCCCGCCGCAAAATGGGAAGAAAAGATGCCGTTCATCTTCGGCGGGCAGGAGTTCATGCGTGAGACGGGTTACGACATGGCCTGGGGCTTCCTGCTCGACCAGATCCATCACCGCGCCCAGCTCTCCACTTACCTGCGCCCGATGGGCGCGAAGGTTCCGGCAATCTACGGTCCCAGCGCCGACGAGCCTATGTAGGAGTCGAACGAACAACCATTCAGAACATCGCCTAATAGGCCTGTCCGGCTAGCTTATCTTCGTCGACGATTTCGACGCCCGGCGGCGGCTGAAAATGGAATTGTGTTTCAGCGACGCGGATGTTCTCCTGCCAATTGCCGAAGCGGAATTCCGTGCTCACGCTTCCGGGCTGCTGGATTTGAACCCGGACCAGATACCCCCGCGGGTCGATCGTCAGGAGCACGTCGCGAATCGGCTCGCCCATCTGATCGGAGCTCGCCCGCGGAGTGCACCGCAAAACCGCGTTCCCTGATTCCCCAGGAACATCGGTTCCTGTCCGTGACGGATCTTGCGTCCCGTCAGGCTCTCCGGTCGCGGCGAGTGCGATGTTCTTGCAGATTCTTCCCAAATCGGGCTTCCCAGCTAACAGCGCGATGGGCGTACGCCAGTCGGAGCTTTCCTTCAATTTTGTCCGGCTCGCCGTGTGGTCATCGGGGATGTAGAACCATACATTCGCCCCATCCACTATGAAGAGCTTCTTTTCGGGAGACTCGTACTCCCAGCGCATGCGGCCCGGACGCGAAAAATAAACCGTCCCCGACTCCGCTTCGCCCGCACCCTTTCCGTCGCTGTAACGCTCGTAGAAGACAGCTTTCAGCGTGTTAGCGTGACGGTATCGCGCCTCGAATGCACGCTCCGCTTCTTTCGCCGTCATTCCCGTTTGAGGTCTTGTCGCGGCAAACGAAGTCCGATTCACCGGCAGGACACCGGCCACTAAGGCAACGCCGATCAGACAGAAAAACGATCGCAACATGAAGTCGAGTCTAACAGGAATCCAAATCAGGCGCCGCCAGGCTCCTAATCGGATGGAAACGGCGGCCGATGCCAGCCTTTCGCTCTCAAGCTCTTTCTGCGAACATCGAGCTTCGCTCACTACTCTGAAAATGACCGTGGCCTCTCAAGCGACGCGTGAAAGCCAGCCAGCAAAAGCTTCCGGTGCATCCCCGGGCGGGGCCAAATCCGCGTTTTCCTCCCGGGAACAGACCTTGGTTGTGGTCCTCCTCCTTGTTGCTTCTACTCTGCTCCTCTACCGGCCCATTCTTCGCCACCAGTTCGTCATGTACGACGACGTTCTCTATCTGGTCCAGAACGGACACGTACAAAACGGCCTGACATGGGACAACGTACGCTGGGCCTTTACGGCCACTGTCGCTGAGAACTGGCACCCGCTGACTTGGCTTTCCCACATGACGGACGTGGAGTTCTTCAAGTTCAAGCCGATGGGACACCACCTCGACAGCATGCTGTGGCACGTGCTGAACGTCCTACTGTTGTTTCTGCTTCTCCGCGCGGCGACAGGGTACGTGTGGCGAAGCGCTACCGTTGCCGCCCTGTTCGCCTTATGCCCACTGAACGTCGAGTGTGTGGCCTGGGTCGCGGAACGCAAGTCATTGGTGTCCACTACGTTCTTCTTGCTGGCGCTGTTCGCATACGGATACTACGCGCGGCGGCCCAGCGCGAGGCGGTACGTGGCCGTCGCCTTCATCTTTGCCTTGGGGCTTACGGCTAAGCCGATGGTCATCACTCTTCCCGTCTTGCTCCTGCTCGCTGACTACTGGCCCCTGCGCAGAATTCAGTTCTCAACTGACGGGTCGGAGAATCCCGAGTCCTTAAAGCGCCTCGCACGCCTGTGCATCGAGAAAATCCCGTTGCTCCTCCTTTCAGCCGGAAGCGCTGCGATTACCATCTACGCTCAAAAAGTGGGAGGAAATCTCACCTCCACGGCGCAGGTTCCTATCGCTACTCGCCTGGAGAACACGGTTTATTCCTACGCTTTGTATATCGTCAAAATGTTTTGGCCGAGCCGCCTGGCCGTTTTTCATCCCTATCCAACGTTGAGCATGTGGATGGTCGTCGCTGCGGGCCTGGCGCTCGTGGCAATTACGGTCGTCATCTGGCGCTACCGGCGAAATGGGCCTCTCGCCGTCGGCTGGGCGTGGTATCTCGTCACTCTCTTGCCCGTTATCGGAATCATTCAAGTTTCAAACCAGGGATGGGCCGAACGATACGCCTATCTTCCGTACATGGGCCTGTTCGTCGCGATTGTCTGGACCGTTGCCGATGCGGCGGAACGTTTGCATTGGAACCGTTTGGCGCCTGCTTCGGCGGTGGTTGCCGCGCTCGTTGCCTATGCGTGGATCGCGCATCTTCAGATCGCCGTCTGGCAGAACAGCTACACGCTATTCGCGCATGCTGAAGCTGTCACTTCCCGAAACGGCGTCGCTGAGACGAGCCTCGGCATCCTCGCCCTGGACGCCGGGAATCTCAAAGAAGCCGAGCAGCGTTATCGGACCGCAATCGCGTACATGCCGAATCTCGGCGAAGCGCACTTCAACTTGCAGCAGTTGTTGTTGCGGGAAGGCCGCGTCGAAGAAGCTCAACAGGAGGCGCTAAAGTACTGCGATTACACTCTTAGCCTCAATCCGAACGATTCCGGATGTCTGCTGGGTCGCGGCACGGTCGAATTCAGAAAAAAGCAGCTCGACGCCGCTCTCGCGGACGTCAGCAAGGCTGCACAGATTTCGCCATCCGCCAAGGCCTACACGGTCCTGGGTGAAGTATATGAAGCGAAGGGCAACGTGGAAGCGGCCCAGAGCAGCTACCAACGAGCGTTGCAAATCGACCCGAAGGACGGCGACGCCTCCGCGAGACTCGCAGCGCTCGCCCATCCTCACACCCCGTGACAATCAACATACGCGGCGTTTGCGCCCGGCAGTCAGTCACTTCTTTCATCGAAACATCCGCCCTCACCGTGTGATTGAGCCAGCCCGGCGTTCCACCCTTCCGTTCTGCGCAACCTTGCTCGACGACTTCCCTTCTTCGTCGCCGCGCCACCCGCTCGCCACGGTCAATCCCATATTCTCCAAAGGATTGATGCGATCCTTCGAATCAACCGGCACCGGGATTACGCTTTGTGCTCGCGTCGCCAGCAGGTAGTAAAGCCGCGCTCCCCATGACTGCGTGTATGGATCATCGAACCAGCCGCTAGGTCCGTGCGGCGCGGGCGGCAACTCGGGCGGCGGTTCACTACCGAGCCGAAACACCGGAACCCACCCGACCACCCAAACACGGTGCCCTGCCCGAAGAACGCTCGCTATTCGGTCGAGTTCCGGTTGTTCCGGATGCACGGCTTCGAGTTTGAGCTTCAGCAGGTCGTAGCGGTGGTACCGATAATCGTTCAAGCCCGCCAGCGTCGTCCATGGCGCGGCGCCGCGATAATAGCGGCTGAACGTGAGCGCGTAATACCAGGGGTTGACCACAATCAGATCGCCCGCTGCAACCGATCGTGAAACCTGCGTGGCAACAATATTCCCATCCGTTTGTCGAAATTCCAGCGCCCGGATTCCGGCAGGATATGCCAGGACTCCCGCAATCAACGCCAAACCCAGCACCGCAACGCGCATCCAGAAGGACGCCCCGGACAGCACCGCATCACAGCAAACTGCGGCAAATCCCAGCGGAACGAGGAAGTACCACGGCTGAGTCGGCAGTTGCGCCGTAGCCAGAAATAAACCATAGCCCAAAATCCCTGTGAACAGCGCGACTCCCGCGAACAGCGCGAGCTTCCGGAATTTGGCCGCTTGCCGCTCCGCAGGCCGAGCTACCGCCCGCTCGAAGGCCAGCAGAAGCACACTAATTAGCAATCCTAGCCAAATGAACCGGAACCAGCGGGCAGGATGGCCCGTCAAGAGCGCCAGGTTACTCAAAATGAACCGCGTACTCAGGCCCGTCTTGCTCACCACCCACCAATCCTGCGCGCGAAGCAACGGCCGGACGTACGGCGCGAGCGATACTGCGGGCAGAAGGCCAATGGCCAGCACATAGATTCCTTTGCGCCACTCTCGCTGACTCGCAAATACCGCGCATCCGGCAACACACAGCGCCAGCACGAGAACCGAATTTTGGTAGAGCGCTTGCACGCTCGCCGTCGCCATTAGGGCGGCTGCAAAAGCGCGCTTTATGCTTGGCTGTTCTACGAAGCGCCAAACCAGCGCCATCGTCAGCACGATGCATGCCGTCCCTAGCTCGTAGGCGCGGACGGAATCCCCGTAACGAATCACCACCACATTCAGGCCAAACAGCGTCAGGCAGAGCACAGGCGTTCCTCGCCACATCAGACGGCCCGCCAGCCACAGGCTTCCAAGGAGAAACATCCCGATCGCAAAGCCCATGACGCGGAGTGCGACGTCCGTGCCCCCGAACGTGCCTGACCAGATCCGGATTACGGAAGCAAACAGGATCGGACAGTGATCGTGAGGTAACGCGTTCCACATCGCTCCCAGCGACGGCAATCTTGCGATATTCGTCGCCGCGATTTCATCGCGCCATAACCCGCCCGCCCAAACGAACGAAACCCAGTGCAGATGGATGGCCGCTATCGTCGCAAGCGCGCCTGCACCGGCCGCGCACCGGGCCAGTAGTCGTTCTTTTCCGATTGCTTTCACAAGTACGCTCGGAGAGTAGCTTAACCTGCCCGCTTCAGTGGTTCGCGCCGAAACCGGCGCCTTGATTCCAAACCGGCACTCAATGCGGCCCACCGAAACGGATTTAAGTCGTCTTTTCTATGCGGAGGTGAGACTTGCGCGGGTGTGATCCCCAACAATCTCAGTGGCTCTGGCAGGAAATAAATCGACGGCGGAAGCCTACATCGGCGGCAGGGCCTCGCACGCAGCCGGCGACGAGGCTGCCGCGCCAGCAGGATCGAAGTGGACCACGGCCGGCACGTCGCTGCAGAAACTGCGCGAACCGGTCAGGCCCACTGTGATCGGAACCGCTGTTACTACGAACTGGCTATAACCTGCCGCCGAGCACCCCGGCGCCTGCGTTACCGGCGCCCCAAATACCTGGTACGAGAACTGGTAGCCGTTCTTTTGGCTCGGAGAGGCGGTGAGCGTCGAATCCAACAGGCCGGCGGCGTCGCACGTGCCGGCCGTTCCGGAAGCGCCACCGAGCGTGCCGATACTGGGCGGGAATCCATTGAACCATGTCGAGCTGTACAAAACCGCGGTCGTTGTAATCGTATGAACGTTGGCCACCGCCGAAGATTCATTTGCCGCCCGCTCCGCTTTCAGCAGGTTGGGAACGGCGATGGCGGCGATGATCAGAATAATGGCGACTACGATGAGGAGTTCAACCAGCGAGAAGCCGCGTGCAGTCTTTGCGCAGGTGGGTTCGAGTTTGTGCGAACGCCGCATTGTGAGCTCGAATCATCCCAAGTGAGAGGAATGCAAGGAGAGAGGCTGAACCTCTCTCCCCGCGGATCGTCGTTACTATATTCCAGGCTTCGCTTCGCAGGCTGTGTCCGTGCCTGCGCCTGCTCCGCCGTTCGGGTCAAACACGTGGATCGCACCGCCCTCATCCGTGCAGAACGTGCGATTCCCCGTCG
>DATEKA010000156.1:0-15333 GCA_035277685.1 Candidatus Acidiferrales bacterium
GAACGTTTTGACGCCGTCCCCTTCTTCTGGAGCCAGCACTACGACGTGCCCATCAACTACGTCGGCCATGCGGAGGGCTGGGACGCGATCGACATTGATGGTGACATTGACAATCGCGATTGCACAGTCCGCTACAAAAAGGCCGGCCGCACGCTCGCCGTCGCCACCATCTACCGCGACATCGAAAGCCTCCAGGCCGAACTCAACATGGAGAACTCAATCAAAAACCGATGAAATCCACATCACCGGGCATGTTCCGTGGCTCGCTCAGGACTGGTTGCCGTCATGGCTGAGTAGAATGGCTGTGCTCCCGCCGAACAGGATCGAACGCCAGGCTGACAACCGTTGCTTTCCTTGACTTGCCGCCGCACCCCACCTAATATCCCCGCCAATGCCCAACCCAGAACCACTGCTCGGCCAAACCATCTCGCACTACCGCATCCTCGAAAAGCTTGGCGGGGGCGGAATGGGTGTGGTCTACAAAGCGGAGGACACTCGACTCCATCGCTTCGTCGCGCTCAAATTTTTGCCCGAAGCGCTTGCCGGCGACCGCCAGGCTCTCGAACGCTTCGAGCGTGAAGCGCAAGCCGCATCCGCACTCGACCATCCCCACATCTGCACCATTTTCGAGATTGGCGAGGCTGCTCTCGCTTCGGGCGAATCCTCCCACCCCGGCGCTTCAGGACGCCCCTTCATCGCCATGCAGTTTCTCGACGGCCAAACCCTGAAGCACGCCATCAACGGCAAGCCGCTGCCGACCGAGGACCTTATCGAGCTGGGAATCGAAATCGCCGACGCCCTGGATGCCGCTCACAGCCAGGGCATCGTCCATCGCGACATCAAGCCTGCCAACATTTTCGTAACCAGGCGCGGCCAGGCAAAGATCCTCGATTTCGGACTGGCCAAAGTTTCCCAGTCGCGCTCCGCCGAGCGCGCCGGCGTTTCCGCAATGCCCACGCAGGCAGCCACGGACTTACTCACCAGCCCCGGCGCCGCCGTTGGAACCGTGGCCTATATGTCGCCCGAGCAGGTTCGCGCCCGCGACCTCGATTCCCGCACCGACCTGTTTTCCTTCGGCGCCGTCCTTTACGAAATGGCCACCGGAAGCCTTCCCTTTCGCGGCGAAAGCTCCGGCGTCATTTTCAACGCCATCCTCGAACGCGCGCCCGTTCCGCCCATCCGCCTGAATCCCGATCTGCCGCCCGACCTCGAGCGCATCATCAACAAATGTCTCGAGAAGGACCGCAACCTCCGCTACCAGCATGCCTCGGACATCCGCGCCGACCTCCAACGGTTGAAACGCGACACCGATTCCAGCCGCACAGGCCTGAGAAGCGTGGACGAAGTTCCACTCGACATCGCGCCGCAACCGCCTCATTCCTCGGCTACGGCAGTCCTTCCTTCAACCTCGGCTGTCGCGGCTGTATCGCCTGCGCCACCGGCGGCCGTCGGCTCAAGCCCCGCAAAATCGAGACCGCGATGGCTGTGGCCCGCCGCTGCGGCGATTCTGATTGTTTTGGTTGCGGCTGGAGCTTACTTCTATCGCCACCGTTCGCCGAGGCTCACTGAAAAAGACACCATCGTCCTCGCCGATTTCGAAAACACTACGGGCGACCCCATCTTCGACGGCACCCTCAAGCAAGCCCTCGCCACGCAGCTCGCGCAGTCGCCCTTCGTGAATATCCTTTCTGACCAGCGCGTCAACGAGACGCTTCGAATGATGGGCCGCTCGCCCGGCGATCGCATAACCGTCGAGACCGCTCGCGAAGTCTGCCAGCGCACGGCAAGCACCGCGGTTCTGGCCGGCTCCATCGCCAGCCTCGGCAGCCAATACGTGATCGGACTGAACTCCTTGAACTGCGCCAGCGGAGATTCGCTGGCCAGCGAACAAACTCAGGCGTCCCACAAAGAAGATGTCCTCAGCGCGCTGGGAAAGGCCGCCGTCGACATTCGGGGTAAACTCGGCGAATCCCTCGCCTCAATCCAAAGGTTCGACACCCCCGTCGAGCAGGCCACCACCTCATCGCTCGAAGCCCTCAAGGCCTACACCTTGTGCAATCAAACCAAGAACGAGAAGGGCGATGTGCCCGCCATTCCATTGTGCAAACAAGCAACGGATCTCGACCCCAATTTCGCCAGCGCCTACTCGCTCTTGGCCATCATGTACTACAACACGGGCGAACTCGAGTCCGCGAAGCAGTATGGCCAGAAGGCCTACGATTTGCGTGACCGCGTCACCGAGCGCGAGAAGCTCGAGATCACGTCCGTTTATGATTTCGCCGTCCTGGGCGATCTTGACCGGGAAATGCAGGTCTATCAGGTCTGGGAGCGGACCTATCCTCGCGATGCTCCGCCGCACCAGGACTCGGCGGTTGATTTGCAGGACTTCGGCGAGTACGAGCGCTCGCTGGCCGAGGCGCAAACCTCGATGCGACTCAACCCGGACAACGGCGCCTCGTATGCCGTTATTGGAATCGGTTTCCTCGCTCTGAACCGCATCGATGAGGCAAAGCGGATCTTGCGGCAGGGCCTCGCTCGTGGTCTTCATTACCCGGCTTTGCACGGTACTTTATTTGTAGCCGCCTTTCTCGAAAACGACGGAAAGGAGATGGAAGCACAACTTAAGGACCTTTCCGATGAGGGATACGAAGACATTGCGCTCTCTTTGCGTTCGGATCTGCAGGCTTATTCCGGCCGCTTGGGCCAAGCTCTCGACTTACGGCGGCGCGCGGCCGATATCGCCCGAAGCAACGGCCTCAAGGAGACGGCCGCCGCCTGGGGCGCGTATGGGGCGTTTCTTGAAGTCGAGTTTGGGAATTCCGAAGCAGCGCGCCAAAAGGCGGCAGCTTCGATCGCGATTTCGAACGGGCAGGCCCCCCAGGCACTAGCATCTCTGGCCTTGGCTCGTTCAGGCGATTTCACGCGCTCTCAATCATTGACAGATGAATTGAGCAAGCGCTTCCCCTCCGACACCATGCTTCAAAGATACTGGCTGCCGACGCTTCGAGGCGCTATTGCGCTCGCGAGTAAAAAACCCAATGACGCGGTAGCCGCGTTGCAATCCGTCTCCTACGAGCTTGGCGGTCCGCCGACTCCTTGCTTCTTGTATCCCGCCTACTACCGTGGCGAGGCATATCTGGCGCTGCACGACGGCAGCAAAGCCGCCGCCGAATTTCAGAAGATTCTGGATCACCGAGGCATCGTCACTACTTGCTTCTTGGGCGCACTGGCCCACCTGCAAATCGGGCGCGCCTACGCCATGCAGGGCGACTCCTCGAAAGCGCGCACCGCCTATCAGGATTTCCTCGCCCTCTGGAAAGACGCCGACCCCGACATCCCCATCTTCCGCCAGGCCAAATCCGAATACGCCGCCCTCCACTAGGGTCGCGTCGCCTTGTAGCGGTCGCCCGCTTTTTAGGCGGGCGAATTTCTCGTGGGATTACCCTGAAGCGTTCGCCTCCCTTTCAGGCGGGCGCATCCCGTTTTGCCGTTGCTCTTAAATGTAGCTCACCTCCTCAGAGGTGAGGTTTTTCCGCGCCCATCCGCCGTCCTGGCGTGGGCGGCTCGCCCGCCTTCTTGCTTTTAGGTTTGAATGTAGCGCCGGGGACTTCAGCCCGGCACGCTTTTTGCCCTGTAGCGGCCGCCTGCTTTTTAGGCGGGCGGATTTTCGCCCCGAGGTGCCGCGGGCTTCACCCCGGCAGCCTTTGCTTCTTGCTTGTAGCGGCCGCCTGCTTTTTAGGCGGGCGAATCTCTCGCTGGTGCCCGCATCCGCCCTCGGAGGATCTCGCTTTTCGCGTCAGCGCACGACCTGCCCGTCCGGCGGGCGGGCTTCAGTCGTGCCGTAAGCGTCAAAAAAATGAATCGGCTTTAGCCGCCGGGTAGGGCACGTCATGCCCGTGCCCGTTCTTGTAGCGCTGGCGTCTCGCCGGCGTTTCTTTTTTTTCCGCAGAGGCACACCCACGTCGCGCTTCGAGCCTGCAAGGAAAACCGCGCCCGTACCTGCCCACCTCGGCCCTTTCTTGAATTTAAATGTAGCGTCCTGCCTGCAAGGCAGGCCGCGCCCTTGAACCCCGCAGCTTTTGCTTTTTGCCCTGTAGCAGGTAGCCATGGCACGGTTCTTTGTGCCGTGGGTAATTTCCGCGGTCTTCAGCAAGGCAGCCTTTGCCTTCGGTCCTGCTCTCGCCTTAACGTAGCGCCGGGGCCTTCAGCCCGGCAGGCTTTACCTTTTGTTGTTTGAAATATAAGTTATCAGTCAATCCGACGCCTGCCGCACCCGGCAAGCCCTGCGAAGGATCGCTCGGCACTCCTCGGTACTAGTCCGTGTTCACCTTGACACAATTTGCCTCATCCGCGTGTTTACTCTTGACATACTGCCATTATCGTGTTATAATGCCTTCCTCTTATGAGAAGAGACGATTACGTAGGTTACCTGCCGCGAAGACGCCGCAAACCCAAGCGTCTATGCGACTCCTTCGCCTACGCTGGCGGCGAAATAACAGTCCGAAACATTCCCGTTCCCGATTTGGGAAACGCGCCCGCTCTGCCCTCTCATCTGAGAGCTGTCGCTCAACAGCCCATAACCACCTTCCCCCAACCGGTAACCCCGGCAAACCCTGCAACATCAACGATCCCACAACGAGTCACGCCTCAGGCGTGCCAAAGAAAGGAAACAGAGTCGCTCCCCATCGCACTCCAGCCAGTCCAGGAACCCATAAATCTCCCGGCCTCAGCGGAACCCATCGGGAGCGCCAACGAAACGACCATGCGGAATCCCGAACCCGGCACCACCTTCAATCACCAGCAGCCTCTCGCAGCCCAAACGCCCGCGCCTCTCGAAGAACCCTTTGATCCCGAACCCGAGCCGGCGCTCCCGAAAAACAACCTGATCAGGACAGCCCTCCTGAACTTCCTCTCCAAAGACAACGGGCAACGCGAGACAGGGGTAAGCCTCAGCCACCACGAAGCCCACTGCTCCATCTGCAAGCACCCCGACCGCGACGCCATCGAGCAGTGCTTCCTCCACTGGGAGCGGCCGTCCATGATCGCCTATAACTTCCAAATCGGAGACCGCCGCGTGGTTTACCGCCACGCCCGCGCCTTCCGCCTCTACGAGGAGCGAGCCTCCCGGTCGCGCCGCACCCTTGAATTCATCATGGAGCAGGCTGAAACCGTCCCCGCGACTGCCGATACCCTCATCCGCGCCGTCCGCGCTCACGCCTGCCTCGGCGAAGACGGCCGCTGGACCGAGCCCAGCAAACGCCTCCTCGTGGCCCACGAATATGCCGACCCGTCGAGTGATCGGCATCCTGAGCCGAGTATCGAGATCGAAGAATCTGTCCCTTAATATCTCGGCACGGGTGCTGAGATATTTTCGGCGTAAGTTCAGCGCCATGAACGAAACCTGAAAAATATCTCGGCACAGTTTTCCTTGGGTTTTCTTCGCCGCATTTTCGCTTTTTGGCCAGCGGTCTCGATGCTCACCGCCAATGAACCGGGGAGGAGGAGTCATCGGCCGAGATGCTAGGTTCGAAGCAAGGGCTGCCGGGCTGAAGTCCCCGGCGCTACGTTAAGGCGAAGCTCCGTTAAGGCGAAGGCAGGACGGAAGGCAGAGGCTGCCGGCCTTCCTCACCCCGGCTAGCTCGGCGCGCCGATCGGCCGGTACGCCACGTACAGCAGCCAATAGACGACCACGCCGGTGATCGAGACGTACAGCCAGATGGGAAACGTCCAGCGCGCGATGGCGCGGTGCTTCGTGAACCGGCTGCGCAGCGCCAGCGTGAGCGTAATCAGAATCAGCGGCAGGCTGACCGTCGCCAGAATCGTGTGCGAGATCAAGATCGCAAAATAAACCGGGCGGATCCAGCCCTGCCCTCCAAACCGGATGATTCCGGCATGGAAGTGGAAGTAGAGATAAAAACTGAAGAAAACCGCCGAGCAGGCAAACGCGGTCAACATGCAGATTTTATGGGCGAGAATTTTCCCCCGCAGGATGAACGTAAAGCCGCACAGCAGGAAAGCGGCGGCCGCTCCGTTCAGGATTGCGTCGAGGAACGGGATGGACGAGAGAGGCAAATCTCAAGCTCAGTGGACGAGCTTGTCGAAGATCATCCAGCCCAGCAGCAGAGGAATGTAGGCGACGGTCGCGTGCATCAGCCACTTCGCGCGAACGTTCGTGCGCGTCCGGTTGGCCCACAGCCCAGCCTGCGCCAGCGTGATTCCCAGCGCCAGCGCGCCGAAGAAGTACGCGATCCCGGTCAAGCCCACGATTGAGGGCAGCAGGCTCGCGGGCACCAGCACGAGCGAAGTCCAGATGATTTGCCGGAACGTCGCGTCGCCCTTCGGATCGACGACGGGCAGCATTTTGATTCCGGCGCGCGCGTAGTCCTGCCGGTACATCCAGGCAATGGACATGAAGTGCGGGAATTGCCAGAAGAATAGAATGGCGAACAGGATCCATCCGTCCAGCGAAATCGAGCCCGTAGCCGCCGCCCATCCGATCAGCGGAGGAAGGGCCCCGGGAAACGCTCCGACCGCCGTGGCCAGGGGCGTCTTTTTCTTGAGCGGCGTGTATGCGCCGAGATACAGCAGGCAGGTCGCCAGCGCGATGAGCGCGGCAAGCCCGTTCACGTTGAGCGCGAGCCAGATGCTGCCGATAAAAATCGCGCCGGCGCCGAAGACCAGCACCTCCATCGGCTGCAACTGTCCGCTCGGAAGCGGCCGCAGCGCTGTGCGGCGCATCACCGCATCCATGTCGCGCTCGGCATATTGATTCAGTGCGGCCGTTCCGCCGGCGACGAGCATGGTCCCGCAGACGGTCTGAAGCAAGAGGAGCCAGTCCATTGGCCCGCGCGAGCCGAGATAGAAACCCGCGACGGTGGTGATGACGACGAGGAACGTTACGTCGGGCTTGGTGAGGACAACGTAGCTCCACCACTTGCTCGGCGATTGCGCCGCGTCTTCGCGGATATAGCTCATTGCGCGCCGGCCTCCAGATGCGTAGCGGCGGACTGCGCCGTTGCCGCATGAGCTTCGGGATGCGTCAGGCGCACACCGACCAGCGTCACGAGCAACGACGCCGCGAGCGTGAGCGCGCCGACAATGACGTGCGCAACCGTGAGAAGCACGTAGGTCAGCCCCGGCTGCGATGCGTCACGCGACGCCAGAATCGCCCAGTAGGCCGCTCCGCCGAGACAAATCTGCGTGCCGAAGGTTGAGTGCAGCCAGATTACCGCTCGCCGAATCTCCGACACTCGCGCGAAACGCTTTTTCGCGACGCGCCCGGTCCAGACGACCATCACTGTGACCACGCCGGCGCCGACGATGTGAGGAATGATCCCGAATGCGCCATGACGAAATGCCGCGCCCAGAACGAGTTGCGCGAGAATCACCGCCGTGGTCCACCAGCCGAGCGCGCTGAATCGTGGGGAGCCGGAATCATGGAACGAAGGTAAGTCGCGGCGCCACCAAGCGCTCGTGAACAGCGCAATACTAACCAGGGTGATGAAAAAGATTTGCGCGAGGATGGCGTGCGAAGTTGCGCTGATGGCCGCGTGGCCTTCGAGCACGCGTACGGCGCCGAGGAGCGCCTGGGCCACCACGAGTCCGACGGCCGTCCATCCCAGCCGCCGCATCCACCGGCGTTTCTCGACTCGCATCAGCCATATGGCCAGCGCCAGCGTCAGGATGGCGACGAGCGCCGCGATCACGCGGTGGGTGTATTCGTAGCGGATTCCGCCGATCAGCGGCGGAACGATTTTTCCGTAGGCGAGCGGCCAATCCGGCACCGAGTCGGCAGCGTCATTGCTGGTTACCAGAGCGCCGGCCACCAGGAGCAGCACGGTGCAGGTGGCCGTGGCGATCGCAAACCTGTGAACGCCAGCCAGTCGATTCCCTTCCCTCATTTCCAAACTGAATTCCCTTCCGATACGTGCTATCCGAAAAACGATTGTGGATGTTTGCGATGTTCAACCGAAAGGCGGCCCGTTGGGACGCGGCCGCTTTCGAGGGTAAAAACCGCAACCGGTGATTATATTCGATTAACGCTCGTTTGAAACGCGGTTTCGCTGCGGTTATTGGAATTTGCCGGTCCGCCCACATCGGCCGACACCACATCTCCGAGTCAGATGGGCAGCCGCTCCTCTGACCCGCAACGACGTTCTGACCGCGAGACCTTGCGCCTCGCATTCGGGCTTGACTCTGGACTAGACTCCAGAGTGTATCTTTTAGAAGGAGCCCTACAGTGCAAATCGGGATTGTGGCAAAGAAGATCGGCCTGACAGTTGACGCGATTCGTTTCTACGAGCGCAACGGCCTGCTGCCACGCGCGCCGCGAACGCAAGGTGGATTTCGCAGGTTCGGCGAACGCGATGTGGAGGCGCTGAGTTTTATTCGCCGCACACAAGGTCTCGGATTCACGCTCGCCGAGATACGGGGCCTGCTGGCTGTTCGAAATAGCCGCTTGGAGCGTTGTGCGTCTGTACGAAATCAATTGCAAGGAAAGCTTGCGGACGTTCATCGCAAACTCGCGGACCTGAGGAAATTGGAGCACGAACTGCGCGCGGCCTTACGGAGTTGCGATCGGGAACTGCGTGAGCGACATCCTCATTGCCCGGTCCTGGAGGAAGCGAGCGGGAACAGGCCGAGGGCCAAGGAATGAAGATCGAAGTGCTGTATGTGCGCGATTGCCCATCGCACCGCGCTGCTGTGGAACTCGTGGAGGGCGTCCTGGTCTCAAGAGGGTTGACCGAGAAAATCGAGGAAGTCCTTGTCAGCAACCAGAGAATGGCTGTGGACCTTAAGTTCCCCGGCTCGCCCACAATCCGAATCAACGGACGTGATGTGGCTGCCGAGTCGCCAGCTGGCCAGGCATTTGCGTTGAGCTGCCGGCTTTACGCCGGATCGGAGCAACTCGGTCTTCCTCCTGCAGAGGTGGTTCGGCGCGCGGTGATCGAAGCCGCCGAAGGAGAGCGAGCGTGAAACAGGGAACTGGCGTCACCGCATCCGTGGCAGCGATCGTGAGCTCCTTTGCGACGATTGGCTGTTGCCTTCCTTTCGGTTTCGCCGCAGCTTTGGGCGCCGGCGTTACAAGCGCATTCTTTACCGCGCTTCGCCCGTGGCTCCTGGGTCTCTCGGTGGCACTGCTCGGCTTCGGATTCTGGCAACAGCACCGGGCAAAACAATGCGCCGTACGCGGCCGGTGGATCGGGAACGTTCTTCTCTGGGCTGCCGTCGTCGTAGTCGCCGGAATGATTCTGTTCCCTCAGCAACTCAGCGGACTGATCGCGGACTTCTCCGTTCGAGGCGCTCGATGACGAAGAGGCTCATCATAATCGGTGCAATCGCCCTGGCCGTGGTGCTCCTGGCATTTTACTTGTGGGTGCCCGGACCTACTCCGCAGGGCCAGCCTCCCCTCGTTAAGCTGACGGCCGACAACATCTCGCAACTCACCTCGGCTTTCGATGCGGACCCGGACGTGCCGCGATTAGTTCTGTTGCTGTCTCCTACTTGACCCTATTGTTTGCGGGGGGCCTCCGCAACCGAGCGGCTTTTGACCCAGCATCCGGAATGGAAAGTGCGCGTGCTTGTTGTATGGGAGCCGATTCTTGCCACCGATTGGGGCGCGCCGAGCGGGAGCACGCTGGCCAGAATTTCGGACTCGCGTGCGCGCCAATTCTGGGATCCGAATCACGGGGTTTCCGCCGGTCTGAAGAAGATGGCCATGCAGATCACACCTTCCCCCAGGCCCAATTCGCGCAAGGGCTTTTATTGGGATATGGCAATCGTGTTCGCCGCGCAAGCGCGATGGGAGAACGATCCAGCACCCTCTTTTTGGCGTGGGCCCGTCTTTCAAATAATTCCGGCACTGCAGGAGTCGCTGTCCAGACAACAAAGCGCTCGCTCCGCGACGTTGCCTGAGAGGCCCATCTTCCTTGCCCGGTGAAAGCCGGTAAGAGCAACAACGGAGACAAGACATCGAACAGTTCTTGCCCTCTACCGCGTGCCTGCTACGAGGGCAGGCCCTAAGCCTGACTGCCGCAGGCAGGCTACCGAATGACCGGCTGCCGCATCCACCCCACGATCCGGGTCACGGACGAAAGCCTCTCTGACTCGTATTCTTTAGCAAATTCCCGGTTGCATACTGTGGGTGGACAGAGTACGCTGTTCTCGGTTACCGAGTACATGAGGATATGACATGAGCAAGCCTTCCGATCTCGTCCAGGGCACCTTGGACATGCTGCTGCTGAAGATTCTCGATCTTGAGCCGATGAATGGGTTCGCCGTCAGCCAGCGATTAAAACAGGTATCCGGAGACGTGTTGCAGGTGAGCGACGGCTCGCTTTACCCGGCTCTGCACAAGTTAGAACAGGAGGGTTGGATCACGGCGGAGTGGAAAACATCCGAAAAAGGCCGCCGGGCGAAATACTACTCCTTGACGCGGCTCGGGCGACGACAGCTTGAAAAAGAAGCGGACAACTGGGGCAGATTGTCCGGCGCGATTTCGCGGGTGGTCAAGCTTAGAGAGGCTTAAGCCCTTCGACTCCGAAAGAAGGCGCAGATGCGACTGGAACATTGGCTGTACGCGATTCCGCTGCGTTTGCGGTCGTTGTTTCACCGGAGACAAGCGGACGAGGAGCTAGACGAGGAGCTTCGCGATCACGTCGAGCGAAAGGCTGAGGAGTGCCTCGCGAAAGGTCTGGCCCCGGAAGAAGCGCGTCGCCAAGCGCTCCTCGAACTGCATGGAATCGAGCGGACCAAAGAAGAATGCCGGGACACCCGCCGTATCACGTGGCTCCAAGACTTCGTCCAAGATTTGAGCTACGGCCTGCGCATGCTGCGCAAGTCTCCCGGTTTCACCGCCGTCGCTGTCCTCACGCTGGCCCTCGGCATCGGCGCGAATACGATGGTCCTCAGCATTGTCAGCGGGGCGATGTTGCGCAAGCCCCCGGTGCACGATCCCAACAGGCTGATGATTATCAGCAGTAATAACCCAACAGATGTGTTCGCCGCGGATCGCTATCCCGTTTCCTGGCCGGACTACAACGACTGGCAACGCCAGGCTACCGACTTCTCCAATATGGCCGCCGCAGACTTCGGCAACTTCGCGGATTTTGGAGAAGTCACGATCACCGGCGGGGCTACGCCCGAACTGGTGGCGGGAGCCAGTGTTTCCGCCAATTTCTTCTCGGTCCTTGGAGTTCAGCCGGCCATCGGCCGCGCATTTTCATCGAATGAACAGCAGGCAGGACGCAACAACGTGGCAATTCTTAGCAATGCGATATGGCACAGCCGATTCGCCGATGATCCTCACGTGCTGGGCCGAATCATACGGTTGAACGGCAATCCCTACACTGTGGTGGGCGTGATGCCTGCTGATTTCCACCTCTGGGACTTTGACGCGCAAATTTGGATGCCGCTGGCCCTTTCGCGTGAAGAGCTAGCCCCGAAGGGCCGCTCTAACCGTTTTCTTACTGTCTTCGCCCGGCTCAAACACGGTATCAACCAGAAAGCTGCCGCAACGCAAATGAGCGCGATCGCGCAGCGGCTGGCAAGCCAAAACCCCTCCGACAAAGGATGGGGCGCACGCGTGATGCCCCTTCAGGAATATCAGGTTGCCGACGCGAATGTCGGAACGGCGATGGCCTTCATGATGTCCGCAGTGGGCCTAGTGCTGCTGATCGCGTGCGCCAATCTCGGGGGCGTACTCCTGGCTCGGAACTCCGCTCGCCAACGCGAATTTTCTGTTCGAGCTGCGCTGGGAGCCGGTCCGCGCCGGCTTGCCCGTCAACTTTTTACGGAATGTTTGTTGCTCGCTGTGGCGGGCGGCAGCCTGGGGATTCTATTTGCGTATGGGAGCATGCGCGCAATTATTCTGCAGTTCAATTGGGATAGCCGCGCTGCTGCGTTGGCCGGCGAGATTTCGATTGATGCCCGCACCCTGCTCCTCACAGCCGGAGTTTCTATTTTCACCGCGATTCTTGTGGGCATCGCTCCAGCTCTGCGCATCTCTCGTCACAGCACAGCAGAAAAACTGAAAGAAAGCACATCCGGCGCGACGCTCGGTCCGCGCCGACACCGCCTTCAGCAGCTCCTCGTCGTCGCTCAAATTACGCTTTCTTTGATTCTCCTGACCGCAGCTGGTCTGTTCGTCGATTCATTTATTGCCGAACTCCGCGCGTCTCCCGGTTTTGATCCACGCAATGTGCTCACCGCATCCGTATCATTGCGCGGTCTCGAATATTTTGCGGCCCCGCAGCGGCAGGCCGCTTTTTTCGTAAATGCTTTGCAGGAGATCGACCGCTCGCCACAGACTCAATCCGCTGCCGTCACGAGCAGCCTTCCGTTTACCTTCCCGTTTTCCACGCATTTCATGGTAGAGGGCCATCCTGTCTCCAAAGCCAGCGAGTGGCCCTCGTGCTTTTTCATCGACGTGAGTCCAAATTATTTCCAGACATTGCACCTCCCGTTGCTGCAGGGCCGCTCATTTACACCTCTGGACGACTCAAATTCCACCCCGGTTGCGATTGTCGACGAGGCGTTCGCTGCCAAATATTTTCCGCACCAGAATCCCGTCGGCCGCCATATCCTGATCAATCCCGAAAAATCCACGCAACACCA
The DNA here is from genome assembly GCA_035277685.1 of Candidatus Acidiferrales bacterium. GTDB lineage: Bacteria > Acidobacteriota > Terriglobia > Acidiferrales > UBA7541 > Palsa-295. The sequence goes on from DATEKA010000156.1 coordinate 12,616, forward strand.
GTGGAGCGAAATTGTCGGTGTAGTGGGAAACGTCAACGAATTCCTCGGCGAGGCATATCCCCGCCCCCACATTTTCGAGCCGTTCCTTGCTCACCCTAGCGGCACAATGAGCTTGGTCGTGCGCACCCGCGTCCAGCCCGACCTTTTCTCGGGGGCGCTACGCCAGGCGATTTGGAAAGTCGACGACAATCAGGCGGTGAGCAACGTGAAGACGATGGAGCGCGTGATTTACGATTCAGGCCAGGGTGACAACATCATGAGCGAGCTTATGGGCGGGTTTGCCGCTCTCGCTCTTCTCCTGGCTGCCATAGGGGTCTACGGCATCGTTTCGTATCTCGTTGCCCAGCGCACTCGCGAAATCAGCATTCGCATGGCCCTGGGCGCTTCGCCTCGCGAAGCGCTCGCGCTGATCATGCGCGGCGGCGCTCTTCTCCTTGCCTTCGGCGTGGTGGCCGGCCTTTTATTTGCCGCTGTGCTCCCAGCGCTGGTCCGCTCCGCTTTCAGCGGTACCCAATTCCCTCACGCTGATTGGATCGTTGTGATTGCGTTTGCAACGGTGGTGGCGGTCGCTCTCCTCGCTTGTTGGATTCCGGCGCGGAGGGCAATGCGCGTAGATCCCATGGTCGCGCTGCGGCACGAATAGCTTACGCCTCGTTCAAGCCCCAGAATCCCGTCAGCAGACAACGACTAACAGTACTTCAGAGATCGAAGGACTCGCGGTTGTTTACTCGGCGTCGTTGCTGGATTTGAAAGTGAAGTCAGCCTGCTGGGATTGCTTCGGGGCGACGGCGACGGTAGCGTCCTCGATGCCGTACTTCTCCTGCCATGCTTCGACTGTGTAGGTGCCAGGCGGCAGATTGGCGATTTGAAATTTGCCGTCTTTTCCGGTCACCGCGAAATAGGGAGTTTTGAACACAAAGACGTAGGCTTTCATCCAGGGATGGACGTTGCAGCGGACGGGGATGGCCATTTCGGGCTGGGAAAAAGTTTGCTCGATGGGGCCGGCGCCGGGCGGCTGAGATTTGTTCCATTCGGAATTGGAGGACGGCAGCGCGTGCACGTTATGAGTGGTTTGGTCTTCGTTTTGCACTTCGAGTTTCTGCCCTGTGCGCAACGCGACGACATGAGGCTCATACATACAGCCTTGCTGGTCGAGCACGGCGGGCCCGGTGGGAGCGGCGAACTTGTACTTGCTCAGTCCATCGCTCTTCACGTACACCACCACGTTCGCCAGCGTGCCTCCATCACCGAGCACGACTTCCTGCGAGGGCACGGGCGCCGGATGGGCTTTTTCGCAGACGGGCTCGGCGCTCATGTTGATGGGGCGAAGGACGGGCGGCTTGCCGTCGAATTTAACGGTGCCGCTGATCGAGCCGGCCGTGGCGGGGTCAACGGTAGCGATTGGAGTCGCGACGCTTGCGGGTTGCTGAGATGTTTTGCCGCCACAGGAGGCCGCCAGGAAAGCGATCGTTACCGCGGCGGCGATGAGCAATGTGTTTTTTTTCACGCGCGAGAAGGTCTCCTTGAAAACGGTGTCCATAGTAGCAGCATGACGGGATTGGTTGAAGGCTGTGTGGTGGAAGAAAATTCGCGCCCCGCCACTGCGGACGGCGTGACGCAAGGTAGTTCCCTGCGAAGAACCCCGCCGCGCGACACGGACGGACGCACTGCGCTAGACAGCGCCTCATGCGCGCGAAAGCGGGGGCAAGCCACCGCACTCTCACAGACCGTGAACCGCCGCTGCTACTTGGCGGAACCCGCCAGTTCATCGGCGGCGGAGTTGATGAGCGAGGTCTCGCGGTTCAGCACAGTTGCGATGCGCTCGATCTGCGAGTTAGCTTCGTCCCAGTGCTTCTGCTCGATGGCTTCGCGGACGCCGGGAATAGTCTTCGCGCCGTAGCCGGAGTAGACGCCGGGAGCGTCGATCATGTGCTTGTACCAGGCGCGCCGCGGCAAACCCTCTTGCGTGGTTAGATCGCGTTCGCTCTGCATCATTTTGTGATTCAGGCCCTGCAGCTTGTCTGCTGGAACACCAGCCGCCCAGGCCTTTTGAAGCGCGTCGTGATAACGCTTGGCGGCGTTTGTCAGCGCATCCGCCGCATTTTCGAAGGGCGCGAAATTCAGATGCGGAGGCACGGGCTCGCGCGGCGGCGCATAGGTGGGCTCGGTTGGATTGCTGACCGCCTTGAATACGCCTTCATCGAGTTCCTTGTCGCGCTCGATGGCTTCGCTGCGGGAATCGTCGGCGAGTTTTTCGAGCTGGGTGAGATATTCCTGGATGGTGGTGGCGAGATCGGTGAACTCGAACGGGAGAAGATCGGCGTCGGCAAGACGCATGACAGCGGTGCCCACGGTTTGAGACAGAGCGCGCCCGTAAGTGAAGTTCGTGTCGCCGAAATGCGTGTACCAGTAGAAGTCATCGTAGATCGAGTGGTAGATGCCGCCGGGATCCTCGCCGCCATATCCCATGTTGAGCGACGCGATTCCGAGATGGTCAATAAAGACGGTGTAGTCGCTTCCCGACCCCAGCGCGCGAATGGGAAGGTCTTCGCCGCCGCGGAGTTTCATGCGTTCCTGACCCGACTTCGCGTCCGCAATTTCACGGAGGTAGAGGCGCTGGCGCACGGAAAGATTCGTCTCGGGATCGGTGATGTCGCGCGCCACGCCGTTGACGAAATGTTCGAGGGTGGATGATCCGGAGGCGCCAAAAAAGCCGCG
>DATEKA010000157.1:0-11118 GCA_035277685.1 Candidatus Acidiferrales bacterium
CTCGTTTTCAGCGACGGTGAAGACAACTCCAGCTCGAACAACATGATGACGACCATCGAAACCGCCCAGCAGGAAAACGTCCAGGTCTTCACCATTCGCTACACGCAAAAAGAGCACGGCCGCCTGACCGCGCGCAACAGATACGGCACCAGTGTGATGAATCGCATCGCCAGGGAAACCGGCGCAGACCAGATTGACGCCGAAAGCACCGATCCGCACACCTATTTCCGTCAGATTGCCGAGGAGCTGCGCACAGCCTACGAACTCGCCTATTACCCGTCGAATCCCATCAAGGACGACACGTTTCGCAAAATCCTGATTCGTCCAAAACAGGAAAACTTGACTGTCCGCGCAAAAACCGGCTATTTCGCCCGCCCGCACGACTAAGCGCGACCACTTGCATCAGCCCGAGTCACGCTTCACAGCGGCCCGGCATGCGTGCGTTTGGGAACGCAGAAGAGGAGCAGGCCTCCGGCAGCGCCTGCCGCCATAATTGCCAGCATTCCCCCGCTGAACGAGCCGGTACGAGTGCTGAGATAACCGAGCAGATAAGGCGAGACAAATCCCGCGATGGAGGCAACACCGTTGATGAATCCGACCGCGGCGGCGGCCGCCGAACGGTCAAGCAATGTCGTAGGGATCGCCCAGAAAGGCGGAAGATAGGCGTTTGCAGATGCAATCATCGTGAAGAGGAGAACGAGAACGGGCAGCGAATGAAACTGCACGGCGAGGCCGAGAGCCCCAATGGCCGCCACGAACATCGGAACGGCGGCGTGCCACCTTCGCTCCATGCGTTTGTCGGAGTGGCGGCCGTTCAAGACCATCGCCGCAAACATCACCACGTAAGGAATAACGCCGACGACGCCGACCATCCAGTCCGAGAGAGAGGATTGCCGTTTCAACATCGTCGGAAACCAGAAATAGAATCCGTAGCCGACGAAGTACTCCAGAAAACCGAGGACTGCCAGCAGCAGCACGAGCGGTGAACGCAGCGCTTGCGCGACGGAAATTGCTCGCGGAGCTGCCTGCTTTTCGCGACGCAGTTTTTCTTCGATCCATTCGCGCTGATCTGGCGCGAGCCATCGAGCCTCGCGCGGCCGGTCGCACAAGACGAAATAAGCGGCGCCGCCCAGGACGATAGCGGGCAATCCCTCAACGATAAAAAGCCACCGCCAGCCCTGCAGGCCGCCATAAGAATGCTCGACGATCCAGCCTGCCAGCGGCGACGCCATCGCTTGAGAGAGCGGGATCGCCGCCATGAAATAGCCGGTCGCTTTGCCCCGGTCCTCGGCGGAGAACCAGTGGCTCAGGTAGACGATCACGCCCGGAAAGAAACCCGCCTCCGCCGCGCCCAGCAGCAATCGCGCGATGTAGAGTTGGTTCGCGGTGTGGACCAGCCCGGTCAACGCCGTAAGAAAACCCCACGCCATCATCACCACGGCAATCATGCGCCGGGCGCTCCAGTGCTCGACGAGCATCGCGCCCGGAATCTGCAGCGCGACGTAGCTCAGGAAGAAAATGCCGGCGCCCAGGCCGAAGACGCGGTCGCTGAATCCCAAATCGCTGGTCATGCGAAGCGCGGCGTAGGCCACGCTCGTACGGTCCAGATAGTTTGCGATGTAGAGAATGAACAGGAATGGAAGCAGCCGCGCCGCAATCCGGCACCGCGTACGATTTCCGGTTTCAGTTGCGGGCGACGCAGCAGACGCGGAGGTTTTCACGATAGGCAAGAGGGCAGCCTCACGGGAGGAAGAGTCGCGCGCGGAGTGTACAAGAATCATACCGCGAAGTTAAGCGCGTGTGACCGCTCGCTTGCCAGTCTTAGCTGGTAGACTGGCCGGCCACGGACTGCCCGGACATGAACGGCAACGCGCGGCGGATGCGGTTTACCACCCGCTCCTTCCCGAGGACCACCATCGTTTCAAAGAGCGGGGGCGCGACGGCACGGCCGACAATCGCCACGCGTGTCGCGTTGATAAGCAGGCCCGCTTTCACGCTTTCGGCGCCTGCCAGCGCGCGGAGTGCGGCGTCGCACGCGTCATGATTCCACTCGGGCAGGGCATCCAGGGCATCCGCCAGTTTGGCGAGCATGCCCGGCAGGCGCTCATCTTTCCAGAATTTCGCGCGGGCTTCCGGCTCGTAGTCGAAATCGTCGGCGAAAAAAGCGCGCGCCCAGCCGCTGAAATCGGTGAGCAGGCGCGTGCGCGGCCGGATCAAATCCACGGCATGCGCGAACCACGCCCGATCGCCGCCCTGCGCTCCCCAGCGGACCTGCCAGATGCCCGCGCGCTTCAGGTACGCCTCCACGTGCGGCAGCAACTCTTCGACCGGCGGCTTCTGCAAATATTGTGTGTTGAACCACTCGAGCTTTGGCCGGTCGAAAACGGCATTCGTGCGGCTGACGCCCGCCAGCGAAAACCGCTCGATCAATTCCGCCGTCCGCATGTACTCGGCATCATTCCCGGGAGACCATCCCAGCAGCGTTAGAAAATTGCGGAACGCCTCGGGCAAAAATCCCTCGTCCGCATAGGAACCGACGCTGGTGGCACCGTGCCGCTTCGATAGTCGCGTGCGGTCCGGGCCAAGAATTAATGGCACATGCGCGAAAATCGGCGGCTCCATCCCGAGAGCGCGATAGATCAGCACCTGCTTGGGCGTGTTCGATAGATGATCCGCTCCGCGAATGACGTGCGAAATGCGCATGTCAATGTCGTCCACCACCACGCTGAGCTGATATGTGGGCAGCCCGCTCGAGCGCAGCAGTACGAAATCCTCGATCTCCGGGTTCTGCACTTCCCGCGGGCCGAAAACGGCGTCCTCGAATTTCGTAACGCCCTCGCGAGGCGTCCTGAAACGTATCGCGCGCGGAGTGCCTTCTTTTTGTTTGGCGTCACGTTCCGCGTCGGTCAAATCGCGGCACGGACACGCCGCATTCCTTTGGAGCTTGCCCTCGTCGTCGCCCTCGCCCGCCTGTTCATCCTGTTGGGCCGCCGCGTCGGCGCCGGCATAGGCTGCCGGTTTGCAGTAGCAGGAGAAAGCCGCGCCGGCGGCGAGAAGCCGCTCAGACGCAGCGGTGTACATCGCGAGGCGCTGCGACTGAAAGAACGGTCCCTCGTCCCATTCGATTCCCAGCCACTTCAGCCCGGCCAGGATGCCGTCAACCAATTCGGGCCGGTTGCGCTCGACGTCGGTGTCCTCAATGCGCAAGAGCATGGTGCCGCCCTCATGACGCGCATACAGCCAATTGAACAGAGCCGTGCGCGCACCGCCAACATGGAGGTAGCCCGTGGGAGACGGCGCGAAACGGACTCGCGGCTTTGGAGATGAGTTCACTATTCAGCTTTCCAGTGACGCGTTGAAACTAAGCATAGTAGCGGAAGCGCCGGGCAAAATCGAGCCGCGCAGAGGCCCGACCCATACATCAACGCAAAGAACTCGCAAGTCCGTGAGACGAAACAGGTTGGCACGCGGGTTCCCTTGCTCGTCTTCCTCTCCCCTGCGATAGTAGGCTGCTAAGACTGCCAAGGGCCTCACCAAGTATCATATGGCCACGCGCGCTGTTATCCGCAGTGTAACTCTGGGCGATGCCTTCCCGGGATGGAGTCCGATTTCTGCTATTCTCGTTGCCAACCTGCAGCGTCCCTGCCGGTGCCGTCTCCGTCGGAGTGCAGTTGCTTTGGTACGGTGCTGGGGGTGGGTGACGAACGACATGCAAAGCTGCGCTGGGTTCGGCGACAACGCCATCGAACGGCATAGGCGGAGCTTGGTTTAGTGAACTACGCGAACACGAGCGCGATTGTGGCCTTCGCCGGCACTCTGCTGCTCGGCGCATTTTTCCTGTTCGTCTATCGCCAAAAACGCCAGGAATATCTGGCGCTCTGGTCCAGCGCCTGGTTCATCCTTTCGCTCCGCGCCGTCGCTTCGACATTCTTGCATCAAATCGGACGCTCCCGCTGGGCCGTCAGCCTGGACGACTGGCTTTATATGTGCGCCGCGCTGGCTTTCTACAGTGCCGTAAGCCGTTACGCCGGCCGCGCAGGAGTGGTTCGCAACGCGGCCATAGGAACAGGCGTTGCGGCATTGTGGGCCGCCGCTTACGGCCAGAATTACCTCGTTGTGCCGTTGCTTCTCGCCGTCGGACTCGTGTTTTTCGTAGTCGCCAGAGTTTTCTGGCAGGAATCGACTAAGCACGAATCGCGGGCAGACCTGCTGATCTCGTTGACGTTCATTGCCTGGGGCCTTTTGTGCATTTTCAACGCAATCGCGCCTGAAATCGCGCGCCTCGCGCCGAACGACTTCACCTTTCTAGATTTGCTCCCCGAGATTTTTGCCGGCGTGCTGATGGTGATGGCCATCTACGAAGAGGAGCGCCGGCGCGTCGAGCGCAATATGCTCGCACTCTCCAACCTGAATCTTGCCACCTCGAGCTTTGCTGGCGATGAAATTGAAAAGATGCTGGCCCAGGGTCTCGAACGCGTCCTGAATGTAGCGCGCATACCTGCCGGCGCACTCTGCCTGCACTATGGTGACCGTCGCGGACAAAGTTCCGTGGTCACCTCCGGCCTCGAGGAGAAATTCTGTTCCACGATTCAAAACGAGCATCTGGACGAGTACCTCGTTCGCGTCGTCGCCCGCCTCGGAGGGCTCGTCGTGCTTCGCGAACTCGGGCGCGATTCGAATTGGGAGGCCCTCGAAAAGGAAGACGCCTTTCGCCAACTGCGGCGATCGCTCCTCAATCAGAATCTCCGGACCGTGGTCGCGATCAGCTTGCAGGCAAAGGAACGCCTCTTCGGGGTCCTGCTTCTCGGCACGCCCGATCCAAGAAACTTCACGTCCGCCGAATTGCGGCTTCTTCTCGCCCTGGGACACCAGATCGGTATGGCTGTCGAGAACAGTTATCTCGTCCGCCAGACGGCACGCCGCAGCGAAGAGTTGCATATCTTGAACGAGATCGGACGCGCGCTCAGCTCCACGCTGCAACCTGACGTGCTCTTCGATCGCATCTACAAGGAAATCCGGCGGCTGCTGGAAGCCGAGAGCTTCTTCATCGCTTCGCAGGAGCCCCAGAGCCGCGAAATCCGTTTCGAAATCAAATGTACAGACGGCGAATTGCGTCCGAAATTCTCGAGGGCCGCCGGAAATCACCTGGTGGAGTATGTGATGCGCGCACGCCAGCCTCTTTTGATTCGCGAGGGTTTTGCCGAAGAATGCCAGCGCCTGGGATTCGAGCCGCTGGCCGAGGCGGGTTCCGTTTGCGCCGTACCGCTGATTCTTTACGATCAACCCGTAGGCGTGCTCGCCGTCTATAGCCGCGAGGAGCGCCGCTTCGACGAGGGCCACGTCGAGCTCCTGCGCGTTCTGGCAAGCGAAGCCGCTATCGCCATCGAAAACGCCCGGTTGTTCTCCGAAGAGCAGAAAAAATCGCGCCAGCTTTCGTTGATCAACAGCATCTCGAACCATGCCATTACGACTCTCGATCCCGTCGAGATGCTTTCCAAGATCGCTCTGGAGATCGAGAAGGAGTTGCCGTACGACCACATCGGGATCGCCACTCTCGACTATCCGACGAAAGAGCTGGTCGTACAGGCCGAGGCCGGTTCGCGCCGCGAGGCCCTCGCGCGCCGCATCCCCCTTTCCGAGGGACTGATCGGACAAGTCGCCCGCACCGGACAATCCGCTACCGTCCGCGAGGCCAGCGCCTCAACTCCGAGAACGGTTCTGCCCGGGTCGGCCGCGGCACTGGCCCTTCCGGTCGTCTACGCCGAGTCGCTGCTGGGCGTGCTGTACGTCGAATCCTCGAGTCCCACGGATTTTTCCGACCAGGAAGTCCAGTTGCTCCGGACGCTCGCCGATTTGTTCGCCGGCGCCCTGCATAACGCGTCGACCTTCCAGAAGGCGCAGGAACAGGCCATTACGGATGGCCTGACCGGCGTCAAAACCCACCGCTACCTGATGGAGCAGTTGTCGCAGGAGTGGAAACGGTCCACGCGCGCCAATCGCCCATTTGCTCTCGTGCTGATGGATCTCGATCGCTTCAAATTTGTGAACGATTTTTACGGCCATCTTGAAGGCGACGTAGTCCTCCAGCGCGTCGGGCACATCCTCGAGCAGAATTGCCGCCGCTCCGATGTCGTCGCGCGCTACGGCGGCGACGAATTCGTCGTCCTCATGCCTGAAACCACCATCGAACAGGCGCGGCAGCTCGCCAACAAACTGCGCGGCTGGGTGGCCTCCGACCCTTTACTGCGCGACAAGAACATCACCGCCAGTTTCGGGATCGCGGGCTTCCCCGTTCACGGTTCCACTCCGCAAGAACTCATCCAGGTCGCCGACTCATCTATGTACCTCTCCAAGCATCAGGGCGGCAACTCGGTTTCCAGCGCCGAGCAGGGAGACTCTCTCGATCGCAAACGCTGGAAGAAAGACGTTCTCGAAGCGTATCTCGGAGTCACTCTGAAGCGCCTCTTTGCCACCGGCCCGGAGGCCTTCGAGGAGATTTATCGCCGCCTCGAGCAATTTACCAGGTCCCTCGAGCAGGGCGTGGGCGAATCCAACGATGGAGCCGTGCCTCCCGCCGTCGTCGAAACGGTCACGTCGCTGGCGCTCGCAATCGACGCGAAAGATCGCTACACGCAAGGTCACTCGCCGAAAGTTTCCGCTTATGCCGGCCTGCTCGCGCAAGCGCTCGGAAGACCCGCCGACGAGGTCGAGGAGATTCGCCTGGCCGGCCTGTTGCACGATGTCGGAAAGGTCGGTATTCCCGAAGCGATTCTCAATAAGGGCGGCTCGCTCGATCCCGGCGAATGGGAAACCATGAAAACGCATACCGAACTCGGCGCCAAAATTCTTGAGCCCCTCCGCGGCATGGACCGCATTCGGGAAATGGTCCGCCATCATCATGAGTTCTGGGACGGCACCGGCTATCCGGACCAGCTCGACGGCGAGCACATTCCCTACGGCGCGCGCGTCATCGCCATTGCCGACGCATACGACACCATTACATCTGAACGCGCCTATAAAAAGCCCCGGAGCCCCGAAGACGCTTTCGCCGAGCTCGAGCGCTGCGCGGCAAATCAATTCGATCCGGGACTCGTGCGCACTTTCATCGAAACCATGCGCCGCGAGTCGCGCAGCGAGGCAAACACCGCCTTGACCGATCGCGCCGGCAGTCCAGCTGTGTAATTCCTCGTTCTGCGCTGCGTTCGCCGCGTCCCTCAGCCCTCGATCAACGATCGGTTCAGGCGAAGGCGGGCCATCAGCCAAGCCCTTGCCGGTCTCTCTCCAGAAAAGCGCGAATCTTCCTCAAAACTCCAATCAGCATTGCCGGCGTGAGCGTCCCCGTGAATGTGTTCCGCTGGCTCGGATGGTAACAAACGAACAGGCGCGGCAAATTCCCGCCCATTTCGAAACTCGCGCCGTGAGCGAACGGAAACGCCGCATAGCTTTTGATCTTTGCTTCGCGCTTCAGCACTTCCAGGTAGCTGATCATCGCGACCCGTCCCAGCGCCAGGACCGCTCGCGGCCGCAGAATCTCGAGTTCCCGTTCGAGATATGGCCGGCAGTTCGCAAGCTCGGAAGGTAACGGCTTGTTCTCCGGCGGCGCGCATCGCACCACCGCCGCCACATATGCATTCGTCAGCCTCAATCCGTCGCCCCGATGCGTTGACGTCGGTTGATTCGCGAATCCGGCCCGATACATCGCGTCGTACAGAAAGTCGCCCGAGCGATCGCCCGTGAAGACGCGGCCCGTCCGGTTGCCTCCGTTCGCCGCCGGCGCCAGTCCCAGAATCAGCAGTTTCGCGTCCGGGTCGCCAAAGCCCGGAACCGGCCTGCCCCAGTAATCCCAATCCTTAAACGCGCGCCGCTTCTCTCGCGCCACCCGCTCGCGATACGCGACGAGGCGCGGGCACTTCCGGCACCCGACGATCTCTTCGTTCAATTTCGCCAGCGCTTTCCCTCGACTCGACATCACGACCTCACGCTATCACGGCCGCGCGGCTGGGTGACGTCGTTCGGCCAAACAACGTCATTGACGCGAGCCGCCGAAACAGCTTCCCATCCTATGCTGGATATTGTATACATGCTCCGCAGATGCCTTCTTAGGAGCCGTCCGTGATTCCTGCTAAACGTTTCCTTTCTTTGCTCTCCATTCTCTTGATCCCAGCCCTCTTGCCTTCCTTGCGCGCGCAAGAGCGCGAACAACCTGGCAAGTCCATCGGCAAAGTCTCCGTCCACGGAGATCTCATCCTCATGGAGCTGGACCAGGGCGCGCTGGGCGCCCAGAATCTCTTCGACCTGGATCATTCAACTCTCCGCTTCACGCCGTCGAAAACGGGCTATCGCGTGGAAAAACTTCCCCTCGAATGGGACTCGGACTTCGGCCAGAAACTTTCCGATCCCAAGGTCACCCTGAAGAATTTCCAATTCCCTTTTTCCGGCCAGACGTGGGACTCATTCAGCGTCGGGGTCACCGGCTCGATCCGTTTCGGCCCTCCCGCCCGGAGTGCGTTCGGATTCGGGGAGAATCCGCGGTTCCGGCCTCGTGACGAGGGCGGGGTCACCATCGCGCGTTTCGACGCACTCGGCGAGGCTGCCGGAAACCTGGTCAACACCGTGCCGGCTATCTGCGTGTTTTTCAAGCCACGCACGTCCGGCGACCGTTACGCGAAGGAACTAAACGATCGCGTAGTCGTCACCTGGGATATCACCGAACCATACGGCAACATCCAGGACTTTACGTGGTACAAGACCATTAACCGCTTCCAGGCAGTCCTGCACAAAGACGGCACAATCGAAATGTCCTACAACCAGCTTGCCGCCAAGGACGCCATCGTCGGCGTCTACCCGCTCGTTTCCGGCGGCGCGGAAAAGAAACTCGCCACTCTCAGCGCTGAGAGTACCGCCGCGAACGCCTCCGCTGCGTCGGCCAACCTCGATATCCGCAAGCTGCACGTTTCCGTGGTTGATGGCCTGTTCCTCAAGACTACGCTCGAAACCTCAGGCCCCGTGCTGCCCGAAGGCGATGCGGGCATCGGCGGCATTTCCTATCACGTTCACTTTGCAACCGCGCAGCCATCAGCCGCAGCCGCCGCCTCGTCGAACGCGGGAACGGATTGGGTCATTTTCGGATTCGCCCCTCGGAATCCTCAATTTGGCAAGCCGCGGTACGCCGCCTTTGGGCCCGGCGTCGAGCGCAAGGTGACCGTCAGCGGCAACACCATTGCAATGCAGGGAATCATTCCCTCCGAGATCAGCAACACAACGGAGATCACGGTGTCCGCGGAATCGTTTGCTCGCGATTCGAAACAGCCAGCCGCGCAGATTCCCGCGCGCGCGGTTACGCTCAAAGGCCTACGCAATCCGGAAGTCCATTTCTCCTCGCTTCAGCCGAAAGCCGGACCGTTCCCCGTCGCCTTCGAATCGTTCCACTATTACAAGTTGCCGAACCCGCGCGATCTTTCCTGCACCGTAATCAATGGCCTCGGCGACAATTTCGACTTTCTCGTCTACTACTCCGATTTTCGCGTGGACAACCAGGAAGCGGGCACGCCCAGCGACGGCCCGCTCGGCTCCACTGGCCCCGCGGTCACCGGCATTGGCGCCGAACAGCGCGGCCTCGCTTCCTACTGCTCGCAGGGACGCTTCCAGTGGGAATTCATTCAGCCCGTCTACGCTCGCTCCATCCAGGCTGAGGAGTATCCGCCAGCCGATGCGCCGGTCGGCGACACGCACGACATCACCTACTACACCAAGCAGCTCGAGGAAATCTCGCAGGACGGGAAGATTCCTCCGTACATGTACGCCATGTCGCAGATCGGCCACGAAATGGGACACCGCTGGGCGGCCTTCGTTTCCGCAAAAGTGGGCAACGAGACCATACCTCTTGGTCCCACCCACTGGGACATGGGCTTGCAAGCGCGCGTACCGTTCCCCTACGTGCGTCCCACAGAGGCGTCCATCATGGGCGGCGGCGTCTGGCAGGACAATTTTGACGGCACCTTCACGCAACTCGACGACAACTACTACGTCCCCGCGACGGGATATTCCTATCTCGATTTATATCTGATGGGACTCGTCTCGCCCGCCGAGGTTCCCGACTTCTTCATCCTTCGCCACCTCGAACCCGCCGGCAAAGACGCCAACGGTCATCGCATCTTCAAAGCCGAGCGAACCAAGGTCACAATTCAGGACGTGATTGCCGCCGAAGGCCCGCGCATGCCCGACGTGAACCATTCCCAGCGTCACTTCAACACCGGCATGGTGATGGTCGTGCAGCATGGCATGCAGCCGAGTCAGGAACTTCTCGACCGCACAGAAGCCATCCGCAAACAGTGGCTCAAGTATTTCCCCATCGCCACCGGCCGCCGCGCATCCATGACCGCGAATCCGCGCTGACGAACGCGGTGGCGAGTGGCTAGGGGCGACCCGGCATTTTGGTGGATCGGGTTAGCGGCGCTCAAGGGAGGAGTGGCCGAAGGCGAAGCGGCCGGCAACGATAGTGGCGACGGGGCCGCCGCGGAAGGTGCGGCCGTCGAACGGCGTGTTCTTCGATTTGCTGGCAGATTCAGCGGCGCGAAACGTCCAGTCGCGTTCCGTCGAGAAAATCGTGAGATCCCCGGGCTGTCCCGCCGCAATCTTGCGTTCGATCCCGAGCACGCGCGCGGGTCCCGTTGCGAACAATTCCACCAACCGCATCAGGGGCAGCTTCTTCGTGTGTACGAGCTCGCTCAGGCCCAGGGCCAGCGCCGTCTCAAAGCCGGTGATGCCGAAAGGCGCGCGATCGAACTCGACGTCTTTGCTCGCCGCATGATGCGGCGCGTGGTCCGTGGCAATCGCATCGACGCTGCCATCCGCCAATCCTTCAATCAACGCATCGCGATCCGCCCGCGAAGCAAGCGGCGGATTCATCTTGAAGCGCGTGTCGTAGCGAACGTCCTCGTCTGTCAGCGTGAAATGGTGCGGCGCGACTTCGCACGTGACGCGCAGGCCCGCGCGTTTGGCGGCGCGCACGTACTCGAGCGATTTCGCGCTGGACATATGCGCGATGTGCAAGCGCGCGCCGGTGAGCAGCGCCACTTCCACGTCGCGCCCCACACAAATGGATTCCGACTGCGCCGG